>JBHJOJ010000130.1:0-2410 GCA_050329835.1 Kineosporiaceae bacterium | reverse complement strand
CGCTCGTCGGGCGCGCCGAGGAGATGGCGGTCCTCCTCGACGCGCTCGCCGCCGCCCGCGCGGGGGAGCCGGCCGCGGTGGTCGTCCAGGGGGACGCCGGCGTCGGCAAGACCCGGCTGCTGTCCGAGCTGGCCGACCGCGCCCGGGCGGCGGGCGCGCGGGTCCTCGTGGGGCACTGCTCGGACCTCGGCGGGTCCGGGCTGCCCTACCTGCCGTTCACCGAGGCCCTGGGCGGGGCCGAGGGCGGCGCCGACGTCGAGTGGCACGCCGGCGAGGGCGGCGACCTCGGGCAGCTGCAGGTGTTCGAGGGCGTGGCGGCGACCCTGGCCGCAGCGGGCAGCCCGCCGGGCGGCCCCGTCGTCCTCGTCGTCGAGGACCTCCACTGGTCGGACCGCTCGACCCGGGACCTGCTGGGCTTCCTGCTGCGCCGGCTGCGGGACGAGCGGCTGCTCGCGGTCGTGTCCTACCGCGGCGACGACCTGCACCGACGCCACCCGCTGCGGATGTTCCTCGCCGAGCTGGTGCGGCTGCCCGTGGTGCAGCGGATCGACCTGCGCCCGTTCACCGCCGAGGAGATGGCGGCCTACCTCTCCGGGCTCTCGGGCCGCGAGGTGTCGGCGGACACCGCCCGCCGGATCCACGAGCGCTCCGAGGGCAACGCGTACTTCGCGGCCGAGCTCCTCGAGAGCGGGGCGGCCGACGGCGTGCCCCAGCCCCTGCCGGCCCGGCTCGCCGACGTCGTGCTGACCCGGCTGGAGTCGCTGCCGGAGGGCGCCGTCGACGTCGTGCGCCTCGCCGCGGTCGGCGGTCGGCGGGTCCGCCACGCCACGCTGCGCGCCGTCGCCGGCCGACCGGACGACCTCCTCGAGGCGGCCCTGCGCGAGGCGGTCGCCGCCCATCTGCTGGAGCCGGACGGCGCGGACGGGTACGCCTTCCGCCACGCCCTGCTCCACGAGGCCGTCTACGTCGACCTGCTGCCCGGCGAGCGCACCCGGCTGCACGCCGCCTACGCCCGGGCCCTGACCGGGGCCGCGGAGCGCGGGACGCCGCTCGCCCCGGCCGCCGAGCTCACGCATCACCGCCTGGAGTCCCACGACCTGCCGGGTGCCCTGACCGCCGCTCTGCTCGCGGCGGACGAGGCGGACGCCCTGCGGGCGCCGGCCGAGGCCTGGCACCACCTGGAGCAGGCCCTGTCGTGGTGGGACGTGGTGCCGGACGCCGCGGAGCGGACCGGCACCACGGTGGTGAGCCTGCTCATGCGCACCGCCCATGCCGCCAGCCGCGCCGGGATGCTCCAGCGGGCCCGCGCTCTCGCCGAGGAGGCCGTGGAGCGGATCCCGGGCCTGCGCCTGCCGGACCCGGACCGGACGACTGCCCTGGCGCTGCGCAAGCTGGCCGAGCACCGCTTCTCCGCGGATGCCCCGGACGAGGACTCGCTGGCCGCGGCCCTGCGGTCGATCGAGCTCGCGGCCGCCGCCGGTGACGGCGCGACGCAGGCGTGGGCGTCCGCCCTCGCGGCGCGGGCGCTGCTGTCCCTGCACCGCGAGGAGGAGGCCCGCACCTACGCGGGGCGCGCCCGGGAGCTGGCCGTGGAGCTGTCGGTGGCGGGTGCCGAGGCGGACGCCCTCGTCACCCTGGCGTCGCTGGACCTGGCCGCCGGGCGGGGTGTCGACGTGGACGAGGCGCTGGCCCGCGCCGAGACCCGGGCGCGCGAGGCGGGGCACTCGGCGACGGGCCTGCGGGCGGCCTACGGCCGGGCCGCGGCCCGCTACGACGCGGGTGACCCGGCCGCGGCGCTGGCGGTCCTCGAGCCGGCGCTGGCCTGGTGCGCCGCCAAGGGGCTGATGTGGAGCCCGTACGGGCTGGAACTGCGCTCGCTCGAGGTGACCGCGCACACCACCCGCGGCGACTGGGACCGGGCGCTGCGGGCGGCCGGCCCGTCCGGGTCCCGGCCCCCCGACGCCATGGCCGCCCGCCTCGCGGCACTCGCCCTGCAGGTCCAGGCGGCTCGGGGTGACCCGGCCGCGCCTGCCACCGAGGCAGCGCTGGCCACCGCCTGGGACCACGACCCCTTCACCGTGCTGGCGGTGGCCGCCGCGACCGCCGAGCAGCAGCGCTGGTCGGGCCGCCCCGAGGCGGCGGTGGCGACCATCCGGCGGGCGCTGAGGTTCATCGACGAGCGGGCGCAGGCGTGGTTCCTGGTCCGGATCCGGCTGGCCGCGGTGGGCCTGGGTGCCCTCGGCGATGTCGTCGAACGGCCCGGCGGTCCCCGGGAGGCGGATGGTGAGCCGCCCGTGCAGGTCGCGGCCGGGCTCGTGGAGCGGGCCCGCACCACCGCCGAGCAGGGGGACGGCCGGGCCCGGCTGGGGGCGCTGGGCCCGGAGGGCCGGGCCTGGCTGGCCCGGGCCGA
>JBHJOJ010000129.1:0-9780 GCA_050329835.1 Kineosporiaceae bacterium | reverse complement strand
CGGCGGCGCCGTCGCCGGCGCTGCCCCGGCCGGCGCGGCCCCGGCCGGCGCCGCCCCCGAGCCCTCCGGCACCGTCACCCTCGTCCTGCGGGACGTCGTCCTGCGGGGCATCGAGATCTCCGGTGCCGAGGACCCGGACAGCGGCCCGGACGGTGGCGCCGTCCCCGTCGTCCGGCTCGAGATCGCCACCCTGGCGGGCGCGTCGGCCCTCACCCTCGACCGGCCGCTGCCCGACGGGTCGCTGCGGATCGCCGCCGGCACCGGAGGGTCGGGGGTGGCCGCTGCGGGGGGCGTGCGGCTGGACGCCGCCCGGGCCTGCGTCCGCGGCCTCGGGATCACCGAACTGGGGCTCCTGCGCGGGGTGCTGGACGGACCGCTCAACGAGGCGTTCGCCGTCGACCCGGAGGCCGGTTTCCAGCCCACCTGGGCCACCTGGCTGGCCAACGCCGTCGGCAGCACCGACGTGGCGATCGTCGTCGAGGAACTGCGCGCCGACGTGGGCTCGCTGGAGGCTCCGGGACTGCAGCTGACCGGCGCCCGGCTGGTCCGCGACGGCGAGCCGGCGGGCGGGGCCGGCTGCGGCGACGTGCCCGGGACGGCCGCCGTCCCGCTCGACGCGGGCAGCGGGCCGGACACCCCGGAGGAGGTCGCCGCGCAGCTGCGCGAGGCCGAGGCCGTGCCCGAGGGGATGTCGGTCCCCGAGCTCCTCGGCGAGGGCGGGAGCGGGACCGGGGCCGGTCGGGACGGCTGAGCCCGGACCGGGACGAGGCCTCAGACCAGACCGTGCTCGTGCGCGTACACGGCGATCTGGGTGCGGTCCCGGAGGTCGAGCCGGCGCAGGACGTGCGACACGTGGTTCTTCACCGTGCCCTCGCTGAGGAACAGCCGGCGGGCGATCTCCTGGTTGCTGGCTCCCCGGCCGACGAGTCGCACCACCTCGGTCTCCCGCTCCGTGAGGCCGCCGCTGCGGGGCACCCGGGGGGCGGTCCTCGCCATCCCGGAGACGACTGCCCGTGCCACGTCCGAGTGCAACTGGTACACGCCGGCGGCCGCCGCCCGCACCGCGTGCGCGAGGTCACCCGCGGGCATGTCCTTCAGCAGGTAGCCGCACGCCCCGGCGCGCAGCGCGGAGGTCACGTACTCGTCGTCGTCGAAGGTCGTGAGCATCAGAACCTGGCACGCGGGGTGCTCCTCGCGGATCCGCCGGGTCGCGGCCACCCCGTCCGCCCCCGGCATCCGCACGTCCATGAGCACGACGTCGGGGGCGAGCTCGGCGACCGCCGCCGCGGCCTCGTCGCCGTCGGCGGCCGTGCCGACGACCGATACCCCGTCCTGCAGGTCGAGCAGGGACGACAGACCGTCCCGCATCAGCTGCTGGTCGTCGACCACCAGCACCAGGACCGGGTCCGTCACGAGGGCACCTCCACCGGGACGCGCGCGGCGGCGGCGGACGGGGCCGGCCGGGCGTAGGCGGGCAGCTCGAACACCACGGTGGTCCCGACGCCGGGCGAGCTGTCGACGGTGCACCGGCCCCCCTCGAGCTCCGCCCGTTCGGCCAGCCCGGAGAGCCCCAGCCGGTGGCGCCGGGGCGCCGGCAGGCCCTCCAGCAGGCCGGGGGGAAAGCCGACACCGTCGTCGGAGACCCTGAGGCGGACCGTGTCCTGGCCGGTCCCCCCGCAGATGTCGACGCGCACCCGGACGTGCCGGGCCCGGGAGTGCCGCTCCATGTTGGTGAGGGCCTCCTGGGCGGCGCGGAAGACCGACAGCAGGGCGCGCCGGGACACCCGGGCCTCCTCGCCCGACACCAGGACCTCGATCGTCCGGTGCGGGCCGCGGAGCGGGCCGGCGAGCAGTTCCAGAGCCGACTCCAGGACGAAGGGCTCGTGGCTGCGCAGCGCCCCGACCGACCGGCGGACGTCGGCGAGCGCCGCGCTGGCGAGGTCCTTGGCGGCCGTGACCGCCGAGTCGGCCTCGGTGCCGTCGCGGGCCCGGTACGCCAGCGCCTTCTCCAGCTGGACGTTGATGACGGTGAGGTAGTGGCCCAGGCTGTCGTGGATCTCGCGTGCCAGCCGGTTGCGCTCGTTCGCCGTCGCGAGCTCCTCGACCTCCCTGGCGTACCCCGACACCGCGCGGTGCGACGCGCGCAGGTCGTCCACCAGGCGCTCGGCCGCGGAGCGGGCGGCCGTCTCGGAGTGCACCGTCCGCGCGAGGGCCACCACGAGGACCACCGTGACGAGGAACAGCCCGACGTTGACGAGGGTGGCGGGGTCCTCGATCCACTGCGGCTTGTGGATGCTGAGCTTGCCGACGAAAACCGCCAGTACCGCGAGCCCGACGCCGGCCCCCGCCCACGAGCCGAAGGCCAGCGCGGCCGACAACGGCAGCACCACGTACAGCATCAGTCCGAAGCCGTTGCCCGACACCTGGACCGTCGTCTCCACGAGGACGGCCCTCGCCAGCAGGAGGAGCACCGCGGAACGTCCGGCGGCCACCCCCCACCGGGCGTGCTCCCACCGGTCGAGGGCCACCAGCAGCAGGAGCAGGAGGGCGACGACCGCGGTGCGCGACCGCCCCACGGCGTCGGTGAGCAGGGGAGTCTGCTGGAGGACGAGCAGGGTGAGCACCGCCGCGTACGCGACGCCGTACACGGCGTCCACGGCCCGGGGGAGAACGGCGCCGCGCCGCGGCGACATCGCGGCGGGATCCCGTCCGGGACCGGCTGTCCCCACTGCTGCTCCCCTCCTCGGCACGGCGGGCGGTCGAGGCGTCGACGCTAACGGCCGGGGGCGCCGGCAGGACAGCGTCCGGGGGCACCGGTGCGGGCACGGTTCCCCGTGACGGCGACCGTGACCCCGGTCATGGGGTGGCGACGGGGGCGTGACCCGGGAATGGCCGTCCCGGGACGCGCGGCGCCCCGGCCGCCGCTCCTACGGTCGGGGATCGGCGGGCCTGCTCCACCGCGCGCCGACGCCCCGCCCCCGACACCCGAGGAGATCCACGATCATGAGCGTGCCGCAGGCCACGGCACAGCCTCCCGCACCCGCCCGGCGCCGGCGGTCCCGGCTGATCGCGGTGTCGGTCGCCTCGGTGATCGTGGTCGGTGCGGCCGTCGCCCTGCTGTGGCCGTCGCCCATCGACGCCGAGGCCTGGTCGCCGGCGCCGGCGCCCGCGGCCGAGGGCGTGCTCGCCGAGAACGACGCCCTGCGCGACGGCGTCCTCGTCGGGGACGGCGAGATCCGCAACCCCGAGGACGTGACGTTCGACGCCGAGGGCCGGCTCTACGCGGGCAGCCGCGACCTGACCGGCTTCGGGGAGGCGTCGAACGCGCGGATCGTCCGGGTGTCCGACCCCGGCGGGCCGTCCCCCGCGGTCGAGACCTTCGTGGACCTGCCCGGTGGCAACCCGCTGGACGTGCGGTTCGACCGCGACGGGAATCTCCTGGTCGCCGACTGGAACCTGGGCCTGCTGTCGGTGAGCCCGGACGGGCAGGTCGACACGGTGCTGGCGCTGGGTCGCGAGATCGAGGGGATCCCCTTCGACCGCCCGGACGGGATCGCCGTGACCTCCGACGGCACGGTCTTCGTGACGGAGGGCTCCCACCGCCCGGGGCCGTACAACGGGGTGCACGAGGCCCTCGAGGGGCGGTTCTGGGGGCGGTTGATCGAACTGGACCCCGCGACCAGGGACGCCCGCGTCGTCACCTCGGACCTCAGCTTCGGCAACGGGATGGCGGTCACGCCGGACGGGCGCGCCCTCCTCGTGGCCGACACCTACCGTTACCGGATCCAGCGCTACTGGCTGGGCGGGGACCGCGAGGGCACCGTCGACACGTTCGCCGACAACCTGCCCGGGCTGCCGCACAACATCGCCCACGCCGAGGACGGCACGTTGTGGGTGGGCGTGTACGGGGGCCGGATGCCGCTGATCGACCGCATCCAGTCCCAGCCCTTCCTCAAGGAGCAGCTCGCGAAACTCCCCTCGTCGTGGTTCCTCCAGTCCGGCGACCCGGAGGCCACCGACCGGCGGGGGATCGGGTCGGCCCTGGCCCTCTCGGGTGACGGCGAGATCCTGGCCAGCCTGCAGAACCCGCCGCCCGGGATGCACACCCTCGCCTCGGCCGTCCCCCACCGGGGGAACCTCTACCTGGGCACCATCACCGGGGGACCGCTGCTGCGGGTGCCGGCACCGGACCCGGGGACGGCGCCGTGAGCGGGGGGTCTCGGCCGGCTCCCGCGCTGGCGGCCGCGAGCGCCGTCGCCTCGGTCCTGGTCTCCGTGGTCTTCGTCCTCGTGGTCTCCGGCCGCCTCGTCCGGGGGCACTCCGCCACGGCCGCCGACCTCGGCGTCCCCATCGTCGTCGCCGTGGGGGCGACCGTGCTCGAGGCCGCGGCCGTCGCCTGCTTCGCGCTGGGGATCCGCGGGGCCCGTCCCGGCTGGCGGGCGCTCGGGGGCGCCCTCGCCGTCGTGGCCATGCTCGGTGCCGTCGCCGTGCAGGTCCGCAACGAGGACGGCTCCCCCACCGTCCGCCTGCTGCCGCTGGCCGTCATCGCCCTGGCCCTGCTCGCCCTCGCCCCCCTGGCTCGCGAAGGTCGCGCCGGGGTGTCCGCGCGCCTGGTGCGGACGGTCTTCCGGGCTCACGTCCGGCTGTATCGGGCCTCCGGGGGGCGCGTCGGCCATCGCCTCGTCGGGGTCCCGACCCTGGTGCTCACCACCACCGGGCGGTCGACGGGCCGGGAGCGGCACGCCGCCCTGGTCTACGTCGAGGTCGACGAGCCGGCCGAGGCCTGGGCCGTCGTGGCCTCCGACGGGGGGAGCCCGGCCGACCCCGCCTGGTTCCGCAACCTCCTCGCCCAGCCGCGGGCGACGGTCCGGGTGGGCCGGCGCCGGGTGGCGGTGCTGGCCCGGCCCGTGACCGATCCCACCGAGCGCGCCCGGCTGTGGCGCCGGCTCGACGCGGTCAACCGCGGTCGCTTCTCCGCCTACCAGGAGCGGACCGACCGGAGGATCCCACTCGTCGTGCTCGATGCCCGGGCCGGGCGGGCGACCGACTCAGTCGGGGGTCTGCGGGGCGAGGCGGGCGAGGACGGCGGCGTGGGTGGCGTCGGTGAGGACCTGCCCGACCGCGACCAGGACCGCCGGCCAGACGTGCCGTAGCAGGTCCACGGCCACCTCCCCGGTCGCCCGGCCGGCCAGGTGCTGCGCCGGGAGCATGTCGTGCTCGACGATGCCCGCGAAGCGTTCGGCGACCCCGCCGAGCACCTCGCGCATGTACTCCAGCTCGTCGAGCGCCACCGCCACCGGGACGCCGCGGCTGACGAGGATGATCCCGGCCCGCAGCAGTGGGGGTTCCGGCACCGTGAACCGCTCGTCCTCCTCCGGGACGAGCAGCCCCAGGGCCACCAGCCGCTCGACCAGGTCCCGCCGATCGGCCAGCACCGGCACCATCCCGGTCAGCTGGCCGAGGGTGATCTTCGACGGGTCCGCGCCGTCCCACACCGCGGTGGCCGGGTCCATGCCGGTCACCTCGCCCAGCAGGATCGTCGGCACCTGGGTGGCGATGCTGTCGGCGATGGCGGCCAGCGAGTACCCCTTGGCCTGCAGCCGCCGCACCATCTCGGCCCGTTCGACGTGGTCCTGGCCGTAGTACCCGGTCCGCCCGCGCACCGTGGGCCGCTGGAGGATGCCGACCTGGTGGTAGAACCGGATGCTGCGGACGCTGAGCCCGGTGCGCTCGGCGAACTCACCGATCCGCAGGCCCTCGCCCATGTCACCTCCCAGCGCCGCCAGGGCCCCACGGTACGACCTGCCGCGGAGCCCGACCTCAGGGCTCCCACGTGACCGTGGCCCCGGCCGTAGGCTCGCCACGTGAGCGTGGCGACCGGGACCGGCCTCGCCTCGCTGACGACGCTGCGGGTGGGCGGCCCGGCGCGGCGCCTGGTGACGGCGGGGACCACCGGTGACCTCGTCGAGGCCGTACGCGCCGCCGACACGGCCGGTGAGCGGGTCCTGCTGGTCGGCGGCGGCTCCAACCTCGTGGTGAGCGACGTCGGCTGGGACGGCACGGTGATCCTGGTGCGCTCGGCCGGCGTGGCCCGGGAGGCGGCCCCGGGCGGCGCCGTCCGGGTGCGGGTCGCCGCCGGCCACGACTGGGACGCCCTGGTCGCCGAGGCCGTGGACGATGGGCTGGCCGGGATCGAGGCGCTGTCGGGCATCCCCGGCTCGACGGGTGCCACCCCGGTCCAGAACGTCGGCGCCTACGGCCAGGACGTGGCGGCCACCGTCGCGGCGGTCCGGGTGTGGGACCGCCGCGCCGGTCGCGAGGAGGTGTGGTCGCCCGGGGACTGCGCCTTCGCCTACCGGGACTCCCGGTTCAAGCGGGCCGCGTCGGCCGGCCCGGGCGACACGGACCGCTACCTCGTCCTCGAGGTGGCCTTCGACCTCGTCCCGGACGGGCTGTCGCAGCCGGTCCGCTACGCCGAGCTGGCGCGGCGGCTCGGGGTGGCGGTGGGGGAGCGGGCGCCGCTCGCGGAGGTCCGGGCGGCGGTGCTGGACCTGCGCCGCGGCAAGGGGATGGTGCTCGACCCGGACGACCGGGACACCTGGAGCGTCGGGTCGTTCTTCACCAACCCGGTCGTGCCGGATGCGGTGGCGGAGGCGGTGCCCGGCGACCCGCCGAGGTGGCCGGCGGGCGACGGCCTGGTCAAGCTCCCGGCGGCGTGGCTCATCGAGCGGGCGGGCGTGGGCCGGGGCCACGGGCTGCCCGGCCCGGTGGCGGTCTCGACCAAGCACACCCTGGCGCTGACGAACCGGGGCGGCGCGACCGCCGCCGACGTCGTCTCCCTGGCCCGCGAGGTGCGGGCGGCCGTGGAGGCGGCCTTCGGGATCGTCCTGGAGCCGGAGCCCCGGCTGGTGGGCCTCAGCCTGTAGCAGCCGGGTCGCCGGACCCCGGATCGAGTCGCAGTGGCATGACCTCGGCGATCCGGCGGAAATCGCCGTCGGCTGTCAACAGCGGCACGCCCGCCCGGAGGCAGACCGTGACGATCATGCAGTCGGTCAGCCCCCGGGGGGTCACGCCGGCGCGACGGCACTGCTGGTAGACGGTGGCCGCCCCCTCGAAGTCCGCGACCGACTCGACCGGGATCCACCGGAACGAGGTGAGGAGCGAGCGGGCGTCCGCCCGGGTCGACGCATCCCGGGCTCCGGCCAGGACCTCCATGAGCACGGGCTCGGTGGTGGCAGCGGTTCCCTGACGCATGAGATCCCGCAGGCGCAGGACGTCCGCGCTGTCACGTCCCCGGCCGAATGAGATCCAGACCGAGGAGTCGACCAGGACGGTCACGCCGTGACGGCCGTTCGCGGCCCCTGATCCGCCGGGACGTCGTCGAACCGGAGCCGCCCGTGCATGCCGAGCGCCTCGTCGAGGGTGAGCGGACGCCCGGCGAGATGCGACAGGGCCAGGTCCACGGCCTGGGTCCGCGTCCGCAGGCCGTACCGGCGCATGACGATGTCGACCTTGTCCCAGTCGAGATCGATGTTGGTCCGAGCCATGAGGTCATGCTATACACCACTCAGGTGTGCGGCGTATGAGAGTGGTGGATCAGCGGGTGTCGTCGCCCGGGGCGCGTCACGGCGGGCGGAGGATCCCGCGCTCCATGGCGATCGTCACCGCCCGCGTGCGGTCGTCCACGCCCAGTTTCTGGAACACCCGCAGCAGGTGCGTCTTGACCGTGGCCTCGCCGATGACGAGGCGGCGGGCGACCTCGGCGTTGGACCAGCCCCGGGCCACCCCTTCGAGCACCTCGATCTCCCGGCCGGTCAGGGCCACCGGGGCCCGGACCCGGGAGACCAGGCGGGCGGCGACCGCGGGGGCGAGCACGGTCTCCCCGCGCGCCGCCGCCCGGACGGCCGCCGCGATCTCCTCGGCCGGGGTGTCCTTCAGCAGGTAACCGCGGGCCCCGGCCTCGACCGCGCGCAGGATGTCGGCGTCGGTCTCGTAGGTGGTGAGCACGACCACGGCGACCGAGGGCCGGTCCCGCACGATCCGCGCGGTGGCCTCCGGGCCCTCGACGCGGGGCATCCGCAGGTCCATGAGGACGACGTCCGGCGCCAGCTCGGCGGCGAGGCGGACGGCCTGCTCGCCGTCGCCGGCCTGGCCCACGACCTCGAGGTCGGGTTCGGCCGACAGCAGCCCCACGATGCCGGCGCGGACCACGGGGTGGTCGTCGCACACGAGCACCCGCAGCCCCGCGGCGACCTCCGCGCGGCCAGGCTCCGGGTCGCGCCCGCCGTCAGCCACGGGGCACCGCCACCCGCAGCACGGTCCCCTCGCCCGGCGTCGAGGCCACGGCCACCTCCCCGCCCACCTCGCCGGCCCGCCGGCTGAGACCGTCGAGGCCGAAGCCCTGTCCCGGCGACCCGTCCGGGTCGAAACCCACGCCGTCGTCGCACACCTCGACCGCGGTCCGTCCGTCGTCGTCGGCGGTGAGCGCGACCGTGACCCGGGTCGCGGCGGCGTGCTTGCGGACGTTCGCCAGTCCCTCCTGGACGCTGCGCAGCAGCACCACCTCGTGCGCCCGGGCGTGCGGGCCGGGGTCACCGGCGACCGCCCGGGCCGCCCGCCCGTCGATCCGGACCTCGACCACGACGCCGGTCTCCCGGGCGAAGCGCTCGCCGAGGCGGCGCAGGGCCGCGGGCAGCCCGTCGTCGACCCCGACCGCGGAGTACGAGGCGACCAGTGCCCGCGCGTCCGCGAGGTTCTGCCGGGCGCAGTCCTCGATGGCCGCCACGGTCGTCGCCGCCTCGCCGGACCGGCCGCCCGTCAGGTGCCGGGCGGCCACCTGGGACAGCATGACGACGCTGGTCAGGCCCTGGGCGATGGTGTCGTGGATCTCCCGCGAGAGGCGCTCGCGCTCGGCGACGACCCCCGCGTCGTGGTGGGCCCGGGCGAGCTCGTCGCGGGTTGCCTCGAGCTGGGCGATGAGGTCGGCGCGGTCCTCGGACTGGGTGATGATGCTGGTGATCCAGAGCCCGAGGACGATGCTGAAGGCGAGGCTCACCAGCAGCGACAGCGTCGCGCCGCGCCAGGCGTCGGGCGTCCCCTCGCGCAGGGCCAGCCCGGCGGCGGCGGCGAGTCCGAGCGCGATCGTGAAGGCGGTGCCCTCGAGGCGGGTCCCGGTGAGGAACCACATCTGGGGGAACGCGAGGAAGAGCAGGAAGGACAGCCCCGGCGAGACGTAGAACAGCAGCCCGAGGACCACCACGGCGACGACCAGGTAGACGCGGGCGCGCAGCCGTCCCTCGCTGCGGGCGGCGGGCTGGCCGAAGCACAGGTACGCCGCCCCCAGGACGGCCAGCAGGGTGAGGGTCACCGGCATGGGCCCGAAGGCGTCGCCGGAGTGCCAGATCAGGGCGGCGACCACGGACAGCGCCCACAGCAGCCAGAACGCCAGGTGCCAGCCGACGATCCCGCGCGCCCAGGCGTCCGGCGGCGGCCGCCGCCCGGGGCCCGGCCCCGGGGGGCCCCCGGCCCCGACCGCTCCGCTCACCCGTCGCCCTTCGGCAGCCACCGGAACGTCAGCCGGGCCAGGACGAGTCCGACGACGAGCCACGCCCCCAGGATCATCGCCGTCTCCGGGGTCTGCCAGGAGTCCGTGGTCTCGAAGGCGGCCGGGTTGTCGGGCAGGAACACCGACCGCATCCCCTGGGCGATCCACTTGAGCGGGAACACGCTGGCGATCGTCTGCATCCAGCTCGGCAGTCCCCCCCACTGGAAGTACACGCC
>JBHJOJ010000128.1:0-5202 GCA_050329835.1 Kineosporiaceae bacterium | reverse complement strand
GGGGACCCGGCGGCCGGGGACCCGGAGCAGGACCCGGTGCAGCGCACGCTGGCGGAGATCTGGGGCGAGCTGTTCGCGCTCCCGGCGGTCGAGGCGGACGCCGACTTCTTCGCCCTGGGCGGTCACTCGTTGCTCGGCACGCGGATGCTGGCCGCCTGTCATGACCGGCTCGGGGTGCGGCTCAGCCTGCGGGACCTGCTGGCGGCGCCCACCGTCGCGCAGCTCGCCGCCCGGATCGCCGCCGCCGGCGGCGGCGAGGGGTCGGCGACGCCGGGGTCCGGCCCGGCCCCCGGCGCCGAGCCGGACCCGCAGGTGCCCGCCTTCGACGAGGAGGGCACCTTCGCCATGACCCGGGTCCAGCACGCCTACTGGGTGGGACGCGACGGCGGGTACCGATGGGGGCGCGTGCCGTGCCACTTCTACCTCGAGTACGACAGCCCGGACCTCGACCTCGACCGGTTCGAGCAGGCGTGGAACGCCGTCGTCGCCCGGCACCCGCTGCTGCGCTCGGTCACCACCGCGACCGGTCGCTTCCGCGAGCTGACGACCGTCCCGTGGTACCGGATCCGCCGGCACGACCTCACCGGTCGCGACGACGCCGCGCGCGAGGCCCGGCTGGCGTCGCTGCGGGAGCGGATGACGACCCGGCCGGGGCCGTCCGACCGCTGGCCGCTGATCCAGGTCCAGGCGGCCCTGCTGCCGGGCGGGCGGACACGGCTGCTCCTCGGGGTCGACGTCCTGGTCTGCGACGCCGCCAGCTGGTGGATCGTCGAGGCCGAGCTCCGGGCCCACTACGAGGGCCGCGACCTGCCGGGACCCGGCCCGCACCCCGCGGTCTGCGCCGCCGCCCTCGAGGCCCGTCGCCATGGACCGGCCGGTCAGCGCGCGGCAGGCTACTGGCGGTCCCGGTTCGACACCGTGCCCGGCCCGCCCGCGCTGCCCGTCGCCGAGCCCGACGGGCCGCCCCGCTTCGTGCGGCGCACGGTCCGCATCGCCGCCGCCGAGTGGGCGGAGTTCCTGGGCGCGGCCGCCCGGCACCGGGTGACACCCACCGCGGCCCTGCTCACGGTGTACACCGACGTCCTCGCGGACTGGGCCGGGTCGCGGGGGTTCGCGGTCACCCTCACGCTGTTCGACCGCCCGCCCGTCGACCCGGCCGTCAACCGGGTGGTCGGCGACTTCACGTCCCTCGTCCTCCACGAGGTGCTCCCGCAGGCCCCCGAGTCGTTCGCCGCGCGTGCCGCGGCCACCCAGGAACGCCTCTTCGCCGATCTCGACCACCGCGAGTACTCGGCCCTGGAGCTGCTGGCCGAGCAGGCGGCCCGGACCGGCGAGCTGCGCTCGGTCCCCGTCGTGTTCACCGGGGCCCTCGGGGTCCACGACATGGTCGAGGACACCGCGGCGCTGGAGTGGGCCGGCGAGCAGGTTCACGCCGTCGCCCAGACCCCCCAGACGTGGCTGGACCACCAGGTCCTCGAGCATCGCGGCGAGCTCCGCCTGCAGTGGGACTCCCTCGTCGGCGCGCTGCCGGACGACGCCCTCGACGCCGCCGTCGCCGACCACGCCGCCCGGGTCCGGGCACTCGCGCGCGACGACGCCGCGTGGGGGGCGGGGGGCGAGCAACCCACCCCGCCAGCCGATGCCCCGCCCGCCGATCCGGCGCCCGCGCCCGCCGATCCGGCGCCCGCCGATGCCCCGCCCGAGGACCCCGACCCCGCCGACGTCGTCCTCGCGCTGCGGGGGGGACGGGGTGGCGGGCGACCGACGCTGTACCTCGCCCACCCGTCCGGCGGGGACGTGCTGTGCTATGCCGAGCTCTCCCGCCTGCTGGACGGACGGGTCGACGTCGTGGGGGTCACCGACCCCGAGCTCGCCGGGGTGAGCGGTCCGGGACCGGAGTCGGTCCCGGGGATCGCCGCCCAGTACCTGCGGGCCATGGCCCGCTCCGGTGGGCGGGAGCCGTGGCTGCTCGGCGGCTGGTCGATGGGCGGCACGGTCGGGCAGGAGATGGCGCGCCAGCTGCACGAGGCAGGCGAGCGCGTCGCGCTGCTCGTCATGCTGGACTCCAACGACCCCACCTACATCCGCGCCGTCCCGGGGGACACCGCCGAGGACGTGGCTCTCGGGGTGACGATGCGTCACCTGCACGCCCTCGAGGCCTTCCTCGGGATCGACCTCGACGCGACCGCGGTGGCGCAGGCCCCGCCCGAGGCGCGGGCCGTGGCAGTCGCCGAGCGCCTGCGCACCCACCGGCTGCTCGGGCGCGGTGAGGACGCCGGCGACCGGCTCGCCGTGTTCGCGCGGCACCTGCGGGCGCTGGCCGACCACGAGCCCGGACGCCTCGCCGACGACCGGGTGCAGACCCTGCTCGTCCGCGCCGACCGCCCCTCGCCCCGCAACTCCGGCATCGGGATGGGCGTCGACGACACCCCGGTCGACCGGCTCGCCGACCTCGGCTGGGGCCGCCACCTCGCGGGGGGGCTGCGGGTCGTCGGGGTCGACACCCACCACTACGGCCTGCTGCACCCGCCGGCCCTGCCGGTCGTGGCCGGCCTCCTCGACGCCGCCCTGGCGCCGCACGTCACCTGACGGCCCACCGGCTCCCGCCGGCCCACCACCACTCCTCACGGAAGGCACCGATGCGAACCCGACCCGCCCTGCTGGCCGCCGCCCTGGCGACGACCCTCCTCGCCGCCTGCTCGGCCGGCGACCCCGGCTCCGCGCAGTCCCCGGGGGCCTCGCCGGCCGCCGGCACCGGCACCGCCCCTGCCGGTGAGGTCGCCCAGACCTTCCGCTACGCCGCCCAGGGCTCGCCCACGGTGGCGACGAACGATCCGCACGGCCTGCTGCCGGGCGAGAGCGACGTCGTCCGCATGGCCCTGACCTACGACCCGCTGACGGTGCCGGGACCGGACGGCGAGACCCAGCCCCGGCTGGCGGTGTCGTGGGAGCCGGACGAGACGCTCACCCGGTGGACGGTGACCCTGCGCGACGACGCGGTCTTCTCCGACGGGTCCCCCGTCACCGCGGCGGACGCCTTGTTCTCACTGCGCCGGATGGGGGAGAAGGCGGCGGAGAACTTCGGTCGCCTCCGGATGTTCGACCTCGAGGCGTCCAGCGTCGTCGACGACACCACCCTCGAACTGGTCACCCTCCAGCCCTACGCCGAGGTCGGAACCGCCCTCGAGGGCGCGACCTTCGTCGTCCCGGAGGGCTCTGCCGACTTCACCGCGCCCGTCCCCGGCTCGGGGCCGTTCGTCCCCGGGGACGGGGACGCCCAGACGGCCGTCTTCGAGCGCCACGACGGCTGGTGGGGGCCCACCCCGCCGAGCGAGCGGATCGAGGTGACCGCGATCCCCGATCCGCAGGCCCGCGCCGAGGCAGTGCTGTCGGGCCAGGCCGACCTGGCCGGCGCGGTCCCGCCGGCGGCGGCCGAGGGACTGACCGACGACGGGATCCAGGTGGTGTCCCGGCCGGGCGCGACGCTGTACCCGCTCGTCATGCGCACCGACACGCCGCCGTTCGACGACCCCCGGGTGCGGCAGGCGGTGCGGCTCGTGCTGGACCGCGAGCAGCTGCTCGACACGGTCTTCCTCGGCTACGGCGACGTCGGCAACGACCTGCTGACACCACAGGACCCGTCGAGCCCCGCCGACCTCGAGCAGCGCCAGCGCGATGTCGACGAGGCGCGCCGCCTGATGGCCGAGGCCGGACTCACCGACGGTGTCGACGTCACGCTGCACTCGACGACGGCCTTCCCCGGGATGGACACCGCGGCCACGCTCGTCGCCCAGCAGGTGGCGGAGATCGGGATCCGGGCGCAGGTGGAGCTGGCGCCGCCGGACACGTACTTCGTCGACGTCTACGCCCAGGAGCCGTTCTACGTCTCCTACCTCGGCGGGATCCCGTTCCTCGACGTCGTCCGGGTCGCCCTCACTCCCGGGTCGCCGACCAACGAGACCGCGTGGGACGACCCGCAGTGGTCTGCCGACCTCGACGCCGCGCTCGCCGAGCCGGACGCCGAGACCCGCCGCGCCCTGCTCGCTGATCTGCAGACCCGGCTGCGCGACGAGGGCGGATACGCGGTGTGGGCGCTGAGTGACCGGCTCGACCTCGCGGCCCCCGGCGTCACCGGGGTGCCCGAGGGCATCGGGTTCGCCTCCGGGTTCGTCGACCAGGTGCAACGGGTCGGCTGAGGTGCCGGTCGGGCTGCTCGCCGCCGTGGTGCGGGCGGTGGTGCTGCTGGCCGCCGCCTCACTCGTGATCTTCATGGCGGCGGCCGCCCTGCCGGGTGATGCGGTCGAGATCCGCAGCGGTGGGCGGGTGGACCCCGCGCAGCTGGCGGACCTGCGGGCCGAGGCGGGCCTCGACCGACCGCTGCCGCAGCGCTACCTCGACTGGGTCGGTGGCCTGGGGCGCGGGGACCTCGGGGAGTCGCTCGTCACCGGCCGCCCGGTGGCGGACGTGGTCGCCGAGCGGCTGCCGGTATCGGGCGTTCTCCTGCTGGCGTCGCTGGTCCTCGCCGTCCCGCTGGCCGCGGGCGCCGCGTGGCTCGCCGCGGAGGGCCCGGGGGTCCTGCGGCCCGTGGTCACGGCGGCCACGGCCGCCACCGCGGCGGTCCCTCAGGTCGTCGTGGCGGTCCTGCTCACGGTGCTGCTGGCGGGTGTGCTCGGCCTGGTGCCCACGGTGTCGCTGCTGCCCGTCGGGACGTCACCGTGGGCGCGGCCCGACCTGCTGGTGCTGCCCGTCCTCACCCTGGCGCTGCCCTCGGCCGCCTTCGCCGCGGGGCTGCTGCGCGGTGCGTGGGAGGACGTCACGGCCCGCCCGTTCGTCCGGGACGCCGTCGTCCGGGGGGTCCCGGCCGCCACCGTCGCCCTCCGCTACGTCCTGCCCGGCGTCGCCCCGACGGCGCTCCGGGTGCTCGCCGTGGTGACCGGTGGCCTGGTGGCCGGGACCGCCCTCGCCGAGGTCATCTTCGGGATGGCCGGCCTCGGCGAGCTGCTCGTCAGCGCCGTCGGTGCCCGGGACGCCCCGGTGGTGCAGGCCGTCGCCCTGCTCGGGGCCGCGGTCGTGGTCGCCGGGATGCTCGCCGCCGACCTGCTGGCCGCAGCGGTCTCACCGGGCGCCGTCCCCGGCCCCCGCCGGGCGGCGGGCGAGCGGACGGTGGGGGACCCCCGGTGAGACCGGCCCGGGGCGCGGTCG
>JBHJOJ010000127.1:0-10243 GCA_050329835.1 Kineosporiaceae bacterium | reverse complement strand
CCGGCGCCCGGCAGGTTGCCCGAGTGGTCAAAGGGAGCGGTCTGTAAAACCGCCGGCTCAGCCTACGTTGGTTCGAACCCAACACCTGCCACACCAGCCCCTCCGGGGCGTCGCACCAGGTCACGGCCCCGCCCGGCCCCGCCGGCGGGGCTGCGGCATGTCCGGCGGCGTCCGGCCGTGGGCGGCCGGTGGCGGGCGTCCGTGCACTATCCGTGTGATGATCTTGCTGGTCGGGACTCGGAGCCACGGGCGTGGACGCCGTCATGATCGATGTGCCCCGGGGTCTCGGGGCTCTCGTGCGGCGGGGGTGTCACCCGAGATCGATGCAGGGCGACGCCGAGGACGACCAGGGCGACGCCGAGGATCTCGGGCACGGACGGGACCTGGGCGAGGACGACGACACCGATGACGGTGGCGGTGGCCGGGAGCAGGGAGGTCATGAGGGCGTAGGCGCCCCGGCCGAGGCGTCGCATGGCGAGCTGGTCGCAGACGTAGGGGATGACCGAGGACGAGACGCCGACGCCGACGGCGGCCGCGAGCAGGCTCAGGTCCGTGAGAGCCGGTCGGGCGTCGCCGACTCCCACGGGCAGGGCGGTGACCGCCGCGACGATCATGGCGAGGGCGAGAGCGTCGATGCCGGACAGGTGCGGCATTCGGGCCAGCCGGTGGCCGAGAATGATGTAGACGGCGAAGAGAGCGGCGTTCGCGGCTGCGAGGGCGAGGCCGAGGGGGGACGTCGCCAGGTGCACGTCGGTCAGCAGCCAGACCCCGCCGACGGCGCCGACCAGGGCGGCGGCGTTACGCCAGGTCCGTACGGCCAGAGCGGCGAGTGCGATGACGGGGAGGAACTCGATCGCGGCAACGGTGCCGAGCGGGAGCCGCTCGATCGCGAGGTAGAACACCGAGTTCATGCCAGCCAGGACGATTCCCCACGCGAGCACGAGTCGCCGGACGGACGCCGTCAGGTGCGGCCAGTGACGCCACGGCCGACGCCAGGCGACGAGGACGACAGCGGCGGTGAGGATGCGCAGCCAGGCGACGTGGGTGCGCATCCGCCCCGGGCCGGGTCAGCTGCACCGACTGAGCGATGCGATCGCAGGCCTGCCGGAGGTGGCGGAGTGCCATCGCGTCTCGGGGGAGGACTGCTTCCTCCTGCGGGTCCACGTCGCCACGATCGAAGCGCTGGAGGCCGTCCTCGATCAGCTGCTGATGTACGGCCAGACCACGAGTTCCTTCGTGGTGTCGACGCCGGTCCCCCCGCGCGTGCCGACCTCGAAGGACTGGGCCTGACGCGATGCGAAGCAGGCGCTGGAGGAGAATCCCAGGCTCGGTCGGGCCGGCGGTCAGTCCACGCGGACGTCGAGCCAGACGGGCTTGTGGTCGGACGTGGGGAACGGGAACACGCCGACCAGGCGGAACAGCGGGTCGGTGCTGAGCGGCCAGAACACGCCGCCGTCGACCACGTCGAGCCGGCGGCTCGGCAACACGTAGTCGACCCGGAGGTTGCCGGGCGTGGTGTCGGCGAAGTCGGCCGTGTCGTAGCGCGGGTCACCCAGCTGGGTCGCGTTGGCGCCACCCTGGAGCGTCGCCTGCTCGACCGCTCCCTCGCTCTCGGGGATGAGGTCGGCGTCGATCCGGCGGTGGTCGAGCAGCTGCTGGATCGCACCGTCGACGCTGTCGCCGTCGAACGGGTCGCTGTTCTGGTCCCCGGCGATGACGAACCGACTGCCGCGCAGCCCGCCGCGGCGACCCTCGTCGTCGTAGATGTAGCGGGCGTCGCGACCCTTGGCGACGTAGTCCGCCCAGAACCGGATCTCGTCGGCGTTGCGGAGGCCGTTGCGGTCCTCCGGCCCGTCGAACACGGGGGGTGTGGGGTGGCTGACGAGGAAGTGGACGCGCTCACCGCCGACGTCAATCGGGATGTCCCAGTGGCTCTTCGACGAGAGCGGGAGCACGGCCAGCTCGTCGGCGCCGTACCAGTCCGCCGGCGCGCTCGTGGCGGGGTCGTCGGGCAGGCGGGCGCCCGGCATGTCGCGCCACCGGAAGTTCTGGAACGTCCGGATCCGGTGCTCCTCGATCGGGTACCTGGAGTAGACGGCCATCCCGAACTGACCCGGGAACTGGCCGAAACCGAGCGCGTCGTTGCCACCGCCGACCGTGCCGTCGTTGTCGAGGTCGTAGCCCGACGGCACGCCGGTGTTCGACGGGGCGGTGTAGCGGTACGGGTACTCGATCGGCGTCGACCCGTTGTGCGACCGCGACAGGTAGTTGTCCTGGAACAACCGGAGGGCGACGTGGCCGTCGTCGTAGTCGAACTCGTTGATCAGCACGACGTCGGGCGCCAGTCGCTGGATCACCTCGGCGACGGCGCTCGCCTGGGCGTCGGAGGGCGCCGACAGGTCGGCGATCAGCCGGCCCTCGGTACCTCGGTTGAGAGACGCGTTGTAGGTCGCGAACCGGACGAGGTCGTCGTGCTCGTCGTCGGCCACCGCGCTGCCCGCGTTGGCTGCCAGAGCGGCGACTGCCGTGCCGGCTGCGACGAGCGTGACGAGCGCCTTGCGGCGCATCGTGGCGACCCGCCCCGTCCTCGTCCCGGTCCTCGTCATCGTCGTGACCTCCTGCATTGGCTCGCGGGCACCGCGTCGCCCCGAGCGATCCGTGCCGGCGGTGACCGGTCGCCGCGACACCGAGGTACGGGGCGGCGCCAAGGATAGGGGCGGCGCGCCCACGGGTCGCCGGCCCCACATCGGGGGACCGGCGGGGGTCGAGGCCCGGCGGCGAGTCACCCGAGCCACGGTCGGTCGCCGACTCACCGGCCGTCGTGGATGTTCGCGGCCGACACCGCGCGGCCGGGGGGATCGAGGCCGAGCCGGCCCGAGCAACCGGACGGCGTGCACCGCGTCGACGAGGGCGTCGATGTCGACCAGGTCCTTCAGCACGGCGTGAGCACCGGCCTCGCTCAGGGTCTCGGCGTCGACGCCACCCGGCCGGACAGCGCTGCGGTCCCCGGCCGGGGCACCCTCGTGGTGGCCGAGGTGTGATCCGGTCGTAATGTCCTGGTGACCCGGGGCGTGCCGGATGCGCGGGTGGCTCTGGCACTGTTGTCTCCCGTGCCCGCCGGAACCCTCCGCTCCGCCCCGACGGCGCCCGCCTCCTCCCGGACCGCCTCGTGGGCGGCCCTCCTGCAGCGGGCCCTCGCCGCCGTCCGGCCGCTCGCCGGCCGGCCGTGGGCCGAGCCCGCCCTCGTCCTCGCCGCGGTGGCCGCGGTCCAGCTGTGGGCGGTCTCCGACTCCACCACCCCGGTCCAGACCAAGGACGAGGTGGGCTACCTGCTCGCCGGACGGTTCCTGGCCGGTGCGGGCGGGGCCGAGCTGCTGGCCCCCGACTTCGCGGGCGGGTACGCCGCCGGCTGGGGGATGCTCACCTTCCCGCTCTGGTGGCTGGGCCTGGCCCCGGACCGGGTGTACCAGGCGTCGATCCTGCTGAACGTCGTCATCGTCCTCGCCACCGTCCCGGTGCTGGCGGCGCTGGCGCGGCGGGTGGGGGCGGGTCCGCGGGCCGCCCTGCTGGTGGCCGCCGTCGTGTCGGTGGCGCCGGGCCGGGCCCTGTACACCGGTTACACCCAGCCCGAGGTGCTCGTCGGCTTCCTGCTGGCGGTCGTCGCGGTGCTCGGCTGGGACGTCCTCGCCGGCCGGGCGAGCGTCCGCACGGTCGCCCTGCTGGCCGCTGCCGCCGGCTACCTGCCGGTGGTGCACGCCCGGACCACTCCGGTCGCCGCGCTGGTGGCCCTGCTGCTGCTGTGGGTCGCATGGCGCGAGCGGCGACCGGCGCCGGCCTGGGCGGCGGGCGCGATCACCGGCCTCACGGGGGCGGGCTGGCTGCTCAACCGCTGGGTCGAGGCGGCCCTGTACCCGCAGGTCGACGGCCGGGTCGCGGCCGCGGGGGAGCAGGTGACCCAGCTCTACGTCGACCTCGTGGCGCTGGTGGCGGCCGGTCAGGCCTGGTACGGAGCCGCCGCCTGGCTCGGGCTGTCCGTGCTCGGCGGCGTCCTGCTGACGGCGCGCCTCCTCGCGGGGGGGCGGGCCGCGCCGCTGTCGCCGGAGCGGCTGTGGTCCGGCTGGCTGCTCGCCTGCTGCGCCAGCCAATGGCTGGTCGGTGCCGCCTACCTGTCGACCCGCTTCGGGGAGGGCGCCCGGCTCGACATGATCGTCTACGGCCGCTACGCCGACCCGGCGTGGGGCCTGCTGGCCGTCGTCGGGGCCGCCGCCCTCATCGCGGGGCGGCTCAGCCGCCGGCTGCTGGGAGCGGCCGTCGCGGCCACGGTGGTGCTGTGCCTCGCCGCCTGGCTCGCCGTGACCCTGCTGGCCCCGGCCGGGGCCGGTGCGCTGTGGCTGAACGTCCCGGGCCTGCAGGCCTGGGAGTGGCGGACGCTCGACGGGTTCGCCGTCCCGCTGCTCCCCGCGTCCGTCGCGCTGCTGGTCGCCGTGGGTGCCGTCGTCCTCGGGGCCCGCGGCGGCGTCCGCGCGCGGACGGTGCTCGTGGCGGTTCTCGGGGTCGCGCTCGTCGCCGGGACCGTCGCGGCCGAGGTCCGCAACTTCCGGCCCCGGGACGACGGGATCCGCGAGCTGTTCTCGCTGCGCTCCGACGTCGTCGAGCGCTCGCCGGAGTCCGTCCTGCTCGTCGTCGACCGCCCGTTCCTGCTCACCGGCAACGCGTTCCAGTTCTGGCTGGGTGACCAGCCGATCCGGTTGGCGGACCCGGACGACGGTCCGGTCCGGCCGCTGCCGGGCGAGCTCGTCATCGACCAGGTGGGTCCGGTGCCGGGCCCGATGTCCCTGGCGCCCGCGGCGTCCGTCACGGGCCTGCTGGCTCTGGTGGCCCGTGACTCGGAGAGCCGGTACGGCCTGTGGCAGGTCGCCCCGTCACCGGCCCAACCGGCCCGATGAGGCCGCGAGCAGGGATCACTCGCTAGGGTCGCGACCCATGGCAGGACGTCCTGCGACCCCGGTGGTCGCCGTCCTCGCCGGCCTGGGGGGGCTGCTCACCGGGTGCGGCGGGTCGGGCGACCCTCTCCCTGCGGCTCCGGGGATCGCCATGCGGTCCCTGGAGTACCTGCCTCCTGAGTCGTCCGCGGGCGGCCCGGCGAGCAGTCCTGCCGGCGATCCCGCACCCCTTGCCGGGCCGCCGCCCAGCGCCTCGGACCCGACGGTGCCGGTCCCCGCGGAGCGGGCCGCGCCCGCCGGCTCCGACGTCGGCCCGGCCGAGGTCTACCCCTTCTCGTGCGGCGACAGCGAGGCCGCGGTGGCCGCCTCCGGGGCACCGCACGTCATCGCGGGGTCCGGCGCCGTCTACGTCGGTGCCCAGCAGGTCGAGGGCGACAACCAGGACCCGCGGGTGGTGCGGTTCGAGGGCGGCGAGCAGGTGTGGTGCCGCGACGACCTCGAGACCAGCGGCGACGACGGCCGGGCGTACGGCGTCCTGTGGTCCGGGGACCGGCTGTACGTCGTCGTGAGCGCGGTCGGGACCCAGGGAGAGCCGTCCGGCGACCTGCGCCGGTACACCGGGTCCGGCTGGCTCACCTCCTACACCGACGCCAGCCCGGGCGGCGGCGGCGGCGCCGAGGTCTCCGTCCTGGTCCAGCTGGACCCGGTCACGGGCGAGGCCGTCGCCGGCACCTGGCTCACCGCCGTCACCGCGGACGGTGAGACCAACTCCCTCGTGGTCACGGCGCTCGCGACCGTGGGCGGGGACGTCGTCGTCGACGCCGACGCGTGGTACTCCCCGCGCGGTGCCGACGGACGGCCTCTCGCGTGCTCGGGATCCTCGCCGTTCCCCACCCGGTACACGTTCGCGCCCGACCTGTCCGCGGTGGTCGACGTCCGGGCCCGCGGCTGCTCGTGACGGCGTCCGGGCGCCCACCGCCGTGTACCCTGTCCCAGCCGGCCCCGATAGCTCAGTCGGCAGAGCGTCTCCATGGTAAGGAGAAGGTCTAGGGTTCGATTCCCTATCGGGGCTCTGACGGGCTGGCGGCAGGACCTCGTGGCCGGTGGCCCGCCCGGGCGGTGTAGCTCAGTTGGTAGAGCAAGCGGCTCATAATCGCTGTGTCGTCGGTTCAAGTCCGGCCACCGCTACCGACCCGGTCCGCGACGGCCGGGTGACGAGGACAGGAACACCCGGCCGCCCTGCCGCGTTGGGTCGAGCCGAACGCCGACAGGAGGACCCGTGGCCGCCAAGAGCGCCGACATCCGGCCCAAGATCACCCTTGCCTGCACCGAGTGCAAGGAGCGGAACTACATCACGAAGAAGAATCGCCGCAACGACCCCGACCGCCTCGAGCTGGCCAAGCACTGCCCGCGCTGCAACAAGCACACCGCGCACCGCGAGACCCGCTGACCACTCCGCGGAAGGTCGGCGGACGTGGTGGATCCGGCGCTCGCCGGGCGGTCCTACCCGCCCGGCGAGCCCTTCGTCGTGGGGCGGGAGCAGGTCCGCGCCTTCGCGCGTGCGGTCGGCGCCGACCACCCTCACCACCACGACGTGGCGGCTGCTCGGGCGGCCGGCTACCGCGACGTCGTCGCCCCGCCCACCTTCGTCGTCGTCGTGGCCCAGCGCAGCGACGCCCGGCTCGTGGCCGATCCCGCGGCGGGTATCGACTACTCCCGCGTCGTCCACGGCGAGCAGGGTTTCACCCACCACCGGCCGGTCCTCGCCGGGGACGAGCTGCTGGCCGCCCTGCACGTCGACGCCGTGCGCTCGGCGGGCGGGCACGCCATGGTGACCACCCGCAACGAGGTCACCACGGTCGACGGCGAGCCGGTGGCGACCGTGGTCTCGACGATCGTGGTCCGGGGCGGCGACCCGTGAGCCGCCGCCCGATCGGCGACGTGGCCGTGGGCGACGCCCTCGGCGAGCTGACCGTGGAGGTCGACCGTGCCCGGCTGGTCGCCTACGCGGCGGCCTCCGGCGACCACAACCCCATCCACTGGAGCGACCGGATCGCCGCCGAGGCCGGTCTGCCCGGCGTGATCGCGCACGGGATGTGGACGATGGGCGCCGCCTCGTCGCTGCTCACCCGCTGGGCCGGGGACCCGGCGGCGGTCGTGTCGTGGTCCTGCCGCTTCACGCGTCCGGTCCCGGTTCCCGATCCCGGCACCGCCGTGCTCATCGTGACCGGCCGCGTCACGGCGGTCGACCCGGCCGAGCGGACCGCGGGCGTCGACCTCGACGTCCGCGCCGACACCGCGGGCGGCGCCGCGGTGCTCGGGAAGGCGCGCGCCGTCCTCAGGCTGGCCTGACGGCCTCGGCCCCCGGCCCGCGGAGGTCGGGCGGGCGGTAGCCGGGCCGCACGTTCGCCTGCGTGAGGTCCCCGCCGTAGTGCGCGGCCAGCCGTGGGTCCATGACCCTGCGCCAGAGCGGCGGGATCAGGGCCAGCAGGATCATGGCCGCATACCCGGCGGGCAGCTGCGGCGCCTCCTCGACGTGGCGCAGCGCGACGAACCGGCGGGCCGGGTTCTCGTGGTGGTCGCTGTGCCGCTGCAGCTGGTACAGGAACAGGTTGGTCACCACGTGGTTGTTGTTCCACGAGTGCGCCGGGCGCACCCGCTCGTAGCGGCCGCTCGGCTCCCGCTGCCGCAGCAGCCCGTAGTGCTCCACGTAGTTGACCGCCTCGAGCAGCGTGAAGCCGACGACGGCCGAGATCACGAGGAACGGGACGACCTGCCAGTCGCCGCCCGGGATCGCGAACGCCAGCGCGGCTCCCCAGACCACCACCGAGAACGCCCAGGCGTGGAGGTTGCGGTTGTGCCAGGACAGCACGGGCACGCCCTTGCGGCGCAGCCGCTTGCTCTCGATCCCCCAGGCCGAGCGCAGCGAGCCGAACACCGTGCGCGGCCAGAACCGGTAGAAGCCCTCGCCCATCCGGGAGCTCGCCGGGTCCTCCGGTGTGGCCACCCGCTTGTGGTGGCCCCAGTTGTGCTCGACGAAGAAGTGCCCGTACCACGAGGGCGCCAGCGCCAGCTTGGACGCCCAGTGCTCGAGCTTCTCGCTCTTGTGCCCGAGCTCGTGGGCGGCGTTGATGCCGATGCCGTACATGATCCCGACGGTGACCGCGAATCCGACCAGCGCCGGCCAGGACATCTCCCGGGTGATGACGTACCAGACGGCCCACCCCCCGACCAGGTACTGCGCCGGCAGGTAGAACAGCACGATCCAGCGGTACCAGGGGTCGGCCTGCAGCGCCCGGGCCAGCTCCTCCGGCGGGTTCGACGGGTCGTCGCCGATGAGCAGGTCGAAGGTCGGGATCACGCCGAAGGCGAAGATCACCCCCCAGTACCACCACACGACCGAGTCGAACGCCGTCGCCAGGCCCCAGGCCATGAGCGGCAGCGCCGGGACGACGAAGGCCAGCAGCCACAGCCGCCGCTTCCGGTCGCTCCAGCGCACCTCGGTCCCGTCGCTGCGCACCGCCTCGTAGACCGCCATGACACCCCTCCTCGGGCTCCGGCGCGACCTCGTCGTACGCGCCAGTGATGACTGACACGGTCCGATGAGACAGCGTGGACTGTCAAGCCCTTCGCGCGGGCGCGCCGCAACCTTGACACGGTCCACTGGCATGTTTACGGTCCGGTTCGTCCCGACACGGGCGTCGGGCACAGCGGCCGCCCCCGGGGGGCGGGGACGGAGGCGGGCTCATGCTCGTGCGGTCGAGGCTGTACCTCCACGCCGCGGCGGCGGCAGTGGCCGTGCTGGCGTTCGCGCTGGTCGCGACGTCGTCGGCGTGGTCGTTGCCGCTCTACCTCGGCAACATCGGCAACTTCCAGATCCGGGCCGACAGCATCGAGGGCGAGCAGTTCGAGCTCGCGCTCGCCGTCGACCAGAACTCCGGCGAGAACGGCGGCGCCCTGCCGGTGGGCGAGATCAGCATGAGCCGGACCGCCATCGACGGGCTGCTCCTGGAGAAGGAGTTCGACTCCTCGGCCCTGCTCGGCTCGGCCGGGTCGGGGCCGTACCGGCTGTCGATCTCGACGAACGGCCCCACGAGCATCCGCGGCCTCGGGCTCAACGTCGCCGGGCTGTGCGCGGACTCCATCACCTTCGGTCCCGGCTTCGCCGTCGACGGCAAGGGCGCCGGCACCGCCGAGGTCACCGACGACCTCTCGCTGGCGTCGTCGACGATCACGCTGGGCCGGCCGGGGATCGAGGCCACCTACCTCGCGACGGACACCATCACGCTCGAGGGCATCCGGATCGACATCAAGCAGGGCGCCCCCGAGCCGGCGGCGTGCGCCCGGTGATGACGGCCGCCCTCGACGACCCGCCGCCCGTCCCGGCCCCGCGCCGCGTCGCCCGGACCACGGGCGGGGAGATCCGCCCCGCCTCGCCCGCCGAGGCGGCCGGGCGGCCGATCGTCGTCCGCGCGGCGGCCGCCGGGATCGCCGGCGGCACGCTCATCGCCGTGGTCGCCGGCAGCTTCGGGCCCCGCTTCTTCACCGCGGACGTCCGGGCGTGGGGCATCGCCATGGGGCTCGTCGCCGTCCTGCTGCTCCTGGCCCCGCTGTCGGGCACCCGGGTGCTGCCCGGGACCGGCCAGGTCCTGATCCTGGTCGGCATCCTCGCCATCCCGGTCGCGGCCGGCGGCTTCGGGCTGGGGTCGCTGCTGGTCATCGGCGCAGGCGTCCTCCTGGCCGCGACGGCGCCCGCCGGCGAGGGCGCGGCCGTCGTCACCGCCCCGGCCCGGGCCCCGCGGCGGGCCCTCGCCCTGGCCGTGGACCTCGGGCTCACCGTCGTGGCCACGGTCCTCGTCGTCACGGCGCCGTGGTACCCCTTCCGCCTCGGCAGCGACGCCGTCCTCGGGGTGTGGCTCGCGGTCTGGCTGGTCGTCACCCTGCCCTCGACCCTCCTCGCCGCCACCACGCCGGGGAGGTGGCTGGCCTCGGTGCGGGTCCGCGCGACCCGCGACGGGGGGTGGCGTGCCGCGGTCCGGGAGGCCGTCCGCGGCGTCGTGGCGCTGGGCTGCCTGCTGGGGACGGCCGCGGCCTGGCTGACGGGCGGTCCCGGGGTGGGCGCGGCGGCGCTGGCCGGCTCCGTCCTGGTGGTTCTTGCCGGGTCGCTGCCGTCGCGCACGTGGCTGGACCGGATGACCGCCACCGTTCCCGTGGCCTCCCGCGTGACCGCGGTCTGACCTGCCCGGGACAGGCATGCCGAGCAGCCGCCGCCGGCGGGCGGCCCTCCTGGCCGCGGCCCT
>JBHJOJ010000126.1:0-21597 GCA_050329835.1 Kineosporiaceae bacterium | reverse complement strand
CCCGGCGGCTGCGCGACGCGGTCCGCGCCGCGTGACGGCGACCCGGCTGCGCCGCCGGCCGGCCCTGCTGGTGCTCGGCCTCTGCCTCACCGCGTTCGGGGGCGTCCTGGCGGCCTGGGTGCACTCGGCCACGACGAACACGGTGACGATCGTCGCCGTGGCCCGGCCGGTGGAGCGGGGCCAGGCGCTGGCGGCCGAGGACCTCACGACGGCGCGCCTCGTGCCGGACGCCCGGCTGGACGTCGTCCTCGCCGGGCGACTGGCGGACCTCGTCGGGCAGCGCGCCGCGGTGGACCTGCCCGCGGGCGGCATCGTGACCGGCGACTCCGTCAGCTCGGCCGTCGTGCCCGACCAGGGGGAGACGGTGGTCGGGGTCGCGCTCACGCGGGCGCAGCTGCCGGTCGAGCCGTTGACGGCCGGCGATGCGGTCCGCCTGGTCGGGACCCCGCGGGCGCAGGACGACCCGCCGGCGACGGACCCGCCGGTGGTCCCCGCCGTCGTGCACCGCGTCACCGCCGTCCCCGACACCGGCGAGACCGTCGTCGACGTCCTGGTCCCGGACGCGGTCGCGCCCGGGCTCGCCGCCCAGGCGGCGACGGGTCGGGTGGCGCTGGTCCTGGACTCCCGGGCCCGCGGGTGATCGTCGCCCTGACGTCGGCGGGCGGGTCGCCGGGAGTGACGACCACGGTGCTGGCCCTGGCGGCCGCCTGGCCCCGGCGGGTGCTCGTCGTCGAGGCCGACCCGGTCGGCGCCAGCCCGATCCTCGCCGGGTGCTTCCGGGGGCAGCTGCCCCACGACCGCGGGGTCGCGGCCCTCGTCCTCGCCGCGCAGGCCGGGACCCTCGCTGAGGCGCTGCGCGAGGTGCCCCTCCCCCTGCCCGGCCGGGCCGAGGCGGCCGTCGTCCCGGGACTGTCCACACCCGAGCAGGCGGGCGCCGTCGCCCGGTTGTGGCCCGAGGTGCTCGTGGCGGTGCGCGATCTCGAACCCGCGACGGACGTCGTCGTGGACGCCGGGCGCCTGGGGCACCGGCACGAGCCCGCGGCGCTGCTGCGGGCCGCCGACACCGTCGGACTCGTGCTGCGCCCCACCCTGCCCGCGGTCGCGGTGGCCCGGGCCCGGCTGCGCACCCCGGACTCGCCGCTGCCCGGCGCCCCGGGGCGGCTCGGGCTGGTGGTCGTGGGGCGCGAGCCGTACCCGCCGGGCGAGGTCGGCCGCGCGCTCGGGACCCCGGTGCTGGGGACCCTGCCGTGGGCGCCGACCCACGCCGCGGTGTACTCGGACGGCCGAACTCCGCCCCGGAGTCGCCGCCGGCCGCTGGACGGCGCGGCCGGGAGGCTGGCCCGCTCCCTGGTCCCGACCGGACACGACGCGGACGCCGGACACGACGCGGACGCCGGGCGGAGCGTCCTCTCCGACGGGCTCGCGGGGACGCCGACGTGAGCCTGCACGAGCTGCCGTACTTCGCACCGGCCGCCACCTCCGCCACCACCTCCGCCACCACCCGGTCCGCACCCCCGGTCCGGACCGCCCCGGGTCGGCCGACGTTCCACGGCCCCGCCGGCCACGGCGACGTCGACTGGGGCGACGTCCGGGTGCTGCGCGCCCGGGCCGCCGAGCGCCTCGCCGAGGACCTGCGGGTGCGCCCCGGGCTGGCCGGGCCCGCCCGCGAGGAGCTGGGCCGGGCGATCATCCTGGACCTGCTGGCCTCGTGGGAGGCCGACCTGCTCGACCGGGGCGCCGTCCTCACCGGCGGCGGGCGGGACGCGCTCGCCAGGGCGACCTTCGACGCCCTGTTCCGGCTGGGGCGCCTGCAGCCCCTCGTCGACGACCCGGACATCGAGAACATCGAGGTCCGCGGGCACGACACCGTGCACCTGGTGTTCGCCGACGGCCGCGTCGAGCCCGGCCCGCCGGTCGCGGACAGCGACGAGGAGCTCCTCGACGACCTGCAGTTCCTCGCCGCCCGCCACGAGCGCCTGTTCGGTCCCGCGCACCCGCAGCTCGACCTGCGGCTGCCCGACGGCTCGCGCCTGGCGGCGTCGGGCTGGGGGGTCACGGCCCGGCCGCTCGTCGTCATCCGGCGGCACCGGTTGTCGCGGATCGACCTCGCCGGACTGGTGGAGCGCGGGATGCTGCCGCCCCGGTTGGCCGACTACCTGGCCGACGCGGTGCGGCGCCGTCGCTCGGTCGTGATCTCGGGCCCGCAGGGGGTCGGGAAGACGACCCTCGCCCGGGCCCTGGTGGCGGCCATCGACCCGGGCGAGAGCATCGGCACCATCGAGACGGAGTTCGAGCTGCAGCTGGACCCCGCCGTGCACCCCCGGATCTGCGCGTGGGAGGCCCGCACCGGCAGCAGCGAGTCCGGGCGCGACGGCTCCCCGGTCGGCGAGATCGGGCTGTCCGAGTTGCTGCGGCGCAGCCTGCGGTACAACCTCGACCGCGTCATCGTCGGCGAGGTCCGGGGCCCCGAGGTGCTGCCGATGTTCCAGGCGATGCAGGCCGGCGCCGGCAGCCTGTCGACGACCCACGCCCACAGCGCCCGGGCCGCCGTGGAGCGCCTCGTGACCTGCGCCATGGCGGCGGGCGCCCACGTCACGGAGGCCTTCGCCCACCGGCAGATCGCCGCGCACGTCGACCTCATCGTCCAGGTCGGGTGGGCGGCGGGCACGGGCCGGCGGCGCGAGGTCACCGAGGTGGTGGCCGTCACCCCGGGCGAGCAGGGCCGGCCCGCCACCACCCACCTGTACCGGGCGGGCACGGCGGTCGACGACGGGGTCACGGACCTGCTGCGGCGGCGGCCGTGAGCCCGGTCCTGGCGGCGCTGGCCGGGATGCTCGTCGCGGGTGGACTGGTGGTCAGCGCGGCCGGTGCCCTCCGGAGTCCCGGCCGCCCGGTCGCGCGCCCCACTCGGTGGCGGAGGCGTCGGCCCGGCGCCCGGACGGCGGCGCTCGCGGCAGTGGGCGCCGGGCTGGGGGTCGGGGTGTGGCTCACCACCGGGTGGGTGCTGGCCGTCGTCGTCGTGCCCGCGGTCGTCGCCGGGCTGCCATGGCTGCTCGCGGCTCCTTCCACCGCCACCGCGATCGCCCGGCTGGAAGCCATGGCGGAGTGGGCGCGCGGGCTCGCCGGGGTGCTGCAGGTCGGGGTCGGCCTCGAGCAGGCGATCGCCGCCACCCGCCGGTCCGCGCCCGCCGCCATCCGGGCCGACGTCGACCGGCTCGTCGCCCGGCTCGACGCCCGCCGGCCGACGGAGGGCGCCCTGCGAGCCTTCGCCGACGACCTCGACGACGCCACCGGGGATCTCCTCGTGGCCGGCCTCGTCCTGGCGTCCCGCCGCCGCGGGGCCGGTCTGTCCGCGCTGCTCACCCGGGTCGGCGACACCGTCGCCGGCGAGCTGCGCGCCCGGCGGGCGCTGCTCGCCGACCAGGCGCGCCCGCGGGCGGCGGCGCGCTGGATCACCGGGCTGACCGTCGGGTTCCTCGCCCTGCTCGCCGCTTTCAGCACGGCCCTCGACCCGTACCGGAGCCCCGGCGGGCAGGTGGTGCTCGCGGTGCTGCTGGCGGTCTTCGCCGGCTGCCTGGTGGCGCTGCGGCGACTGACCACCACCCGGCCGCTGCCCCGCCTGCTGGGCGCCCCGGGTCGCGGGGGGACGGGGCGACCCGGCGGGGCGGCGACGTGACGGGGCTGCCGACGGCGCTCGCCGCCGGCCTGCTCGCCGGGCTGGGGGTGTCGCTGACCGTGGTCTCCCTCGTCCCGGCGGTCCCGGCGCTGGGGGACGCCCTCGACCGGCTCGCGACCACCCGGCCTCCGGCGCCCGCCGCCGGGGCCCGGGACCGGGTGGGCACCTGGGCCGGGCGCCGGCTGCCCCGCCTGCCGGGTCTGACCCCGGCGGAGTCCGACCTCGCCCTGCTGCGGCTGTCCCCGGCCCGGTTCTGGGGCGACAAGGTGGTGCGCGGGCTCGCCGGTCTGGCGATCGCGCCGGTGGCGAGCGCGCTGTGGCTGGCGCTCGGACGGCCGGTGACGGTGCCCGTGGTCCTCGGTCTGGCGCTGTCGGCCCTGCTGTTCCTCACCCCGGACCTCGAGGTGCGGAGCCGGGCGGCCGCCGCCCGCCTGGAGTTCGCGCGGTGCCTCGGCGCGTACGCCGACCTCGTCGCCCTGGAGCGCCTCGGCGGGTCCGGGCCGGGCCAGGCGCTGGAGGCGGCCGCCGAGATCGGGGACTCGTGGCCCTTCGCGCGGCTCCGGGAGGAGCTGCAGCGCGCGAGCCTGCTCGGCATGCCCCCGTGGACCCGGCTGCGCCAGGTCGCCGACGAGGTCGACGTCCGGGAGCTCGCCGACCTCGCCGACATCCTCCGGCTGTCCGGGGAGGCCGGTGCCGCCGTGTCCGACACCCTGACCGCCCGGGCCACTGCCGTCCGGGTCGGCCTGCTGCAGGCCGAACAGGCCCGCGCCAACGCCCGGGCCGAGCGGTTGACCTTCCCGGTCGTGCTGCTGGCGGTGACGTTCCTGGCCACGCTGCTCGTGGCGCAGGGGATGCGGCTGCTCGCGGCGGGTCCGGCGTGAGGGCCCGGGACCGGAAGGCGCCGCGAGGCGAAACCCGGGGCCGCCCGGGATGAGTGTGGGAGGGGTGAAGACGACGAGAACCCTCCACGTCCTCTCCCTCGCAGGCGCCGTCACGGCTCTGTCGGCCGTGCTCGCCGGATGCGCCCCCATCGCGCCCCTGCCGACGCCGACGATGTCGGCGCCGTCGGGCGTTCCCTCGACAGCCCCGCCCTCACCCAGCGCGCCCGCCACCCCGCCGAGCGTCCCGCCCAGCTCCCCCGAACCCAGCCTCGAGCCCAGCGTCCCCGCCACCCCGCCGAGCGTCCCGCCCAGCTCCCCCGACCCCAGCATGCCTCCCAGCTCGGAACCGAGCGCACCGTCCAGTGCCCCGGCCCCGCCGGCGGGCGACGCGATCGGTCAGGAGATCCTCGACCTCGTCAACGGCGAGCGGGCCGCCGCCGGCTGCGACGCCCTGGTCCTCGACGAGGCCCTCACCCTGGCAGCCCAGGGCCACGCGGACGACATGCAGGCGAACGACTACTTCTCGCACGAGAGCCAGGACGGACGGTCCGTGGCGGACCGGGTCACCGAGGTCGGGTACGACTACCGCACCGTCGGCGAGAACATCGCTCGCGGCCAGGGGTCGGCCGAGGAGGTCATGGCGGCGTGGATGGACAGCGCCGGTCACCGCGCCAACATCCTCGACTGCGACTTCGAGGACCTCGGGGTGGGCTACGCCGAGGCGGACGGGCCCTGGTGGGTCCAGAACTTCGGCGCCCGCTGACCTCACCGCTCGAGGCCTGAGCAGCAGCGCCACCAGCCCGCCGGCGGCGGGCGGTTCCGGTCGGCGTGAGCGTCCCGGCCGGCCACGTCACGTCTCCACTCCTCACCGGACCTTCCCTGAAGGCGACGCCGGAGGGAGACCAGTGGAGACGAGAGCGCGGCGGCCGGGACGCGAGCGGCGGACCCCCCGGCGGGGGCGACGGCGGGCGCTCGACGACCGGGGACTCAGCACGGTCGAGTGGGTGGTGCTCGCGGTCGCCGTCATCGGGATGGCGCTCCTGGTGACGGCCTTCCTGCCCGGGTACCTCCAGGGGTGGCTCGCCCAGCTGCCGACCTCCGGTACCTGAGGCCGGGCATGCTGCGGCGAGGCGACACCGGGTCGGGCTCGGTCGAGCTGGCCCTGGTCTTCCCCGTCCTGCTGCTCGTCGTGCTCGGCCTGGTCCAGGGCGGGCTGCACTGGCACGCCCGGAACGTCGCGCTGGCGGCGGCACAGGAGGGCGTCGGGGCCGCCCGCGTCGAGGGGGCCGGCGCCGCGGCGGGCGAGACCCGGGCCGAGGCGTTCCTCGTCCGGGCGGGCGGGACCGAGCTGCTGACCGCGGTCACCGTGACGTCCCGCCGGGACGCCGCCACGGCGGAGGTGACGGTGTCGGGCACCGGCCCGTCGATCGTGCCCGGCCTGCCGGGGTGGCCCGTGGTCGCGTCCGCCGCCGGGCCGGTCGAGCGCTGGCGGAGCCCCGGATGACCGCCCGCCGCCGGCGGTCCGGTGCCGGGCGGGACGCCGGGTCGTCGTCCGTCGAGCTCGTCGTCCTGGTCCCGGCGTTGCTGGGCTTCGTCGCCCTGGTCCTCACCGGCGGGCGACTCGCGCTGGCCACGCAGGCCGTCGAGCACGCCGCGGCCACCGCCGCCCGCGCCGCGTCCAGCGCCCGCGCCGCGGGTGAGGCCGGTCCGGCGGCCACCGATGTCGCCCGGACCACCCTGGCCGACTCCCCCTGCGGGTCGACGTCGACGACGGTGGCCGCCGGCGGGTTCGCGGCGGCCCCGGGCGTGCCGGCCACCGTCACCGCGACCGTCACCTGCACCGTCGCGCTGTCCGACCTCGGGGTCCCGGGGGTCCCCGGTTCTCACGTCATCAGCCGGAGCGCGACCAGCCCCCTCGACACCTACCGGGAGCGGACATGACCGGCCGCCGGCGCGCCCTTCTCCTCGCCACAGCAGTGGTGATCTGCGTGCTGGCCCTCGCCGCGTGCACCGGTGACGCCGGCACCGCCGTCGGGACACCGACCGGCACACCGAGCCCGGCCCCGGCCGCGTCCAGCGTGGACCGGTCGGCAACGCCCGCGACCGATGCGACCGCCGAGGCCACCACCCCCGAGGAGCAGGCCGCCGCGGAGGCTGTGGCCGCGTACCGAGAGGCGCGGACGGAGCGGTCACGATTCAACGGGCTCGCTGTCCGGGAAGCCGCTGCCCGCGGCGGGGTGTACGTCCTCACACCGGAGTTGGACGCGATCATCCAGGCCGTCCTCGTCGGTCGGATGTACGAGGGCATCTCCCGGGAACCGCAGATCACCCTGGACACCTGGCCCGGCGTCGTCGACGAGATCGGGGCCCCGGAGGTGGGCACGGTCGTCGTGGAGGAGGTCGAGTTGTTCGACGCCCCCACGACTGTCGAGGGCCGGGAGGGCGTCACCGGTCTTGTGACGGTGCTCGCCTGCGTCGACGTCACGTCCATCCGCCCCGTCGATGCCGGCGGCGCGCCCCTCACCCCGGATCCCACAGCCCCAAGGATTCAGATCGACACCACGACCGTGAGCCGCCAGCCGTCCCCCTTCACCGGACAGCTCGGGTGGTACGTGTCCGACAGTTCCGCCGTCGAGGAGGCGACATGTCCACTCTGACGAGGTCTCGGCGGCTGCCCACCCTCGCCCTCGCGTCCTCCGTTCTCGCCGTGTCGACTCAGGTCGCGCTGCCACCCTCATCCGCTTCGGCCGACGAGCATCCGGTCGGCGTCCATCAGCCGAGCAACCACCGGGCGGACGTCGTGGTCGTCGGACGGTCCCCCGGCTCGCCCGGGGTGACCGGCGCCGTCGCCACGGACGGTGGCACGGGCCCGGCCGCCGGCCTGTGCACCCACGGCGGCTCACCGATCCCCTGCAGCCAGGGCGGCGGCTGGTGGTCGGCGCCACGCGGCTGCTATCTCACCGAGGCGGGGCAGCGGGTCCCGGTGAGCGTGGGCGGCGCGGGCACCGTCGGCGACGCCGGCGAGGACGCCACCTACTACTGGTGCGCCCCGCCCGGTGGCGGGCAGGGCGCCTGGGTCGCCGTGCCGAACGGGCCCGACGGGATCCCGGCGGTCGTGGTGGTGGACCCGGAGGTGCTCGCCCGCTCCGCGGTGGAGAGCATGGGACTGCGTGGGGTGGACATCGGGATGGTGCCCACGCCCGACGACCCCGCCTCCATCGGGCTGGTCGGGCTGCCGGTGTGGCTGTGGGTGGCCGAGCCGTCCCCGGCGACCTGGGGTCCGGTCTCGGCCACCGCGTCGGCCGGGGCGGGCAGCGTCACCGCGACCGCCCGGGTGAGCCGGGTGGAGTGGTCCATGGGCGACGGCGCCGTCGTCACCTGCCCCGGGCCCGGCACCCCGTACGCGGACTCCCACGGCGACGCCATGAGCCCCGACTGCGGCCACCGCCACACCCGGGCCAGCGTCGACCGGCCCGGCCAGGCCTACCCGGTCACGGCGACCTCGGCCTGGGAGGTGACCTGGACGGCGAGCACCGGCGCCGCGGGGACCATCCCGCTGCAGCTCACCAGCACCGCCCAGGTCCGGATCGGCGAGCTACAGGTCCTCGTCCAGGACCCCGGCGCGTGAGAGCGCCCGGCACCCCCGGCCCGGGTGGGCGCGGCGCTGCCCCGGTCCGGGACGAGCAGGGGTCGGTCTCGGCGTTCGTCCTCGTGGTCGCGGCGGGCCTGCTCCTGGTCGTCGGGCTGGTGGTCGACGGTGGCCTGCTGCTGCGGACGCTGCAGCAGGCCGACGCCGTCGCCGCCGAGGCCGCCCGCCAGGCCGGGCAGCGCATCGACGCCCCTGCCTCCGTGCGCGGCGGCCCGCCACGGGCGGAGGTCGCCGCCGCCACCGCGGCCGGCCAGGCCCACCTGGCCGCCGCCGGCTACCGGGGCACCGTCACCGTGGTGGGCGGCACCCGGATCCGGGTCACGGCGACGACCACCCGACCCACCCTGATCCTCGGGCTCGCCGGCCGGCCGTCGATCACCGTCACCGGCCAGGCGGAAGCCCGGCTCACCCGCGGCCTCGCCACCCCGCAGTAGGCCCGTCATGTCACTGCACCGGCGCCTGCGCGGGCTCGCCGCCGTCGCCGCACTCACGCTGCTCCTCGCCGGGGTCCCCGCGGCGCTGGTCGTCATCCGGGCGCACAGCGTCGTGACGTCGGCGCTGCCCGCCGGCCTGCCCTCGTGGCACGGCGTCCGGGTCCTGCTGACCCGGCCGGACGACGGCACCGCCTTCCTCGCGAGCCTCGTGGTGGTCGTCTGGCTGACCTGGGCCGTGATGGCCGTGACCGTTGCCGTCGAGCTGGTGGCGCAGGTCCGCGGCCGGGCGGCGCCCCGCCTGCCCGGTCCGCTGCACGTGCAGCAGCGCCTGGTGCAGGGTCTGGTCGCCGCAGCGGTGGGGCTGCTGGTCGGCAGCGCGACCGCCGCCGGCGCCGCGGCGGCCGCCGAGCCGGCCCCGGCCGTCACGCGCTCCGCGGACACCGGCCTGGCCGCGGCGACGCCCGCCTCACCCCTCCCGACGGGGCCCGAGGCCGCCCTGCCCGCCCAGGCCGTCCGGACCGCTCCCGGGTTCACCGAGGTGACCGTCCGTCCCGGCGACTCCCTGTGGGCCGTCGCCGAGCGCGAGCTCGGCGACGGCGCCCGCTACCCGGAGATCGTCGAGCTCAGCCGCGACCGCATCCAGCCCGACGGGTCGACCCTGACCGACGGTGCCTGGCTCCGGCCCGGCTGGGTGCTGCGCGTACCGGCCGAGCCCGCCCCGCACTCACCGGCCGGGTCGACCACGGGCGACGGAGTGCCGAACGGCGCGAACGTGCACGTCGTCGCACCCGGCGACACCCTGTGGGCGATCTCGGCGGAGCACCTCGGCGACGGGCGGCGCTACCCGGAGATCGCCGCGGCGAGCGCCGGCATCGTCCAGCCCGGCGGGCGACGGCTGACCGACCCCGACGTCATCGACGTCGGCTGGCGGCTCGCGGTGCCGCCGGAGCCGCCGGTGCCGCCGGAGCCGCCGGAGCCGGCCCAGGACGCACCCGCGGCCGGTGCCGACGCGTCCCCGCCGGTCACCGGCCCCGCTCCGCCGGCCGTCGACGACGCGCCCGCCGATCCCCCCGAGCCGGTCGGTGCCCTCGAGCTCTCCCGGGCAGCGGGTGGCGACGAGGAGGCGGACCCATCGGCGGTCCCGGACGAGGCGGCCGGGGACGCCGAACTCCGCGAGAGCGACCGGGCGGCGGCCGTCCGGACCACCCTCGGCGTGGGGTCGCTGCTGGCCGCGGCCATGGTGGCGCTGCTCGCCGCGAGGCGCCGGTCACAGCAGCGTGCCCGTCGCCACGGAACGGACCTGCCCCTTCCCCGGGGAGGGGCGGCGGACGTGGAGGCGGCGCTGCGTGAGGGTGCCGACCCCACCGCCCTCGCCAGGCTGGCCGGCGCGCTGCGGTCCCTGGCCGCCGACCGGGCCCGGCGCGGGCTGCCCCTTCCGGCGGTCCAGACGGTCCGCGTGGGCCGCGACGCCGGCCTCCAGCTCTGTCTCGCCCGGCCCGACCCGGAGCCACCGCCGGCGTGGGGGATCGAGGCGGGCGGGGCCGTGTGGTCCCTGCCCGCCGGGACCGAGGCCGGCGATCCCGAGGAGGAAGTCGACGTCCCGGCCCCGTATCCCGCCCTGCTGACGGTCGGCCACGACCTCGAGGACTGCCACCTGCTCGTCAACCTCGAGCAGGTGGGGCACCTCGGCGTCGCGGGCGGCGGCCGGGACACCACGGCGGTGCTCGCGGCGATGGTCGCCGACCTCGCGCACTCCCCGCTGGCCGACGATCTCGAGGTCGTGGTGGTCGGCCGCTGGGCGGACCTGGACGACGTCCTCGGCACCGGCCGGGTCCGGTACTCGCCGACGCTGGACGCCGTCCTGGACCAGCTGCTCGGCCGGGCCGCCGGGCACCGGGAGCAGCTGCGGTCGGCCGGGACGCCCGATCTCGACCATGCCCGGGCCGCCGGCTCGGCGCCGGACGCCTGGACACCGACGATCCTCGTCGTGCCCGGACCGGTGACCGGGACCCAGCGTGCCGCGCTGCACACCCTCACCACCGCCCGGCCGCGGACCGCGGTCGCGGCCGTGACCGGGACCGGGGCGACCGGTCTCGGGCCCTGGACCCTCGACCTGGACCTCTCCGGCGGCGGGACCGGCGAGGACTCCCACGCCCTCCTCCGGCCGATCGCGCTGCCGTTGCGCCCGCAGCGCCTCGACGATGGGACGCTGGCCGCCTACCTCGCCGCCGTCGACCTCACCGACTCCGTCCCGACCGCCGCCGCGGGGACTCCGCGACGGGAACCCCGACTCCACGACCTCGTCCCCGTCTCCCCCGCCCCGGAGGCCGACGTGCCCGGCAGCACCCAGTACCCCGACCCCGCCGAATGGCCCGACGACACGTGGGCGCCCGGCCCGCACCCGCGGATCCTCCTGCTCGGACCCGTCGAGGTGATCGGCGCCGGCGGCGTGCTCGAGCGCGCCAAACGGCACCAGCTCACGGAGCTCGCCGCATACCTCGCGCTGCATCCGGGGGGTGAGCACACCGCGCTCGACCACGCGATCTGGCCCGGTCGGCGGGTCAGCATGAACGCCCGCAACACGCTGGTGAGCAAACTCCGCCGCTGGCTGGGCACGGACGACCGGGGCCGGCCGTACCTGCTGGTGCACAGCGCGGCGGGCGGCTACCGGCTGGACGTCCGGGTGACGACGGACTGGCAGACGTGGCGTGACCTGCTGCCGGACGGGCCGGGCGAGGCGGGCACCGCGGACCTGGCCGCGGCCCTCGGGCTGGTGCGCGGGCGGCCGTTCGAGGGCGCCCGCGCCCGCCGCTACGTGTGGGCGGAGTACCCGCAGCAGCGTATGACCACGGAGATCGTGGACACCGCGGTCGAGCTGGCGGGGCGACGGCTGGCGGCCGGGCAGTGGCGGGCCGCGGAGGAGGCCGCCGTGGTGGGGCTCACGGTGGAACCAGGGGTCGAGCGGCTCTGGCGCCTCCGGATCCTGGCGACGCACGCCTCGGGCAACCGGGCGGCCACCGAGCACGCGGTCGACCGGATGCTGGCGGTCGCGGACGACCTCGGCGGGGACCTGGAGCCCGAGACCGAGCAGCTGCTGGCCGACCTCGACGGGCTCGGGCCGCAGGGGCGGTCGCTGCACGCCGTGAGCTGAGCGTCGGGTGAGCGTCCGGGGCGGGTGAGCCCCGGGCCGTGGTCATGACGCCCGGCGCGAGGACGCGATCTGCCGGGTGTGGGTGAACTCGTCCGGTGTCCACAGGGTGACGTCGCGACCCGCACGGCCGACGCGCACCGGGGACCGTTGATGGCGCAGCCGTGCCGTCCTCCCGGTGGAGGACGAACGGCGCGCATCGCCGCGAACTCGACACGACGTCGCCAAGTCAGTAGCGTCACTTCGGACGGAGAAGTCCTGATGGAAGCCCCCGACACCCTTCACCTTCGACTCCAGAATCGCCATCGACTTGGAACACGGAGGGAGGCAGCTGTGTCGACCGAGCACGGGAGCGACGACTCGAGGCGCCTCGGCACCGCCACTGCGGACGCGCCCGTCGTGATCGTGGGTGCCGGGGTGTCGGGTCTCACCGCCGCCCTGCACCTGGCCTCGCTCGATATCCCGTCCACGGTCCTCGACCGCGTCGACGGCACCACCGCGGCGGCTCCGCCCACGACGAGGCCCGGCTCCCTGGGCAGCGTCGCCGGCCCCGGGGACCTCGCGGTCTGGGACCGAGCGGACAGGGGCATCGCGGCGGAGATCCTCGCTCTCGGCTCGCAGCCGGCCCACGAGGAGATCCGGTGGGGCCGGCGCCGCCGGCACACCGTCTCCCGGTCGCGATCCGCCCCGGGTCGATCGATCGGCGTGCCGTACCCGTCGCTTCGCGGTGCCCTGCTCCGGGCCGCCGGACGGCACCCCCTCGTCGAGGTCAGGGGCGGTGCCCGCGTCGTGGGCGTGCTTCCCGGGCCCCGGGACGTCACCCTCCTCCTCGGTGACGGAGTGGTCACCGCGCCCTGGGTGGTGGCTGCCGACGGGCCCCGATCGACCCTGCGGGTCTCGTCGGGGATCGCGACCTCGACCGTCGCGCTCGGCCACGTCGTCCTGACGTTCGACGTCCGCGGCGACGCCTCGTTCCGGGGTCTCGGGCCGGCGCGGCTCTCGTGGTTCTCACCGCCGTCGGCCCCGGCCAGCCACCTGCTCGTGACGCCACGATGCGACGACACCTGGCGACTGGACTGGACCCATCCCCGCACCGTCGACCTCGAGGGTGAGGAGCGGTCGGGTCGGCTGCACCGGCGACTGGCCGCGCTCGTCGGGCCGAGCGGCTGGACGGTGTCGTCCGCGACCATCCGGCGGGTGGCCCACCACGTGGCGGACTCGTACCGGTCCGGTCGCGTGCTCCTGGTCGGTGATGCGGCGGGCGAGGCCGTGCTCGGCGACGGTGGCCTCGGTCCCGGGGTGTCCGATTCCGTCGCGGCAGCCGAGGCCCTCGCGATCGCGATCCGGGAGCCTCGTTCCGCCGACAGGGCAGTGGCGCGCTACGCGGTTCAGCGCCGGGCCGAGGCACTCGGCGAGACGGCCACGCGCCTGCGGGCGGTCCGCCGCCGAGTCCCCGACTCGATACCCACCCGTGCCCTCCTGACAGGGGCGCTGCTCGCGGCGCCGTGGTCGGCGACGGCACGCCGGTACCTCGTGGGCCGGTCCGGGCAGGCCGACGCGGGACGCCCTCCCGACGACGCGCCGACCAGGCCGACCATCCCGGCCCCGACCGGCCCGACCGACGCTGCCGACCGGCTGCAGGAGCGGGTGTGAGGTCCTGCCGGACGCCGTCAGTCCGTCGCGTCGGGGCCCGGGGGGTCGACCGATCGGTCGCCCGGCTCCGCCCTGGCCCGCCGCCGCGCGACGCCGACGCCCGACTCGCTGAGCCCGCTCCACTCCTGGACCAGCCTGCCGGGGACGCCCAGTTCCTGGGCCCGGACGAGCAGCTCGTCCCGGACCAGGCGGCTCCCCGCCGAGCAGGCCTCCGCCACCCGGACGACGTCCGCGGCCTGCACCAGGTGCTCGACGACGTCGTCCACCCACAGATCGGCGCGGCGATCCCTCCTCGCCCTCTCGTACTCCTCGCCCCGGGCGGACGTCACCCCCAGCTCCTGGAGGACGGCGGTCCTGACCCCCTCGTCCGACAGTCCGGCCAGGCGCGCGACCTCGGCCCGGCTCAGGTCGGTGCACACGTCGGCGGCGACCGCCAGCTCGGTCCGGTAGGCCTGCTTGCGGTCCAGCCCCTTGTCGTCCGCGAAGAGGGACGCCGACCGGATCCTGAACTCCAGCTCGGCCCAGTCGACGATCTCGTGGGCGGTCGCGAGCACCTGCCGGATGTACTCCCGGACGCCGCCGAGCACCTGGTCCTTCATCGAATCGTCACTCGACACCCTCCACCGTACCGAGCGGGTGGCCGCGATCCCCCGCGCAACTGCCGACCGGTCCGGCAGCGACACCGAGGACGAGCCGGCGCGCGCGTCGGCGGACTCGCCACGTCGACGACCGCGGGCTGGTCGAGGTCCGGCACGAGCACCGCATCCGCGCCCATCCACGCCTCCGACTCACCGCCCGGGACCGTCCCGCAGGAGTTCACGTGTTGGCTGACGACGCCTACTGGCTGTTCCACGACGACACGTCCGGTCGTGCTCGCGTGCCCGCCCGTACCGCGGGGACCGTGCTCGCCGCGGCCGTGCTGGCCGAGTCGTCCGCGGACGGGGTCCTCGACGTCGGTCCCGACGCGGTCCGGGCGGCCGTCGCGACCGGACGGCCCACCGGACCCGGCACGGCCGGCGAGGACCCGTCGCGCCTCGACGTCGTCGCCGCCGAGGTGCTGGCCCGGGTCCTCGCGGAACCGGACACGCACCCGCTGCGGGACTGGCTGGCCGCGCTCGCCCGCGACGCCCCGCACCTCGTCGGCCGGCGCCTGGCCGGAACCGGAGCAGCGGTGGAGCGCCGGGTGCGCCGGGGCCTCCGCCGCGACGTGATGTACCTGCCCACCGATCCCATCGCGGCCGCCTGGCCGACGGCCCGGCTCACCACCGGGGTCCGCGCCGGGCGCCGGCTGGAGCCCGCCGACACCTTCCTCCTCGGCCTCGCCTGGGCGACCCCGCTGGCCGGCGACGTGCTCGCCGACACCGATCCGGACCGGCGCCGTCACGCCCTCGACCGGATCGCCCACCTTCCCCCGCCCTGGCTCGCCCTCGTCGAGGTCTCCCGTGTCGCCGTCGCCGCGGGCGTCCTCACCAACCGCACCTGACCCGACCCCTACCGCGGTGCCGCGTCCCCCGCGACGCGGCACCGCGCACCGCACCCACGCCAGCCCAGCAGCAGGAGACCCCGTGCCCCCGCCCGAGCCGTCCCCCGTCCCCCGCCCGGTCCGCACCGCCTCCCGTCCGGCCGACCCGGCACGCCGGGCCCGGAGCTCCATGGCCGCCGCCCTGGCCGCGGACCGGCTGGGGCTGTGGCCGGTCTTCTTCTTCGCGGTGTCCTTCATGACGCCGCTGACGGTGGTGGCGGGGGGCGTGCCGATCGGGTACGGGCAGATCGGGGAGACGTCGATCCCGGTGGCGTACGCGAGCGTGGCCGGGCTGATGGCGGTGTTCGCCGTGGGATTCGTGGCGATGGCGCGGCGGATCTCGAACGCGGGAGCCTTCTACGCCTACATCGCCCGAGGGCTCGGCCCGTCGGCGGGCGTCGGGGCCGCGGGGGTGGCACTGGCGGCCTACAACGGGATCCAGGTGTCGCTGTACGGGGCGTTCGGGGTGGCGGTGGCCGCGGTCGCGGATCCCCTCGGGGTGTCGGCGCCCTGGGGGGTGTGGGCGGTCGCGGGGTGGGCGGTGGTGGCGTGGCTGGGGGTGCTGCGGGTGGACATCAACGCCCGGGTACTCGGTGTCCTGGTGCTGGCCGAGATCGGGATCGTGGTCCTGCTCGACGTCGTCATGGTGGCCAACCCGGCCGGCGGGGTGGTCACGTTCGACACCCTGGACCCGACCGCGCTGGCGACCGCGGGCGGCGCGGCGATCCTGGTCGGGGCCGTCGCGGGGTTCGTCGGGGTGGAGGCGCCGGCGGTGTACGCGGAGGAGGCCCGGGACCCGCGGCGCACGATCGGCCGCGCCGTGTACCTGACGCTGGCGGTGGCGTGCGTGCTGTACGCCGGGTCGGCATGGGCGATGTCGGTGGCCGCCGGGCCGGACCGCATCGTCGAGGCGGCGGCCCGGTACGGCACGGACCTGTTCTTCGTGCTCCCGGCGCCGCACGTCCCGGACGTGGTGATCTCCGTCGCGGCGGTGTTGTTCGTGACGAGTCTGTTCGCGGCCATGCTCGCCTCGCACCACATCGTCGCCCGGTACGTGTTCGCCCTGGCCCGGGAGCGGGTGCTGCCGGCCGGGATGGCGCGCACGAACCGGGCCGGGGCACCGGTCGCGGGATCGCTGACCCAGACCGCGACCGGCGGGGTGTTGCTCGCCGGCTGCCTGTGGTGGCGGGTGGACCCGATCAGCGGGCTGTTCTTCGTCGCCAGCGTGGTGGCCGGGCTCGGGGTCCTGCTGTTGCTGACGGCGACGTCGTTCGCCGTCCTGGCCTACTTCGCCCGCCACCCCGGCCATGGATCCGACCGGGAGACGGTGTGGCGCCGCGTCGTGGCCCCCGGGGTGGCCTCGGTCGTCCTCACCGCGGTCTGCCTGGCGACCGTGGTGTTCTTCGGCGACCTGCTCGGCGTCACCGACCCGGCCCAGGCCCTCGCCGCTCCCGTCGGGTACCTCGCACTGGCCGTGGCCGGGGTGTGGTGGGGGGGCTGGCTGCGCCGCCACCGCCCCGAGGTCTTCCAGGGGATCGGGTGGGGCCCACACGCGGGTGAACACCGCACGGCTGAGCACCGCACGGCTGAGCACCGCACGGGTGAACACCGCACGGGTGAGCACCGCACGGGTGAGCACCGTGGGCCCGGTCCGTCACCGGGTCCTGCTCCGGGGCGGCACGGCCGGACACCCGAGCACCCGCCTGCGGTGCCTCCGGGATCACCGCCCGGATCGCCTCCGGAGGCCGTGATCGACCGGGGCGTCCGATGACGGCGCCCGTCCCCGCCCCGGCCCGTCCGGGCGCGACCGCGGCGGACCTGGCGACCGGCCAGGCGACCGGCCCCGCGACGACCTTCGCCGCCGACCTCGTGGTGACGGGGGCCCGGGTGCGGGCGGTCGCCGGCGACTGGCACACCGCGGTGGCGGTACGCGCCGGGGTGGTCTCCGGGTTCGACGGCGATGCCCTGGGTCAGGTGGGCCGGGGAACCCGGGTGGTCGAGGCGTCCGGTGGGCTGGTGCTGCCGGGGTTCGTCGACGCGCACGCCCACCCGGTGCAGGCGGGGATGGATCTGTCGCGGGTCTGGCTGCACGACGTCCTGGGCAGCGACGAGTACCTGCGCGTCGTCGCCGCCTACGCCCGGGCCCACCCGGAGCAGGAGTGGATCGTCGGAGGCGGGTGGGCGACCGAGTGCTTCGCGGGCGGCGCGCCCCGGGCGGAGGATCTGGACCGGGTGAGCGGCGGGCGCCCGGCGTTCCTCTTCAACCGGGACGTCCACGGAGCGTGGGTCAACACGGCGGCGCTGCGCCTCGCCGGGATCACCCGGAACACCCCGGACCCGGTCGACGGGCGGATCGAGCGCGACCCCGACGGCACCCCGACCGGCACCCTGCACGAGGGCGCCGCGTACGCCTTCCTGGAAGGCACCGTCCCGCCGCCCCCACCCGCCCAGCTGCGGGCCGGGGTCCTCACCGCCCAGGCCCACCTGCACGCCCTGGGCGTGACCAGTTGGCAGGACGCCGCGGTGATGCCCCACCACCAGGACGCCTACCAGGCCCTGGCCGCCGACGGACGACTCCTCTCGCGGGTGGTGGGGGCGCTGTGGTGGGACCGCCACCGCGGCCTCGACCAGATCGAGGACTTCGTGGACCGCCGGGAGCAGGCACGCACCGCCCGCCCGGCGGCCGGGGTGCCCGGATTCCATGCCGGCACGGTCAAGATCATGGTGGACGGGGTGATCGAGAACCGCACGGCGGCACTGCTCGAGCCATACCTGGCGCCCCATCACCACGACGCGCACGGCGACCCACCCAGCGGCACGGGTACCGGGCCGACCACGGGGCCGACCGCGGGATCGCGGTACGTGTCCGCCGACCTCCTCGCCGAGGCCGTGACCCGCCTGGACCGCCTCGGATTCCAGGTGCACCTGCACACCATCGGCGACCGGGCGGTCCGCGACGCCCTCGACGCGATCGCCGCTGCGGCGCGGGCCAACGGCCACCCCGGATTGCGCCGCCACCACCTGGCCCACGTCCAGGTCGTCCACCCCGACGACATCCCCCGCTTCGCCGACCTCGGCGTCACCGCGAACTGCCAGGCCTTCTGGGCCAAGCACGACCGCCAGATGGACGACCTCACCGTGCCCGTCCTCGGCCCCGGACGCACCGCGCAGCAGTACCCGTTCGCCTCCGTCCACCGTGCCGGCGGGCGGCTCGCCATGGGCAGCGACTGGCCCGTCACCACAGCCGACCCCCTGCCCCAGCTCGAGGTCGCGGTCACCCGGGTCCCGCCGGACCACCGTGACGACTGCGACGTCCCGCCGCTGCACCCTCGGGAACGGCTTCCCCTCGCGGTGGCCCTCGACGCCTTCACCGTCGGCTCGGCTCACGTCAACCACGACCCCGACGGCGGGCGGCTGCGACCCGGCGGGCGGGCCGACCTCGTCGTCCTCGACACCGACGTCACCGCTCCCGGCTTCGCCACCGCGGACCGCGCACCCCTGGCCGACGTCCGGGTCCTCCTCACGGTCGCCCACGGCCGCGTCGTCCACGACCGCGTGCGGTGATCCCGATGCCCGCCCGACCGGACCCGTCCGACCGTCGTCCAGCCACTGGAGCCGCCATGACGGCGATGGCCCCCACCACCCGCATCGCCACCCTGCCCGCCGACCCCCGCCCCCAGACCGTGTCGGCGGCGGTCTCGGTGCTGGCCGCTGCCTTCCGGGACGGAGCGGTGGCCCGGTGGCTGGAACCCGACGCCGCCTCCCGCCGGGCCCTGGCGGAGGCGTACTTCGCCGTCATCGTCGACGAGGTCCTCCACCTCGGCGACGTCGCCGTCGCCACCGCGAGCGCCGGCCGGGGCGAGGTCCCCGCCTGGCACCCGGGCGGCCGCCTCGACGGGGTCGCCCTGTGGTCACCGCACCTCCCCGCCGCGGCCGCCGGCGGTCCAGCCCGCGACCCGGCCCGCGACCCGGCGGGCGAGGCGGCCCCGGCGGAGTCGTCCCTCCGCCTCCCGGCGGAGGTCGCCGCCCGCCTCGCCGTCCTCCGGGAACTCCTCGCCGCCCGTCGCCCCACCGCATCCCACCACCACCTTGCCTACCTCGCCGTCCACCCCCACCGTCGGTGCTGCGGCATCGGTTCCGCCCTGCTGGCCCGCCGCCATGCCGTCCTCGACGCCCTGGGCGCACCCGCGTACCTGGAGGCCGACGACCCGCGCAACCGCGACCTCTACCTGCGCCACGGGTACACCGCCGCCGACCCGGTCGTGCCGCCCGACGGCCCGCCCATCTGGCCGATGTGGCGGGACCCGCGTCCCGGCTCGCAGCCCCGTGGCGGGTCCCGGGGCCCGCGCCCGGCGAGCGGCCGCTCAGTCCTCGCGCCCGCGGGCCCGGATCCGGTCGACCATGGCGCGCTTCAGCCCGGTCCGCCCGGCGAGTTCCGCCGTGGCGAGCCCTCGCTCGCCGAGCAGGACGACGAGTCGGTCGCGCACGGGCGCGGCCGCCTCGCAACGGGCGTCCGCGACACGCACGGCGGCGGCGGCGTCCTCGAGGAGGTCGGCCGCGCCCTCGATCTCGAGGTCCGGCCGGCGCGTGGCCCGGGCGCGGTCGAACTCGGGCCCGGTCAGCCGGTCGACCGCGAGCTCGGCCTGGATCGCCTGGTCGATCGCCTGTCGGGTGAGCCCGGCGCGGCGGGACGCCTCCGCCTTCGGCAGTCCCCCGTAGAGCACCGCCGAGACCACGAGGTCGGACCGCTCCTGGTGGGCCAGCAGGCGGGTGTCCCGGTCGGCCAGCCGGGACGCGGCGACCAGCTGAGCGACCTGACGGTCCACCGGCCCGTCCGGGTCGACGCGACCCACGACGCGGTCCACCAGCCGCCGGGCCGTCCCGGCGAGAGCCGCTTGCCGTGCGGTCGGTGGGCCGGCGTCTCCGGTCGCGACGCCCGTCACGGCGGCGGCCAGGACAGCCGCCTGGAGGCCGTCGTCGCCGGGCACGCCGCACGGTACCGCTCGGAGCGCCGCCGGGAGGGCCCGTGACCGCGCCGTCGCCGACCCGTCACTCGGTGCCTGTGCCCCCGCTGCCCCGGGTCGGCGACCGGGTCCAGGTGCAGCGCTCCCTGCCGCCGGAGCGCCGGACAGGCTGGCGTCGACTCATGGACTGGTCCCTGCGCCGCCGCGTTCTCGCCGTGGTCGCCATCCCGGTGGTGGCCGCCGTCGCACTCGGCGGGGTGCGGATGGCCGGCCTCGTCGCGGCCTCCGCGGCCGCGGAAGCCGACGCCGGGGTGTCACGGGCGCAGCGGGCCGCGGCCGATCTCGTCGCAGCGGTCGGCGACGAGCAGCTGGCGACCGCCGCGGGGCTGGTGGCGGTCGCGGACGGGACGCGGGAGCCGGCTGCCGGCCCGGCCGACCTCGGCCGGGCACGGGCCGCGACGGACACCGCGGCCGAGCGCCTGGACCGGGCCATGACCGCGGTGCTCGACCCGGGCGAGGACGTCCGCACCCGGGCCCGTTCGGTCACGGCCGCGGTCGACCGCCTCGACGACATCCGCACCGGGCTCGACTCAGGGCTCGACTCAGGGCTCGGCGGTACTCCCCGGGGGGCCGTCACCGCCCGGGCGGTCCGCGGTATGACCGAGGTCGGGGGGGCCGCCCTCCGGCTGGGGGACGCCCTGGCCGCGGAGCTCGTGACCGACGCCGTCCGGTCCGTCGGCCGGGACGGCCAGGCACTGGTCGCGGCGCACCGCCAGCACGCCGCGCAGGACGCCCTCGCCCTGGTCGTGGTGGCCCGCCCGGGAGAGGCGGCCGTCGGGCCCGCCGAGCTCCGGTCGGCCGAGACCGCCCGGCTGGCCGCCGTCGCGGAGTTCCGGGACGCGGCAGCGCCCGACCAGGTGCTCGCCCTCGATGCGGCGCTGGCCTCGGACGCCGTGGCCGCCCGGGCCGAGGGCCTGCAGGCCGTGACGGCCGAGGCCCGGCCGGCGGCCGGCCCGGTGTCGCCCGGCCCAGCCGTCTCGGCCCGGGGGTGGCTGGACCTCGCCTCGTCGGCGTCGGCGTCGGCGTTCGAGGCGGTCCGCCGCTCCCTGCAGGACCGGCAGGTGGCGCTGGCGGACGCCCGGCAACGGGGCCGGCTCGAGCGGGCCGCCGCCGAGGCGGCCGCCCTCGCCGCCCTGCTGGGGCTGGGGTTCGGGGTGACGGTGCTGGCTGCGCGGTCGATCCTGCTGCCGCTGCGGCGGCTGCGCGCCGACGCCATCATGATCGCCGAAGAGCGGCTGCCCGCCGCGATCGAGCGGATCCGCGGCACCGGACCCGACGGGCGCGACGGCGCCGATGTCGGGGACATCCAGGTCCACCCGGTCGACGTCCGCACCACCGAGGAGATCGGACAGGTCGCCCGGGCCTTCGACGCCGTCCACGTCGAGGCCGTCCGCCTCGCCGCCGACCAGGAACAACTCCGCCGCAACGTCAACGACCTCTTCGTCAACCTCTCCCGCCGCTCCCAGGCCCTCGTCGAACGCCAACTCGCCCTCATCGACCGCCTCGAGAACGACGAGGCCGACCCCGACCAGCTCGCCCAGCTCTTCCGCCTCGACCACCTCGCCGCCCGCATGCGCCGCAACAACGACAACCTCATGGTCCTCGCCGGC
>JBHJOJ010000125.1:0-5833 GCA_050329835.1 Kineosporiaceae bacterium | reverse complement strand
CCGCCCCGGGCCGCCGGCGACGGCCCCGGGGCGTCCTGCCGGCGGTCGCCGTGCTCCTCGCGCTGGCCGTGGCCGCGATCCTGGTGGGAGCGGCGCTGGACGGCCGGGGGCAGGGCCCGGGCCGGGCCGGGGACACCGCGCGGCCTGCCGTGACGGCGAGCGCGTCGCCGCCGGCGACGCCCGCTCCCTCGCCCCCGGAGACGGCGGACCCCGGTCTCGACGACCTCATCGCAAGGCTCGAGGCGGACCCGGACCGGTACGGCGAGCGCGGCGAGGAGCTCCTCGACCGGCTCGTGGAGGTGCGGGAGGCCGACGCGGAGGACGTTCCCCGGCTGGCCACGGACACGACGCTCCGGGCGGCCCGGTGGGCCCGGCGGGACGAGCTCGACCCGGCCGTCGCGGCCGAGACCGCCCGGGTGCTCGCCCGGCTCGGGGCGAACGTCCCGGCCGCCCCGGCGGAGGACGACGACGACTGAGTCGGGCGCGGGCCTCCGCGTCCCGACCGACGTGACCGGCTGTCTCGCCTGGTGGACACTGTCGAGACCGCAAGTGCCCCTTGGGGCACCCACGACAGCCCGCAGGTGCCACGCCGCGACGTCACTGCTGGCCACGGCTTACTACATAGAGTCTTGGGTCTTCCACGGAACGTCACATCGTCCGTATCGTCGGATAGGTCGTGACATCCTTTCCCCCGCTCCGCCGACCGTCCCCGACGACTCGCTCGACCCTTGACCGAACCGCCGGAGGATCCATGAGCACCGGCTCGGATCCCGTGGCGCCGGCCCCGGAGGTTCCATGATCGCCGACCTGTCCCTCGTCCTGGCAGAGGCTTCCGCCAACCCGCTGAACGTCGAGGGCGTTCGCCAGGTCCTCCTCCAGGTCCTCGGCGTCGGCCTCGTCGTGGTGGCGATCATCCTGCTGTTCGGGATCAAGCGCTCGAGCCTCGGGGACGCCCTGGGGACCCTGGCGATCGTCGTGATCGCGCTCGTCATCGCCGGGATCAGCATCCCCCTCATCACCGGGACCAGCGACGACATCTTCGACTTCCTCTTCAACTGAGGGCCCGTCGTGCGGATCACGAATGACGACGCCATCTGGCGCTACCAGCCGCGGCTGATCGACCTGCGGGGCTGGACGGTCGTCGGGCAGCCCCGGTACGTGGTCCTCGCGATCTCCGCGGCGGCGGCCGCCGTGGCGGCGGCGCCGCTGCTGCTGGCGTTCGGGGGGTGGCCCGGGGCCCTGTACATCGGGGCCGTGGCCCTCGTCGCGGGCTACCTGCTCGCGCCGTACCTCACGGCCGAACGACCCCTGCTGGCCTGGCTCGCCTGCGCCCGGGGCGAGGTCCGGGCCGCCGTCCACTGGGCCAGGTGCCGGCGCCGGGCCGCCCGGGCCGGGCCGCTCTCGGCCCGTTTTCCCCTGCTGCACCACGGGAGACGCCGGTGACGAGGTTCCCGGCGGCCCGGCTCCCCCGGCGGCGCGACCGGGGAACCCTCGCACGGCACCAGGCGCCGCGACGGGTGCCGACGGTGGACTACCCGCCGCTCCCGCTGTCGCTGCGACGGGTCTCCGGCTGCCTCACCGAGACCCGCCACGGGATCCAGGCGTGGTACCGGCTCAGCCCTCAGCAGTGGTCCTGGCAGGGCGACGAGCGGCGAGAGGCCCTCATCCGGCAGATCGCCGACACCTACGCCGCCCTCGCCGGGCGCAGCATCCACTGCCGGACGGTGCAGCGGCCGTACCCGGTGCACCGGTGGGCCCGGGCCCTGGCCGACGACACCCCGGCGCCCTCGGACCCGCGGGCCTGGGGTGCCCACCTGGTCGCGGTGCAGCGCCACCTGCGAGGGTCGACCTTCGCCGACACCGAGACCTACCTCGGCGTCGACGTCCTCGCCCCGCGCCGGGCCGCGGCCCGGGTCGAGGCCGACCTGGTGCGCCTCGACACCGTCCTCGCGACACCGGGGCTGGACGCCGTCCGGGCCACCCAGGCCGAGCTGGAGTGGCTGATCCACCGCAGTCTCGGGCTCGGCCTGCCGGAGCCACGGACCACGGTGGACGGGCTGGCCGTGCCCGTCGAGCCCACCGACGTCGGACTCTTCACCGGCACCCTCGACGTCGACCCGTGCCCGGGGCGGCCGTGGGTCCGGATGGTGGCGCGTCCCCAGCGAGGGGCCGGCGCGATCGAGCGCTACCTCGCCGTGCTGACGGTCGGACGGATGGAGGACCTCCAGATCCCCCAGGTGCACCTGCCGTGGATGGCGTACGCCGACTCGCTGCCGTTCCCGGTCGAGTGGTCGGCGCGGGTGCGGATCCTCTCCGGCGCGCAGGCGGCCGGCGCCATGCGGTCGCGGATCGACCAGGTCGTCGACCAGGAGCAGCAGTACACGGCCACGCCGTCGGTCGAGGTCCCGCCGGCCCTGCGCCGGACCGGCGCCCAGGCCCGCGCCACGGCGGACGAGATCTCCGACGGCGGCGCCCACGCGGTGGCGCGGGTCGACGGCCGCTTCCACCTGGCCCTGGTCGCCGGCACCCCGGAGGAGCTGGAGGACCGGGTCAACACAGCCGTCAACCGGTACCGCGATTACCGCATCGAGCTGCACCGCGACCCCGACCAGTACGGCGGCCACCGCGAGTTCGTCCCCGGGGAGCCGGCGGCCTCCCCGGCGCACCGCCGGCGGGGCAAGACCCTGTTCCTGGCGGCCGCCCTGCCGCACGTCTCGAGCACGGTGGGCACCCGGGACGGGTCGTACGTCGGCTACACCGTGGGCACCTCGCGGCGGGCGGTCGCCTGGAACCTGCACCACGCCATGGAGATCCGGGAGCGATCCGGTTTCACGCCCGTCATCGGCGGTCTGGGCTGCGGGAAGTCCGTCGTCGTGGGGGCGCTGGCGTACGACGCGACGCTGCGTGGCATCAGCACGACGGTCTTCGACCCGTCCGGGCCGCTGGCGCGGCTCACCCGGATCCCGGAGATCTGCCGGGTGTCGCGCCACATCGACCTGCTCCGGGCGCCCGCCGGGACGCTGTCGCCGTACACCGCGATCCCCGAGCCGCGCCGGGAGCACCTGGTGGACGACGAGCGGCTGGCGGGCCTCGGCGGCCCCGGCAGCCCGGAGTACGAGCGTGTGCTCGACGAGGTGGTCGCCGACGCCCGGCACCTCGCGGCGCGGCGCCGGATGCAGCTCGCCACCGACACCCTGCGGCTGCTGCTGCCGCCGGAGCTGCGGCGCACGCGGGAGGCGGGCCTGGTGGTCCGGGGCGCCGTGCGGGCGGTCGGAGGCGCCCACACCGCCTCGCTCGGCAGCGTGCTCGACGTCGTGGCGGCCGACGCCCGGGACCGCGACCACGAGATCCTCGACGTGCTGCGCGACCTCGCCGAGTACCCGGCGGCGCGGTTGTTCTTCGACCCCGGGTACCTGGCGGACCGGGCCGCCGTCCGGGAGGGCGGACAAGCGGCCCTCCCGGACGGCCACGGCGACGGCGGGAGGACCGGGGAGGACCCGGGCGCAGCCCTCGCCGGCGGCGGGCGCCCTCCGGCCGACCCCGTGCTGCTGGTCTTCACCCTCGGCGGGCTCACGCTGCCCGACACCGACGCCGACGAGACGAACTGGACCGAGGACGAGCGGATCAGCGTGCCGCTGCTGAGCCTCGCGGCCACCTACGCCTCGCGCCGGATCTACGGCCGGCGGATGGGCGAGCGGAAGGTCGTCGTCATCGACGAGGCGCACGCCCTGCGCCGCACCCCGGCCGGGCGGGCCCTGGTGGAGCGCTTCGCCCGCGACTCCCGCAAGTGGAACACCCGGGTGCTGGCGGCCTCCCAGAAGCCCAGCGACCTGGTGAGCCTGGAGGCCGGCGGCCTCATCGACGAGTGCGTCATCGGCGGCATCGACGACCCCCAGGAGGCGCTGGGCGCGCTGCGGCTGGCGCGCATCCCCACCGACCTCGGGTACGAGCGGGCGGTCGCCACGCTCGCCCTGGGCGGCACCCGGCCCCAGGCGGGGACCGGGCGCACGGGGGCCCGCGACTTCATCTTCCGGGACGCCGACGGCTACACCGAGCGGATCCGCTGGGACCTCGGCCACCTGCCCCACGTCCTGGCGGCGCTCGACACCACGGCCGGCGGGCGGCCGGGGGCGCCCACGACCCCGCCCCGACCGCCGGAACCCCCGGCGGGCCGCGGCGACCCCTCGCCGGAGCCCGGGTCCGTGCCCGTCCCCGACCCCCGCCGCAACGCAGCCCGGCTCGAAGGCTGGGGGGACGAGTGGCCCGCGGCCTGACGCCCACCCGCGCGCGCCGGCGCGCCCAGGTCCTCGCGGCCGCCGTCGTCACCGCCGTCCTGGCGGCGTGCGGGGTGGTCTGGCTCGCCGCGCCCGCCCCGGCCGCGGCGGCACCGCTGGCCGCCCTGCCCGTCCCGGGACTGCCGGACTGCCAGGGCGAGCCGGCGCCCCAGTCGCCGGACCGCGGGTTCAACGGCTACGTCACCCCGGTGCCGACGGACCCGCCGCCGGCCGACGCGGACCCGTTCGCCCCCGACGCCACCGTCACGGTGTACGAGACCACCGGCCTCGCCGGCTATCGCTGGCACATGTACGTCGACTCGTGCGTCACCGGCCCGGGCCAGGCCACCAACCAGGCGCTGACCTCCTCGGCGAACGCCCTCATGGCGGTGCCCGTGCTGTGCCTCGGGGTGATCGCGACCCTGGCCGACGTCGTCTACAACCAGCGATGGCTGGAGGTGCTCGACCGCCCGGTGGGCTACGTGTCCGAGGCGCTCATGACGGGCTTCACCGAGCCGTTCCTGCCGGTGGTGCTCGTGGCGGTGGCCCTGGTCATGATCGTGAGCGTCCGGCGGGCCCGGCTGTCCGCGGCGATCGGCACGGCGGTGCTGGTCCTGGTGGCGATCACGCTGGCGACCTTCGCCGCGGACTACCCCACCCGGGTCTCGGGGGTCACCGACGACATCACGGCGGGCGCCGTCATCTCGATCAGCGGGGCCCTGGCGGGCAGCCGGGAGGCGTCACCGGACGTGGCGACGGTGTCCCCGCTGGTCGAGGCCATGCTCTACGACCGGTGGGTCGCGGGGACGCTCGGCGACACCACCTCCCCCACGGCACGCACCTACGGTCCCCGGCTGTACCGGGCGTCGACCCTCAGCTGGGCCGAGGTCGAGGTGGTGCGCTCCGACCCGGACGGCGCCGGGGCCGACCTGCTCGCCGCCAAGCAGGAGCAGTGGGAGGCGGCGGCGGCGGCCGTCGAGCGCACCGACCCGGACGCCTACGAGTACCTCACCGGCGCCCGCAGCATCGACCGGGTGGGCCACGCCATCGTCGCGCTCGCGCTGATCGCGATCCTGCCGTTCCTGGCGGTCGCCCTGGTGCTGGTGGCGCTCAGCTACCTGATCATCCGCATGATCATCATGTTCCTGCCGCTGGTCGCGCTGGTGGCGCTGCTGGTGCGGGGCACCCTGAGCGGCCTCGCCTCGCTGGCCGCCGCCGCGGTCGTCAACAGCGTGGTCTTCGCCGTCGGCGCGGCGGTGGCGGCCTACCTGTACGGGGTGTTCCTGTCCCCGAGCTCGGGGATCCCCGCCCTGCTCGGCATCCTGCTGGCCTTCCTCGTGAGCGTCGCCCTGTGGATCCTGCTGAGCCCGTACCGGCGGCTCACCCGGCTGGTGCGCAGCCGGGACGCCCTGACCGCCGGCACCCGCGAGGCAGAACGGCTCGGCGGCGGGGTCAAGGGCTTCGCGGCCGGGGTCGGCAAGGTCGCGCTCGGCGTCTTCGCCGGCCGCCGGGCGGCCGACGCGGCGGCCGGCCGCGGGGACGGCGAGGCGGGCGCCGCG
>JBHJOJ010000124.1:0-14266 GCA_050329835.1 Kineosporiaceae bacterium | reverse complement strand
CCGCCCAGGCCGTCGCGCTCGCCGAGAGTGACGCTGGCCGGGTGGTCACGGTCGTCCGCGATGTGGTGGGCCGCATCACCTGTGTCATCGACGACCCCGGGGCCGTGGCGTCGCTCGGTGACCGGTTGTCCCAGCATCTGGGCACGTACGCCTCCGGTGTTCGTCTCCGCGAGGACGTCCCGTGGATCGTCGACCTGGAGTCGCTGCCCGAAGCCGTCGTCATGCGCGACGGCCCGGACGGGCGACTGGTCCTGGTGGAACGCACGGTGACCGGAACGGACTGGGCGAGACCCACGTCGGAAGCCGACAGGAATCGGGTCACCCTCTACGGGTTCAAGGGCGGGGTCGGCCGTTCGACCGCGACCTTCCTCCTGGCCGAGAGTCTGGCGATGCGGGGGATGTCGGTCCTCGTCGTCGATCTCGACCTCGAATCCCCTGGCGTCGGGACGCTCGTCCAGCCAGAGGAAGGGCTCCCGGACCACGGGGTCGTCGACCATCTGGTGGAGGAGGCCGTCGGGTCGGGCCACGACCTCGACCTCGTGGTGCGCAGCACTCGCGCCCGACACGCGGGAAACGGTGAGGTGTGGCTGGCACCGGCACGTGGCCGCGCCCGGGACGGCTACTCCTACCTTCCCAAGCTCAACCGCATCTACGCCGACGCGCCGGCCCCGGCCACCGGCGATCGCCCGCTGTCCTTCGCCCATCGTCTGGACCACGCCGTCAGCGCGTGCGAGGAGCAGGTGGAGCGACGCAGCCGTCGCCCCGAGGTGGTGCTGCTCGACAGCCGGGCCGGCATCCACGACATTGCGGCGGTCGCCATCACCCGCTTGGCCGACCTCAGCCTCCTGTTCGCGGCCGACACCCCCGCGACGTGGGCGGGCTACCGCGAACTGTTCGCCGAATGGGCCCGACGACCCGATCAGGCGCGAGTCCTGCGGGAACGCCTGAAGATGGTCGCCGTCCACGTGGCGACGGCCGACCAGGACCAGCAAGCGCAGTTGACCAGATTCCGAGACAATTCCCAGGAGTGCTTCTCGGCGACGCTCTACGACGACGTCGAAGCGAAGCAGACCTGGGAAGATCTTGAGGAGAACCTCACCTCGGCTGACATCGACGCGAGCCGTACCTGGGATGAACTCCTGGCGCCCGCGCGCGACGACCTGTCGGCCCCCCACTCGCCACTGCCCATCCCGCACCTGGCCTCGCTGGTGGGCCTCGACCCCGATCGGCCCGCATGGCAGGCCGACGCCGTTGTCGAGGAGGCCTATTCTGGATTCACGTCAGGGGTTGCCGATCTGATCGGATCACCGACATGAGCCTCCGCCCGTCACAGCACCGCGACCTGCTCCTGGCAGCTCTCCCGCTGGCCACCGACAACGAGACGTTCCAGGTCACCTCCAGGACTCTGTACACGCCGGAGTCCCATCGGATTGCCCTCGATCCCGACGTCACGCTCGTGCGCGGCGCCCGCGGGGTCGGGAAGTCCGTGTGGTTCCATGCGTTGCTGGACGAAGAGCAGCGCCGCCTGGTGGCCAAGGAATCCCAGCTGGCACGCCTGGAGCGAATCCGCCCGCACCCCGGATTCGGGCTGAGACTCAGCGAGGATTATCCGAGCGGAGAGACTTTGACGGCGCTCGTCGAGTCGGGTCACGATCCTGATCACATCTGGTCGGCTGTTCTCGTCCTCGCCCTGACCGGCTCATCGGGAAGCTGGCGCGACCGCGTCGAACGGGTCCGCGACGACCCGGAGAGCGTCGACGCCATGCTCATGCGGACCGATCGGGAGGCGGAGGATGAGGGTGTCACCCACCTGCTGGTCTTCGACGCCCTGGACGGCCTCAGCCGCGACCGTTCGATCAACGACCGTCTGGCCAGGGGCGTGCTGAGACTCGGGCTTCGTCTGCGCACCACGGTCCGTAACGTCCGTGCCAAGGCCTTCGTGCGGTCCGACATGGCGGACCGGACGCTGCGGGACTTCCGGGACGCCTCCAAGCTCGTGGCCAACGCCGCCTCGCTCACGTGGACCCCGATGAGCCTGTACGCCCTGCTGTTCCACCGGCTCGGGAACAGCGACCACGAGTACGCGAAGGAGTTCCGCGAGGAAACGAACCACGGCCGCGAGTGGGCGTCCGCGGCCGGTCGTGTCGCGGTGCCGGATCGCGTCCGGAGCAACCGCGAGCATCAGCGGGAGGTGGTGACCTCGATCGCCGGACCTCACATGGGCCCGAACCCCAAGCGTGGGGCCACCTACACGTGGCTGCCCAATCACTTGATGGACGGCAACGAGGAGGCGAGCCCGCGAAGTTTCCTCAGCGCCATCCAGCGGGCCGCGTCGGAGTCCGTTGACCACCACGCCGGCCATGACCACGCCCTGCACTGGGAGGCGATCAAGGTCGGGGTCCAGCACGCGTCGCTGATTCGGGTCGAGGAGATCACCGAGGACCTGCCGTGGGTCGACGCCCTCGTCCGGCCACTCGCCGGTCAGCAGGTTCCGATCGAGCAGTCCGCCGTCATCACGATCTGGGGGGACGTCGAGCGGCGGCTGGCCCGATCGTCGACGGCACCAGGCCCCGCCGATGGCGAGACGTCCGTCCGCACCGGACCGAGATCCCTCGATCCCGACGGCCTCGTGGAGGAACTCATCGAGATCGGGGTCATGACGCGCCGCGAGGACGGTCGCCTGGATCTGCCCGACGTCTACCGGGTCGCGTTCGGCCTCGGCCGGAAGGGCGGGGTGCGTCGCGTCAGCCGGTGACGGGACGGATCGCCCCGGCCGGCTCCCCCGGTTGACGCAACCCCGACAGGTCGACCCGTCACAGTGGGCACCATGACGGCCCCGACCGAGGACCGGGTGCGAGCGGCCGGACCACTGGCCGCGGTGCTGCCGCCGGCCGGGCGGCGCCTGCTCCGCCGGGCCGGGCTGGTCCTCGCCGCCGGCACGGGTGTGCTGGTGCTGTCGCTGCTCAGCATCGCCCTGGTGATCGCGGTGTGGCCGACCGACGAGGTCGAGGTCCTCGACGTCGACGTCGAGATCGGGGCCCAGCAACCGGGCCTCGGCTTCGGGGTCGCCGGGCCCGGGGAGCTGGAGAGCTTCGGGCAGTCGGTGGACCTGCGGGCGGTCGAGGTGGTCGGTCCGGTCCGGCCCTACCTCGGCACCACGATCCAGCCGTACGACCTCATCCGGATCGCGACCACCCCGGGCGCCCCCGAGGAGGCGGGCAACGAGCTGGTGGAGGCGTTCGTGCGGTGGGCGCTGCTGCGGACCCCCGCCGTGCTCCTGACCGGGCTGCTGCTCATGGTCGCGGCGGTGGCGACGCTGTCGTTCGTCGGTGCGCTGCCCCCGCTGCACCGGGAGTCGTGGCGCCGGTACGGGGCGTGGGCCGTCACCGGGACGCTCGCTGTTGGCGTGGTGTGGGGTGTCTCGCTGGCGTCGGCGGCCTGGGGCTCGCAGCGGCTCGCCGAGGTCGAGTCCATCGAGGACGTCTTCGACTACGACGTGCTGCGCACCTCCCCGACGCCGGTCGGGGCGCCCCGAGACGGGGTGGAGGTGGTCGTCGTCGGCGACTCCCGCGCCGCGGTGCTCGGCGGGCCGCCGGTGTCCGGCGCCACGCCCGACGACCTCGCCTGCCGGCGCAGCCGCGACTCCCTCGCCGCCCAGATCGAGACGCTCCTGCTCACCGAGCAGTGGCGGGCCCAGAACCTCGCCTGCCTCAGCGCCACGGTCGAGGAGGGCCTGCTGCAGCCCCAGTCGATCGAGGGCCGGGAGATCCCGCCCCAGGTGGGGGTGCTGAAGTCGATCCGGGACCCGGAGGTCGTCGTGGTGTCGGTCGGCCCGAACGACGTGTTCTGGGGCCCGATCCTCGGCAGCTGCTACGTCTCGAGCTGCAACGTGTCCGCCCTGTCCCCCACGGTCGACTCCCTGATGGCCGACTTCCGGCGCTCCTACGACGACCTGCTGGCCGACCTCGCGGGCCTCGAGGCCGCGCCGCAGGTGATCGTCGTCGGGGCCTACCAGCCCTTCGCCCCCGGCCTCACCTGCGAGGACACCCGGCTCCCGGACGGCGGCGGCGCGCTCACCGAGGCCGAGATCGCCAGCGTCGAGGACTGGCGCTCCCGGCTCAACGCCATCCTGGCCGACGGCGCCGACCGCCGGGACTTCGCCTACGTCGACCCCGTCCTGGTGCCGCTGTGCGTCGCCGACACCACCGGGCTGGGTCCCGACATCTGGCCGCTGGAGTCCGACCACCGCTTCCACCCGACCTCCGTCGGCGTGCTCAAGACCGCGACCGCGGTCGTCGACGCCATCGACCCCGCCCGGTTCGAGGAGCAGGCCGCGGAGGACGCCGCCGAGGCGGAGGGGGCCGGGGAGGCCGATCCCACCGACGGGCAGGACGGCGAGGAGGCTGAGCCGGGCCGCGCCGAGGAGAGCGCGGAGGACGAGGGAGCAGGCCCGGCGACCCCGGCGGAGGAGTCGACTCCCGCGGGCTGATCGACGGCCGCAGCCGCACCTGCTCCGGCGCGGCGCACACCTGAGCTCGGTCACCAGGCAGACGTGGCCGGGGACGGTGGTCGCGGCGCCCCGGCAGTGGTGTCGCACCTGACACCACACGTCGTCCCGTGGTGGGGCGGGACCGTTGTCCCGGCCCCGCCCCCCGCCTACGGTCGTGCCATGGCGCAGCCCTCGCCCCGGACACTCACCACGGTCGGCGGGGTCGCGCTCGTCCTCGGCGGGGTCGCCGCGGTCGTCCTCGGGGTCGTCGCCCTCGCCCGGCCGAGCGCCGCCTTCGGCGTCCTGGGCCTGGCCTTCGGCCTGTGGCTGCTGTCGGAGGGGGTCTCCCGAGTCGCGGTCGCGGCGCGGTCCGGATCGGCGCCGGCGTGGTACCGCGCCCTGTCGGGCGTCCTCGGCGCGGCCCTGCTGGTCGCCGGGATCGTCGCCCTGGCCAACCTCACCCGGTCGGCGGAGGTGCTGGCCCTGCTCGTCGGCATCGGCTTCGCGGTCGCCGCGGTGGTCGACGTCGTCCTGTGGCTGGCCGCCCGCGGCCGGGGCGGACTGCTGCTCGCCCTGGCCGTGGTGCACGCTCTCGTCGCCGTGCTGTTCCTCACGAGTCCCGGCGCCGGGCTGACCGTGGTCGCCGTGGTGCTCGGTGTCCTGCTGCTGCTGGTGGGGCCGGTGGCGATCGCCGCCGGTCTCGCGCTGTGGCGCCTGGGCCGCATCCTCGGCCGGCGCCGGGACGACGGCCCCGACGACATCAGGGTGATCCAGGCCGAGATCCTCTAGCCGGAGGGCTGTCGCCGGGCGGGACCGGTCCGGCTAGACCGACTCGAAGCGATCGGTGAGGATCGTGGCCAGCACGTCCGCCGCGGTGCGGCACTGCCGGAGCACCAGGCCGAGCGGGACGCCGTCGCTGGCCCCCAGGGCGAGGACGTACCGGTCGGTCACCGAGACCAGGCACACCGCACCGGTGCCCGTCCGGATGCTGCAGTCCTCGAGAGCGCCGCCGACCGCCACGGACGCGATCTGCTGGGCCCGGGCCACGACGGCGGCCGTCATGGCCGCGATCTCGTCCGCACCGTCGGCACTCGGCTCCGCGACGGCGACCAGGCCGTCGCTGGTGGCCAGGACGGCAGAGCGGACGCCCGGGACGTCCGCGGCCAGGGCGCGCAGGGCCAACGTTCGCCCTGGGTGAGTGGTTCATCACCATCGGTGACAGCACGCAGTGGTCACTCGTCGTTCGGCGCACCCTCCGGCGAGAAGCTGACCGGAGAGCCAGCCGCTACATACGCACCGTCATCGCCTGGTCCGCGTCGGCGAACGCCGAGCTGGTCCGGTTCAGGTATTCCCGCATCGTCTGGAGCTCGTCGACGCACGACGTCGCGGCGGAGTTCCACCGTTCGGACGCCTCGGCGAAGCTGCCCGACGCGGAATCGGTGACGAAACCGCTGCTCGTCAGTTCCTGGATCTGGGACCGGATCCGGTTGAGGGTCGCCACGAGCTCGCCGTGGCTGGCGCTGAGCGCCTGCGCCTGGGCGGCGAGGGCCTCGTGCTCGACATGGACGCCACCGGCCATGGGGATCTCCTTTCCTGGGGCGGCACTCGCCGCCCGAACGGGATTCCGGGACGTGTCCGGCCCGGTCGGCGGACGCTAGGACGCCGTCCCGCCGTCCCGCGCGGGCCTGCCCTCCCTACCTAGCGCGCAGGGCTAGGTAGCGATCTCCCGGTGCCTACCGTGCCCTCGACCGCCGGCGGACGCCGGACCCGATCGCGACCGGAGGAACCGGATGACCGTCACGGGAAGCCGTCCTGCGGGCGACGCGGTCCGGACCCGTCCGGACGCCGCCGCTCCCGGAGGGACGCGCGCCGGGGCCGGATCCCCGGTGCCGCGACGCGGTGCCGACCGCCTCCCCGCCCCGCCGCGGGAACGGCGACCCGTCCTCGTCGCGCTGGGGCTGCTCCTGGTCGCCGGCGGCGCGCTGTCCGCCGGCCTGCTGGCGCTGCGCCTGGACGAGCGGAGCCCCGTCCTGGTCGCCGCCCGCGACATCGCGGCCGGGCAGCAGATCACGGAGGACGACCTGGCCGAGGCCCCGGTGGCGGCCGACGGGGTCGAGCTGATCCGGGCGACCGCCGCCGACCAGGTGGTCGGCACCTACGCCGCGGCCGGGATCCCCGCCGGACGCCTCCTCGACACCTCGATGCTCGCGCGCGACGGGTTCCTCGGCGACGGGCTCGCGGCCGTCGGGCTGGCCGTGCCACCGGGACGCCTGCCGGCCGAGGGGCTGGAGCCGGGCGACCGGGTCTCGGTGGTCTCCGTGCCCGAGGGCGGGCCGCCCCGGGAGGTGTCGGAGGACGCGGTCGTGTCGACGGTCGGCGGACCGCCCGCCGAGGGGTCCCTCACGGCGCCGGCGACCGGCGACGGCAACGAGCTCGTCACGCTGGTGGTGCCGGCCTCCGACGCGACGGACGTCGCGGCCGCGGCGATCGCCGGCTCCTTCTCCCTCGTCCTGCTCGAGCGGGGCAGCTGACCATGCTGATCGCGCTGCTGTCGGCGAAGGGGTCCCCCGGGGTCACCACCGCGGGGGTCGCCCTGGCGGCGGTGTGGCCGCAGCCGGCGGTGCTGGCCGACCTCGACCCCGCCGGCGGCGACCTGGCGATCCGCTACCGCGGTCCGCGCGGGGAGCCGCTGGACTCCGACACCGGCCTCATCTCCCTCGCCGCCGCGCTGCGCCGCGGTGCCGCGGCGCCGGTCGCCGACCACGTCCAGGCCGTGGGCGGGGGCCTCCCGGTGCTCGCCGGGGTGTCGGGCCCGGACCAGCTGGCCGGGATCGGCCCGGTCTGGCAGCACCTGGCCCGGACGCTGCGGCAGTCCCCGACCGACGTGCTCGCGGACTGCGGGCGGGTGGCCGGCGGGTCCCCGGCGGAGCCCGTGGTGAACGCCGCCGACCTGGTGGTCGTCCTCGCGCGGGCCGCCGCGGCCGACCTGGCCCACCTGCGGACCCGGCTGGCGTGGCTGTCCTCCCGCCCGCTCGCCGGACCCGTCGGCGTCGTCCTGGTCGCCGCCGAGGGCCGGCGCTCGGCGGTCGCGACCGATGTCGCCCGCCTCATCGCCGGCGCCGGCCTGCCCGCAGCGGTGCTGGGCGTGCTCGCCCTGGACCCGCGCGGCGCCGACGCCCTGGCCGCCGCGGACGCGCTCCGCGCCTCCCGGTCGTCGCTGGTGCGCTCGGCCCGGGCCCTGGCCGGCCCCCTGCGGACCGCGGGTGCCGCGTCCGGGGCACCGGAGGCAGCGGAGTCCGCCCCCGGCCTCAACGGCTCCCCCTTCCCCGGCACCCCGTGGCGCGTGGCATGAGCCCGCCCACGCTCGCGGCGCCCACGGGCGCAGGCGTCGACCAGGCACTGGTCCGGGCGCTGCGCGAGCAGGTCGCCGACGTCCTCACGCGGCAGCGGCAGGAGGACGCGGCCAACGGCGTCCGGCCGCTGGGCCCCGAGGACGAGCGCCAGTTCGCCCGGGCCGTCATCGGCCGGGTCCTGGACCGCCATGCCCGGGCGCAGATCACGGCCGGGCGCACGCCGCCCGGGCCGACCGAGGAGGAGGCGCTGCTCGACGCGGTCCACGCCGCCCTCTACGGCGTCGGCCGGCTCCAGCCGCTGCTGGACGACCCGGACGTCGAGAACATCGACATCAACGGGTGCGACCGGGTGTTCGTCGGCTACGCCGACGGCCACGAGGAGCTCCGCGCACCCGTGGCGGACTCCGACGACGAACTCGTCGACCTCGTCCAGCTGCTGGGGTCGTACGCGGGACTGGCGTCCCGCCCCTTCGACAGCGCGAACCCCCAGCTCGACCTCCGGCTGCCCGACGGCAGCCGGCTGTCCGCGGTGATGGGCGTGTGCGCCCGCCCCGCGGTCTCCATCCGCCGGGCCCGGCTCTCCCGGGTCCGCCTCGACGACCTGGTGGCCAACGGGACGCTGCCGCCGGAGGCGGCGTCACTGCTGTCCGCCGCGATCGCCGCCCGGAAGAACATCATGATCGCCGGGGCGACGAACGCCGGCAAGACCACCCTGCTCCGGGCCCTGGCCAACGAGATCCCGCCGCCCGAGCGGCTCATCACCGTCGAGCGGGCCCTCGAGCTCGGGCTCGGCGAGTTCGAGGACCTCCACCCCAACGTCGTCGCCTTCGAGGAGCGGCTGCCGAACTCGGAGGGCCTCGGCGCTGTCGGCATGGCCGAGCTGGTCCGCCGGTCGCTGCGGATGAACCCCAGCCGCGTGATCGTCGGCGAGGTCCTCGGCGACGAGATCGTCACGATGCTCAACGCCATGAGCCAGGGCAACGACGGCTCGCTGTCGACCATCCACGCCAACTCCTCCCTCGAGGTCTTCAACCGGATCGCCACCTACGCCATCCAGTCCGTCGAGCGGCTGCCCCAGGAGGCCACGGCCATGCTCGTCGCGGGGGCGATCGACTTCGTCGTCTTCGTGGAGCGGCGCAACGACTTCGCCCGCGGCGGACGGCTGCGCCGGCGGGTGACGAGCGTGCGCGAGGTCAACGGGGTCGACGGCCGGGTGCTGTCCAGCGAGGTCCTGGCCGTCGACGACGACGGCGAGCTGCGGGCCGGCGCGCCCCTGGCCTGCCTTCCGGAGCTGGTCGAGCACGGCTTCCTGCCCACCGGGGGCTGGTCGTGACGGCGGGCCTGCCGGGCGCGGCGGGCCCGGTGGCGAGCGCCCCGGCGCTCCCCGTGGCCGTCGACCTCGCGCTGACCACGGTCCTCGCCGCGGGCGCCCTGGTGGGTCTCGGCCTGCTGGCCGTCGTCGCCGGGCTGCGGGCGACCCCACGCCGGCCGGGGGCGTCCCGGGCCCGGGCGGGCCGGGCCGCCGGGGCGGCGGCCCGTCGGGTCCTGCTGGCCGCCGGGCTCGGGGCGCTGGTGCTGGTGCTCACCGGGTGGCTGGTCGCCGCCGCGGTGACGGCCGGGGCGGTGATGGTGTGGGACCGGCTCGTGGGCGGGTCGGCCGAGGAGCGGCGCTCCATCGACCGCCTCGACGCCCTCGCCGCCTGGTCGGAGTCGCTGCGCGACACGATCGCGGGGGCGGTCGGGCTGGAGCAGGCAATCCCGGCCACTGCGCATGCCGCCCCCCCGGTCGTGGCGGGGCAGCTGCGGGCCCTGGCGGACCGGCTCGCGGTCAGGGTGCCCCTGACCGACGCCCTCCGGCGGTTCGCGGCCGATCTCTCCGACAGCGGCACCGACCTCGTCGTGGCCGCGCTGCTGCTGAACGCCCGGCTCCGGGGTCCGGGCCTGCGCGACGTGCTGTCGGCGCTCGCGGTGTCCATCCGCGAGGAGGCGGAGGTCCGCCGCCGGATCGCGGCCGGGCGACGGAGCACCCGGCGCAGCGTCCAGATCGTGCTGGCGGTCTCGGCGGCCTTCATGGTCGGACTGGCCGTGTTCAACCCCGCCTACGTGGCCCCCTACGGCACCCCGGCCGGACAGCTCGTCCTCGCCCTCGTGTTCGCCCTGTTCGCGGCCGGGGTGCTGTGGATCCGCAGCCTCGCCTCGTACCGGCTGCCCGGGCGGTTCCTCGCCACCGCGACGGACGGAGGTCCCCCATGACGGCCGTGCTGCTGGCGGGCGCGCTGACCGGCCTCGGCGTGCTGATGGCGGTCGGCGCCCTCGCCGTCCGCGGCCCCTCGGGCCCGGTCGCCCTCGCCCGGCTGGACCTGGCCCGGCGCCGCCGGGGCCGGGACTCGGTGCTGGCCGCCGCGGCGACGGGCACCCGCACCGGGTCCGCGACGGCCCGGCGCCTCGGGGCCGGGCTCGCCGACCTCCTCGCCTCCCGAGGGATCGCGCTCGACGGGATCCGCAAGGATCTGGCGATCACCGGCCACTCCCTGGAGTCCCACCTGGCCCGGTCCCTGACCACCGCGGCGGCCGGGGCGGTGGCACTCGGGGTCGCCGGCCTCGCCTGGGGGGTCGTGGCCGGGGGCGGTGCGGTGACGACGCTGCCGGTCGCCGCCCTGGCCGTGGGCGGGCTGGTGGGGGCGGCACTGCCCACCCTCTCGGCCCGGACCAGGGCGAGGGAACGGCGCAGCGACTTCCGCCACACCGTGGGTGCCTACCTGGACCTCGTGGCGCTCAACCTCGCGGGCGGCCGCGGGGTGCCCGAGGCGCTGACGACCGCGGCGGGCATCGGGGACAGCCAGGCGATGCAGGCGATCACCCGGACCCTGGAGGACGCCCGGCTGCAGGGCACCACCCCGTGGGCGGCCCTCGGCCGCCTGGGCGAGGAGCTGGGCATCGAGGAGCTCGTCGACCTCGCCGCCGCCCTCGGACTGGTGGCCGACGACGGCGCCAAGGTGCGCGACTCGCTGGCGGCCCGGGCCGCCACCCTGCGGCGGCGGGAGCTGGCGGACCTCGAGGGCAGGGCCCAGGAGCGCTCCCAGACCATGCTCCTCGCCCAGTTCCTCATGTGCGCCGGGTTCCTGGTCTTCCTCATCTACCCCCCGCTGGCCAACGTCCTCGCAAGCGGGGCCCTGTGAGGGCGCCCGCCGCGGCGCCCGCCCGCACCCACCCGACCGCACGACCGGAAGGACACCCCCATGCGACCCACGCGACACCGCCTCACCGCCCTGACGAGCCCGGCGACCCCGCTCGGAGCGCTGCTCGTCGTCCTGGCCCACCACCGCCACCGCGCGTCGGCGACCGCGGACCGCGGCGCCTCGCTCGTGGAATGGGTGATCATCACGGCCGCGGTGATCGGCCTGGCGGCGGTCGTGGTGGGCGTCATCGTCCCGCGGGTCACGCAGTCGGCCAACCAGATCCAGATGCCGTAGCCCGCCGGGGCCGCGGGGACCGGGGCGTCTCGTCGCTGGAACTGGTCCTCTACACCCCGGTCCTCATGCTCGTCGTGTTCCTCGTCGTGCAGTTCGGCACCGTGGGCCTCGCCCACCAGGTGGCGCAGGGGGCGGCCCGGGAGGCGGCCCGGTCCGCCCGGGCGTCCGGCGGCGCCGGCCTCACCGCCGCCGAGGCCCGCGGCACGGCGTACGCCCGGGACGTCGGACGGGGCTTCCTCGACGGCGCCGCGGTGGACGTCCGGGCGGGCGCGGGCGACACCGTGACCGCCCAGGTGACCGGGACCGCCCGGACGATCGTCCCCGGGTTCGGGGGACGGATCGACGTCAGCGTCTCCGGCCCCGTGGAGGTGTTCCGCCCCGATGACTGACACCCGGGAACCGGGACGGTCCCGGCCCCACGACACCGGGTCGATGGCCGTCGAGCTCGTCCTGCTGGCTCCGCTGCTCGTCGCCTTCCTCATGCTGGTCGCGGCCTTCGCCCGGTACGTGGCCGTGGAGGGCGAGGTCGAGGCGGCAGCGCGGGAGGCGGCCCGCGCCGCGAGCCTCGAACGGTCCGCGCCCGCTGCCGCCGGCGCCGCGCGGACGGCGGCGGCCGCGACGCTACCGCCGGGGGCGGACTGCACGGCACCCGTGATGGGCGGTTCCTTCACCGAGGGCGGCGTCGTCACGGTGGCGCTGGTGTGCCGGGTCGACCTGTCGGACCTGGGGCTGCTGGGCCTGCCGGGCAGCGTCGCGGTCGACGCGACGAGCGCGGCCCCGCTCGAGACGTACCGGAGGGTGGGATGAGGGGAACGCTGCGCATCGGGTGCCGCTGCTTCGGCCGCGACGGTCGTGTCGGCCGTCACGACCGTGACGACCGCGGTGCCGCCACGGCGTTCGTCGTGGCCGTCACCGGGGCCCTGCTGCTGACGGCGGGCCTGGTGATCGACGGCGGCCAGGCGCTCAACGGCCGGGCCCGGGTGGCCGACGACGCCGAGCAGGCGGCCCGCGCCGCGGCCGACCGGATCGACGTCACGGCCCTGCGCAGCACCGGGGAGGTGCGGCTGCGCCCGGACGCGGGCGGGGCGGCCGCGGCCCTGCTCGCCTCCCGCGGGTACGGCGGCGGCCAGTACGCGGTGAGCGTCGGGGGCGCGAGCGCCACCGTCACCGTGACCGACACCGTCCCGACGGCCTTCCTCCTGCTCGTGGGGTACCGCGAGTTCACGGTCAGGGCGTCGGCCACGGCCGAGGCGACGACGCCGTGAGCGCGTCCCCGAGCCGGTCGACCGGCGCCCCGGCCCGGCTCCCGGCACAGCGGTTCGCCGCGCCCACGCTGGCCCGGCCCCCGCGGCGGCCGCTGCGCGCCCTCGCCGCCGGGCTGGTGCTCGCGGTCCTGGTCGTCGGGGTGCCGGCGGCGCTGCCCCTGTGGGCCGGGCCGCCGCCGGTCCCGACCTCGCTGCCCGACCGCGCCGACCTCACCCGGCCGGTCGACGCCGACGTGCTGCTGGGCGTGCTCGCCGTCGTCGTGTGGCTGGCCTGGCTGCAGTTCGTCGTGGGAGTCGTCGTCGAGGCGGTGGCCGCCGTCCGGGGCGGTGTCCTGGCGCCGGCCGTGCCGCTGGCCGGGCCCTCGCAGCGGCTCGCCCGGTCCCTCGTCGCGGCGGTGCTGCTGTCGTCGGCCCTGGCCGCCCAGGCGTCGAGCGCCGGGGCGGCGGTACTCGACGGCGGCCACCACGGACCGCCGGCGCCGCCGAACGCGGTCGTCGCGACAGCGGTGCCCGACCCCGGCGCGACGGCCGGGGCGGCCGCGGGGACGGCCACCGGCGCGGCCATCGCACCTTCCGCGCCCGGATCCGCCGCGACCGCCGACCCGGCGCCGGCCCACCCCCTCGCCGGGCTCCGGGTGTACACGGTGCAGGCGCCCGAGGGTCGCTACCACGACAACCTCTGGGACATCGCCGAGCGCTTCCTCGGCGACGGCCGGCGCTACCAGGAGATCCACGCGCTCAACGCCGGGCGGGAGCAGCCGGACGGTCGGCACCTCGAGCTCGCCCGGCTCATCCACCCGGGCTGGCAGCTCGTCATGCCCGAGGACGCCGTCGGCGTCGAGCGGCTCCCCGCCCCTGCACCCGCGGAGCCCGCCCCCGCGCACCCCGGGACACCCGACGCGCCGGCCGATCCGGCTCCGGACCCGCCGCCGGACCCGCACGGCGGCGGGCCCGGGACCGGCGCGCGCGGCGGGACGGAGAACTGGTTCCAGAGTTTCGCCGACGACCCGGCCGGGACCGCCCTGGCCGCGGTCACGGGCTCCCCGGCGAGCTGGGCCGGCGGCGGACTGCTGGCCGCGAGCGTCGCGGCCCTCGTGACGGCCCGCCGGCGCGGCCGCGGCGGGGAGCCCGCCCCCGGGACGGCCGTCGCGACGGAGGTGGCGCTCCGGCTCGCCGCCGACGAGCACCGGTCCGCGCTCGTCGACCGGGCCCTGCGGCTGCTCGCCCAGCGCTGTGCCGAGGCAGGCCGTCCCGTGCCGGGCGTGTACGCGGCCGCCGTCGACGACGACGGGATCGAGCTCTGGCTGTCCCCCGCCGACCGGTCGCCGCCGGCCCCCTGGGAACCCGCCGGGGACGGGCTGCGGTGGCGGCTGGCGGCGGCCGACCTCCCCCGGCGGCCGGTGCCGGCGGCCTCCCCGCTGCCCTACCTGGTGGGCATCGGCCGGGACACGGGCGGGCGCGACGTGCTTCTCGACCTCGCGGCCGCCGGGGGTGTCGTCTCGCTCACCGGGTCGTCGGCGGTGACCCGCGAGGTGGCGGCCGCAGTCGCCGTCCAGCTCGCGGTCCACCCGTGGTGCGAGGCCGCACGGGTCGTCGCCACCGCGCTGCCGCCCCAGGCCGCCGCGGCGGCGGGCGAGCGGCTGCAGCCGTCCGCCGGCCTCGCCGAGGTGACCGGCGGGGTGCCGG
>JBHJOJ010000123.1:0-6943 GCA_050329835.1 Kineosporiaceae bacterium | reverse complement strand
CGACCGGCTCGCGGAGGCGCTGGCGGCGGTGCCCGTGAGGCTCGACGAGAGCGACCTCGCGGCGATCGAGGCCGCCGTCCCGGCGGGCGCGGCGGCCGGGGACCGGTACGCCGCGCCGCTCATGGCACAGCTCGACAGCGAGCGCTGAGCCGGCGGGCCGGGACGGCCGGGTCCGCCGGCGGCGCCCCGGACGGCAGGCGCGTCAGCCGGTGGGCTCGGCCTCCCCGGTCGCCCCGCCGTCGCCCTCCTCGCCGCGGGCGGCGGCGATGGCGGCCTCCATCTGCTCGGTCGTCGCGATCGTCCCCTCGTCCCCGACCCGCTCGCCGTTCACCCACACGGTCGGGGTCCCGCTCACACCGGCCTGCTGGGCCTCCCGCGTGGAGCGGTCCGCCCAGCCCCCGAAGCCGCCGTCGGCGATGCACTGCTGGGCCTCCTCCGAGGCCCCGGCCTGTGCCGCGAACTCCGCCAGCTGCTCATTGGTCGGGGTCGGGCCGCTGCCCTCGCCCGGCTGGTTGACGAACAGCAGGTCGTTGAAGGCCTTGAAGGCGGTCCGCTCCTCGTCCGTCTCGTCGTCGGCGACGCAGGCGACGGCGCCGGCCGTCCGGGTGGAGTACTCGTCGGGGCTCTGGCGGTCGAGGAACGCGACCGGGTGGTAGACGACCCGCACCCCGTCGTCCGGCAGGGAGTTGATGAAATCCCCCGACTGCTGCTCGAAGGCGCCGCAGGCCGGGCAGATGTAGTCCTCGAACAGGGTGAGCGTGACGTCGGCGTCCTCCGGGCCGACGGCGAAGCCCCGCACCTCCTCGCCCTCGGCGCTCGCGACCGTCGTGAGGCCGGCCGGGTCGGCCGCGGACTGCTGGTCCCGCTGCCCGGCGGCCACGGCGATGGCGATCCCGACCGCGGCGACCAGCGCGACGATGACCGCGACGGTGACGATCGTGATGATGCGCTGGCGCCGCTTGTCCGCCGCGTTCTGCTTCTTGATGGCCGCCAGCTTCGCCTCGCGGCTGGACCGGTCCATGGATGCGGACTTGCTGCTCATCGCCGGCGCTCTCCGTTCCGGGGGACGTGCGGGGTGGCGTTTCGGGCGGCGTGCGGGTGACACGCGGGCCGCCCCGGCGGGCGGCGCCCCGGTGATTGTGACGGATGGATCCTGGGAACGGGCCGGGCGGCCCGTCACGATCGGGCGACGCCCCGCCCGAAAGCTTGTCCCGGGGGTTCTCGGGGTGGGGGTGTGCCGCGGCGTCGGGGCGGGCCGTGCGGTGGGCCGGGTCGTGGGGCGCCCAGGTGGTGTCCCCCACGCTATGCAGAACCTACAAGTCCGGGGGCCCGGGCGGCGGCTCAGGCCGAGCGCCCGGACCGCCCGGACAGCCCGGACAGCCCGGGGTGTGGCCGGCGCGGGCCGGCGGTGGGTCGGCAGCGGCCGGTCGCCGCTTCTCGACGTGCTTCTGGTCGTCGTGCCGGCGACTCCAGGCCGGCATGACCGACGGAAACGGATCCGACCGACCCGGTGGCGGCCGTGGACACAGCGCCTGATGACGGCTCCGGCGAGGACCGTCGGTGGCGACGAGGACACCTCACTGGGGACAGGAACAGCCCGACGGGTCCGTCCTGCGGTGCCCGGACAGGGTCCTGACCCGCGACGACCCGGGCGGTCCGGGCCCTCGGCCTGAGCCGCCGCCCGGGCCCCCGGACTTGTAGGTTCTGCATAGCGTGGGGACACCACCTGGGCGCCGCCCCACGACCCGGCCCACCGCACGGCCCGCCCCGACGCCGCGGCACACCCCCACCCCGAGAACCCCCAGGACAGGCTCTCAGGCCTCGACCTCCGGCCGGCCCTCGTCCCCCCACCGGACGTGAAAGGCGCCGGGGCGGTCGACCCGCCGGTAGGTGTGGGCGCCGAAGAAGTCCCGCAGCCCCTGGACCAGCGCCGCCGGCAGCCGCTCCCGCCGGCCGGCGTCGTAGGAGGCCAGCGCGGCCGCGAAGCCGGGGGTCGGCACGCCCGCGGCGACCGCGGTGCCGACCACGCGGCGCCACGCGGCGTCGGCGCCCGCCACCGCGCCCGCGAAGTCCGGTGCCGCCAGCAGGCTCACCAGCGCGGGGTCGTCGCGGTAGGCCGCGGTGATCCGGTCGAGGAAGGCCGCCCGGATGATGCAGCCGCCCCGCCAGATGGCCGCGATGGTGCCCGGGTCGAGGTCCCAGCCGTACTCCAGCGACCCGGCCCGGAGCATGTCGAAGCCCTGGGCGTAGGACACGATCTTCGAGGCGTAGAGCGCCCGGCGGACGTCCTCCACGAAGGCCGGCACGTCGCCCGGCGGCTCGACGGCAGCACCGGCGGTGGCGCCGAGCGCGGAGCGGGCGGCCGCCCGGAGGTCGGCGTGGCCGGACAGCGAACGTGCGAACACCGCCTCGGCGATGCCCGAGACCGGCGTCCCGAGGTCGAGGGCGGTCTGCACCGTCCACCGCCCGGTGCCCTTCTGCTCGGCGGCGTCGGCGACGACGTCGACGAACGGCCGCCCGGTGGCGCCGTCGACGTGCCCCAGGACCTCGGCCGTGATCTCGATGAGGAAGCTGTCGAGCTCGCCGGCGTCCCACTCGCGGAAGACGCCGGCGATGGCGGCCGGTTCCAGCCGGCCGACGTGGCGGAGCAGGTCGTAGGCCTCGGCGATGAGCTGCATGTCGGCGTACTCGATGCCGTTGTGGACCATCTTGACGAAGTGCCCGGCGCCGTCGGGTCCCAGGTGGGCGCAGCACGGCACGCCGTCCACCACCGCGGCGATCGCCTCCAGCCGGGGGCCCACGACCTGGTACGACTCCGCCGGCCCGCCGACCATGATGCTGGGTCCCAGCAGCGCCCCCTCCTCGCCGCCCGACACCCCGGCCCCGACGAAGCGCAGGCCGCGGGCCGCGAGCGCGGCCTCCCGGCGCCGGGTGTCGAGGTAGTGGGCGTTGCCGCCGTCGATGACCGTGTCCCCGGGTTCCAGCAGGTCCGCGAGCTCGTCGACGACGGCGTCGGTGGCCTGCCCCGCCTTCACCATGACGAGTACGGCCCGCGGCCGGCGCAGCGCCGCCACCAGCTCGGCCGTGGTCTCCGCCGCGACGAACACGCCCTCGTCGCCGTGCTCGGCGAGCAGGGCGCGGGTGCGGGCCGGGGTCCGGTTGTGGACGGCGACGACGCTGCCGTGGCGCGCGAGGTTGCGGGCGAGGTTGCGACCCATGGTCGCCAGCCCGGTGACCCCGATGTCGGCGGTGCCCGGGGATGCGGTGCCCGAGGGCGCGGTGCCCGGGGATGCGGTGCCCGGGGATGCGGTGCCCGGAGATGCGGTGCCCGGAGATGCGGCGGCGGTCATGCCCGTTGTCTATCCGACCGGCGGGCGCCGCGCGAGCACCCCGCGGGCAGCACCCGGCTCTCGACGCGCATGACCGGGCCACGCGGGGGAACATCCTGGACATGCGCGTGTCGATGTCCGACCTCACCGACGACGAGCGCCGGGACGGCCTGACGTGTGCCGTACTCCTCCTCGGCGGCCTCGACGAGCTGCTGCTGGCGGTGCCGGCGCTGCGCGCGGTCCGGGACCAGCTGCCGCGCCACCGCCTGGTGCTGGCCGGCCGTCCGGGCGTGGGGGGCGCCGGGGCGGCCTGGGGGCTGGCCGACACGTGGGTGCCGGCCCGGCCGTGGCACCTGCCCCGGCTGCCCGGGCTGGACGTCGCCGTCAACCTCACCGACGCCGGCCCGGAGAGCCACCGGCTGCTGCTGGAGCAGCGCCCGCGCCGCCTGGTCGCGACGGCGAACGCCGAGGCGGGGGTGCCCGGCCCCCACTGGTCCCTGCGCGAGGGCGGCGAGCGGCCCATGCTCGAGCACCGGACCGCGCGCTGGTGCCGCGTCGTCGCGGCGTCGTTCCACATCGACGTCGACCCCCGGGACGGCCTGCTGGCCCCGGCCGGGCGGCCCCGCAGCGGCGCCGGGCAGGTCCTCGTGCACCCGGGCGGGCCGCCCTCGGCGCGCTGGCCGGCCGACCGGTTCGCCGCCGTCGCCCGAGCCCTGGCCGCCCGCGGCCTCGACGTCCGGGTGCTCGGGCTGCCGGGTGAGCACGACCTGGCGAGCGACGTGGCGGCCCGGGCCGGACTCGCCGGCGACGCCGTGCGGTCACCGGGGTCGGTGGGCGACCTCACATCGGTGGTCGCCGGCTCTCGGCTCGTCGTGGCGGGGGACACGGCGGTCGGCCACCTCGCCGGGGCCTGCGCGGTCCCCGGCGTCCACATCCACGGCCGGACCAGCCCGGTGCAGCGCGGGCCCCTGTCCGTGGCCCGGCGGTACCGGGCGCTTTACCACCCGCCGGAGCACGCGGCCGGGGACCGCGACCCGATGCTGGGCGTCGAGGTCGACGAGGTCATGGCGGCGGTGGCGGAGGTGCTGGACGGCGCGGCGCCGCCCGGGGAGGGGCCGGGCCGCCGAGCCGGGGAGCTCCTGGCCGGCTGAGCCGCTCGCGCCGGCGGCACCCGGCCGGCCGGCGCCCGGCCGGGCTCGTCGCGGACGGCTTCCCGACGGTCCCGGGGCGGCCATCGCCTCGATCACCGGTCCACCGTGGCGCAGGTGGCCCGGTCCGACCGCCCGTCGCGTGTCGCGGCGGCAGGATGCCCTCGTGCCGACCCCGCCCCAGCTGCCCGCCACGGTGCGCGAGGAGTTCACCCCGGAGGGGACCTACCTCGACACGGCCACCATGGGCCTGCCGCCGCGGCGCACCGTCGCGGCCCTCGAGGCGGCGCTCGCCGCGTGGCGGGCCGGCCGGGCCCACGCCCCCGGCTACGACGCCGCGGTGTCGTCGTCCCGGGCCTCGTTCGCCGAGCTGGTCGGGACCTCGCCCGACCGGGTCGCCGTCGGCAGCCAGGTCAGCGTCTTCGCGGGCCTCGTCGCGGCCTCGGTGCCGGACGGTGCCCAGGTGGTGACGGCGTCCGGGGAGTTCACGAGCATCGTGTTCCCGTTCCTCGCGCAGGCCGCGCGCGGGGTCACGGTGACCGAGGTGCCCCTGGCCGACGTGGCCGGAGCCGTCACGGACCGCACCGCCGTCGTCGCCGTGTCGGCGGTGCAGTCCGCCGACGGCCGGCTCGCGGACGTGCCCGCGATCGCGGCCGCCGCCCGGGACCGGGGCGCCCGGGTGCTGCTCGACGTCACGCAGGCCGCCGGCTGGCTCCCGGTCGACCTCACCGGTGTCGACTACGCCGTCTGCGGCGGCTACAAGTGGCTGCTCGCCCCGCGCGGCACGGCCTTCCTCGCCGTGACGCCGGCGGCGGCGGCGGACCTCGCGCCGCACACCGCGGGCTGGTACGCGGGGCAGGACCCGTGGCTCAGCATCTACGGCGGTCCGCTCCGCCTGGCCCCGGACGCCCGGCGGTTCGACGTCTCGCCCGCCTGGCACTGCTGGGGCGGCCAGGCCCCGGCCCTGGAGCTGCTCACCGCGATCGGGGTCGAGCGGCTCCACGCGCACGCCCTCGGCCTGGCCGACCGGTTCCGTGCCGGAGTGGGGGTGTCCGCGGGGGACTCGGCGATCGTCAGTCTCGCCGCCTCCGACGCCGCCGGGCCGGCGCTGGCCGCGGCGGGGATCGTCGCGAGCGTCCGCGCCGGGCGGCTGCGGCTGTCGTTCCACGTCCACAACACCGCCGCGGACGCCGACCGGGCCGCCGAGGTGCTCGCCGGGCTCGTCGCGCCCTGACGGCGCGGACCGACGGGCGGACTCGCGGCGGTGGCGCCGGGCGACCGGCTGCGGGCGGACGAGGACGGCGTGCTGGTCCTCAGGACGTCGTCCGTCCCCCGTTGACGGCGAGTCGCTGCGCGGTCACGAAACCGGCGGCGTCCGACAGCAGGTACCCCACCGCTGCGGCGACGTCCCCCCGGGGTGCCGACCGGCGCCGAGTTGCGGTGCCCCGGTCGCGGGGTGAGCCGGAGGTGTGCGGGGACGCCCGGGTGACGTAGCGTCCCTCGCCGATGGCCGAGTCCACCGCGGATCTGGTCGCGGGCCGCTTCCGGGTGGGCCGCCTCATCGGCGCGGGCGCCCAGGGCCGGGTCGTCGCCGCCCACGACGAGCTGCTGGACCGGCCGGTCGCCCTCAAGATCCTTCAGTCCTCGGTGCCCGACAGCCACGCCCGGGCCCGATTCCTGCGGGAGGCCCGTGCCGCCGCGGCGCTCGTGCACCCGAACGTCGTCACGGTGTTCGACATCGGCGCCGTGGACGGCCCCCTGACCGGTGACGGGACCACCCCGTACATCGCGATGGAGCTGGTGGACGGGCCGAGCCTGGCCCAGGTGATCGCCGACCGGGGGCCGCTGTCGATCACCGACGCCGTCGAGGTGACCCGTCAGATCCTGGCCGGGCTCGGCGCCGCGCACGCCCGAGGCCTGCTGCACCGCGACGTCAAGCCGAGCAACGCCCTGCTCGCGCCGGACGGCACCGTCAAGCTCACCGACTTCGGCATCGCCACCACCGCGGCCGGCGGCATGACGCTCACGGAGCCCGGCGCCGTCCTCGGCACGGTCGCCTACCTCGCACCCGAGCGGGTGGCGGGCGAGGCGGCGACGGTCGCCAGCGACCTGTACGCGGTCGGCGTCGTGCTGTACGAGATGCTCGCCGGGACTCCCCCGTTCCGCGGGGACACCGCCGTGGCGATCGCGCTGGCTCACAGCACCCAGGCACCCCCCTCGCTCGCCGAGCGGCGGGCGGGCCTCGGCGAGGAGGCGGTCGGCGAGGAACTCGACGCCCTGGTCGGGCGGGCGCTGGCGAAGGACCCCGCGGCCCGGTTCGCCTCGGCGGCCGAGATGGACGCCGCCCTCGCCGGGACGCCGACGGACCGAGGAGTCCCGCGATCGGCCACCTCCCGGGCGAGGACGCCGGCCCCGGCGGCCGCGGCGGCCGGCGCGGTCGCCGCGGGACCGCCCGGCGGTCCCTGG
>JBHJOJ010000122.1:0-4951 GCA_050329835.1 Kineosporiaceae bacterium | reverse complement strand
GCCCCGCTCGGGACCCTGACGATCGAGCGGATCGGGCTCGACGCGGTCGTGGTCGACGGGGTGTCGCGGGAGGACCTGCAGCGCGGCCCGGGCCGCATCCCCGGGACGGCGGTCCCGGGCGAGGGGGCGAACAGCGTGGTCGCTGGCCACCGCACGACCTGGGGCGCCCCGTTCGCCCGGCTCGACGAGATGCGCCTCGGTGATCGCGTGGTCTGGACGACGACGTCGGGGTCGATCACCTACGAGGTGGTGGCCGCGGCGTCCGGGGCGCCGGTGGCGGTCGTCTCCCCCACCGACCGCTCCGTGACCGAGCAGCGGCCAGGTCTGGACGCCGTCACCCTCGTCACCTGCCACCCGCGCTTCAGCGCCGCCGAACGCCTCGTCGTCGTCGCACACCGGGTCGATCCGCCGATCGGCGCGGACCCGCCGCCGGGGGCGTCGGTGCCCGCGGCCCCCGTCGCCGGGGCGCTGACGCGGCCCGCTCCCGACGTGCCCTGGACCGCCCTCGTCCCGCCCGGTGTCCTCGTGGTGGCCCTGTGGGTACTCGGGGAGGTCATGGCGGCCCGGCCCGGCCGGGGTGGGCGCGCGCGGTTGCCCCAGCGAGTGGCGTGGCGGGCCGCGACCTGGGCCGCGGCGCTCGTCCCGTTGCTGGTGACGTTCGACCGGCTGGCCGACCTGGTGCCCGAGGGCGTCTGACGCCGCCGCGGACCAGCGCGCGGCAGCTGAGGCCGGCCAACGTCACCTGGGCGCCCCCCGGGGGAGACGGGCCGCTCGGTCGGCCAGCGCGGCCTCGTCGGGCTCGACCTGCCCGAGGAGGTCGGGACGAGGGAGCGATTCGGGCCTCTCGCCATCGGGGGGCCGGGACATGGCCCCTGGTAGCACGTCCCGCCCCCCCGCGCGACGACTACCTGTCGGCCGCGGCCGACGAGAGCAGCGACCGCATCTCCCGGCGCATGTCCGACGGGTCACGCAACGGCCGGCCGAACCACAGCGGCAGGTCCACGTGGGACGCCGGGAACTCGGCGCGGAACACGATGCCCCGGGAGTCCAGTGCCAGCGGGACCACCCGGTCGGCGGCGGCCACGACGTCGCGGTCGAGCAGGGCGACCAGCCCGGCCAGCACGTCGGCGTGGCTCTCGACCAGGTGGGTGCGCAGCGGGGCCTCGTGCGGGCAGACGACGTCGGGGCGGGCGTCACGCCAGGAGTCGGCCGTGAGGAACGTGGTGTCGCCGTCGTGGTCGACCACGACCGCCTCGGGCAGGAAGACCCGCAGTGCGGCCGTCGCGTGCACCAGGTGGGCCACCTCCAGGACCTCGTCGTCCTCGAGGGCCGCCGGCTCGGGCCGGGTCGACCGGCCCATGACGGTGACCCGGGCTCGCACCCGCTCCCGGACCGCGAGCGGGGCGACGTCGGTGACGTGGATCGCGCTGATCTCGGAGCCGTCGGAGGCGCCCCGCAGCCGGGCCCAGGGGACCGGGCCGGCGGACAGCACGAGGACCAGCCGTCCCCCGTCGGTGACGACGTGACCGCCGCGCAGCGACGCCCGGACCCCCGGGCCCGCGATGACGATCGAGTCGGCGGCCGCGAGCGCCGATCGCGCGACCACGGCAGCGTCCCGGGAGCCAGGCATGGGGCATGCTACTTAGGCTTGCCTCACCTCATCAAGGGACGTGAGCGACCCATGAGGGGACCCTAACTTAGGCTTGCCTATCTCCTCGATGGGGATCAGGGTGTCCCCCGTGACCTGTGACGTCGCGGTCCTCGGCGCCGGTCCCGCCGGGCTGGGGGCCGCGCTGCGACTGGCCCGCGCCGGCCACCGCGTCGTCGTCCTCGAGCGCGGGGACCGGGTCGGCGGACTCACGGCGTCCTTCGACGTCGCCGGGGTGGCGGTCGACCACGGCAGCCATCGCCTGCACCCGGCGGTGCCGGCCCCGGTCCTGGCCGTGCTGCGCGACCTGCTGGGCGAGGAGCTGCAGGTCCGACCGCGACGCGGACGGCTCCGGCTGGCGGAGCGCTGGGTCGACTTCCCGCTGCGCGCCGGCCAGCTGGTGCGGTCCCTCCCGCCCGGATTCGCCGGCCGGGCGGCCGTGGACGCCGCGGTGGCCACCCTCACCCCCGCCCGCCACCGGACGTTCGCCGACCACGTGACGACGGGCCTCGGACGGACCATGGGCGAGCGCTTCTACTTCCCCTACGCCCGCAAGATCTGGGGCGTCGACCCGGAGCAGCTGAGCGGCGAGCAGGCGCGGCGCCGCATCCGCGCCGCGAGCCCCGCCCGCCTGCTCGCCAAGGTGCTGGCGAGCGCCGACGCCGCCTCCCGGACGTTCCTCTACCCCGCCGGCGGGTTCGGCCGGATCGCCGAGGCACTCGCCGCGGCCGCTGCTGGGGCGGGCGCGACCATCCGGCTCGCGAGCCCGGTGACCGGCCTGCACCGGGAGCGCGACGGCTGGTCCGTCGCGACGTCCGACGGCGAGCGCCTGCGCGCCGCGCGGGTCTGGTCGACCGTCCCGGTCACGGTCCTGGCGCGGCTGCTCGCGGCGGCGGGCGTCGACCTGCCGGGTGCTCCCGCCCTGGACTACCGGTCCATGGTGCTCGCCTACCTGGTCGTCCCAGGGGGCCGCTACTCCCCCACCGACGCCCACTACCTGCCGTCACCGGCTACGCCGGTGACCCGCATCAGCGAGCCCGCGAACTACCGTGACGGCCCCGACCCCACGGACCGGACGGTGCTGTGCGCCGAGATCCCCTGCTCGCCCGGCGACGCCGTGTGGTCGGCCCCCGACGACGCCGTGAGGTCCGTGGTCGTCGACGCCCTCACCGGAGCCGGGCTCCCGGCGCCCGCTGTCCACGACGTCGTCACCCGACGGGTGCGTCACGCCTACCCCGTGTACCGGGTCGGGTTCGAGCAGCCCTGGGCGCGCCTGGTCGACGCCGTCGACGCCCAGCCGGGGCTGCTCACCTTCGGGCGACAGGGCCTCTTCGCGCACGACAACACCCACCACGCACTGGCCATGGCGTGGGCGGCGACCGACTGCCTGGCGGCGGACGGCACGTTCGACGAGGCCCGATGGCGCCACGCCCGAGCCGGGTTCGCCGAGCACGTCGTCGAGGACTGAGCCGGGCCGTCGGCCGCGTCAGGAGGGCGCGCCGGTGGCGACGCGGGGCACCTCCGGGTCCGCGTTGAGTTCCCGGTGCACGGCCGGCACGACCCGCGAGAGGTACCGGCCGAGCCGCACGAACGAGCGACCCGTCCGGCGGAACCGGTACGAGATCGGGACCTCCGCGTACCGGTAGCCCTTGCCGAGCAGGTCGAGCGTGAGGACCTGGGCGTAGTTGTAGTCGTGGACGATCTCGGCGTCGCGCACCGCGGGCAGGGACAGCGCCCGGTAGCCGCTCTGGCCGTCGGTGAGGTCCCGTCGCCGGGCGGTCCAGCGGACCCAGGCGGTCAGCACCCGGTTGCCGAGCCGACGGTGCGGGTGCATCCGGTGGATCCGCCCCGCGAACCGCGACCCCACGACGTAGTCGGCACGTCCCTCGAGCACGGGGCCCACGACCGAGCCGAGCTCCTCGGGCGCGTACTCGCCGTCCGCGTCGCAGAAGGCGACGGCCGCCGGGGCCAGCTCGAGCGCCCGGGCGAAGCCGGTGCGCACCGCCGCGCCCAGACCGCGGTTCACCGGGTGCCGCACCACCTCGGCCCCGGCGGCGTTCGCCTCCTCCGCCGTGGCGTCCGCGGAGCCGTCGTCCACGACGAGGACGTGCACGGGGCGACCGGCCACGGCCGCCGGGACCCGGGCGACGACGGCGGCCACCGTGGCGGCCTCGTCGTGGGCGGGCAGGACGAGGACCACCGGTGCACCGGGAGGCGGCGGCGCCGGGTTGTCGACGGGGGCCCAGGGGGCCGGGACCGGCGAGGGCAGGCGCCAGCGGCCGAACTCGCCCGGCGACGGGACGACGAGGGCGACCAGGCCGGCCACGACCGCGTACAGGGTGCCGACCCCGTGCGTCACCAGGGCCAGGGCGAGGCCCGTCCCCGGATCGACGCCGACCAGCGCCCAGGCGACCACGGCACCGGCCTCGTACGTCCCGAATCCGCCCGGCGCGACCGCTGCCACCTGGGCGAGGACGGCCGCCGACGAGACGAGGACGGCCTCGCCGAGCCCCACGTCCACTCCGGCGGCGTGGCCGACCGCCCACACGATGCCGGCCTCCAGCACCCATCCCGCCAGGACGGCCGCCACCGTCACGGCCCCCGGCCAGCGCACCGGGGCCCCGGCACCGCGCCGGGCCGCGCCCCGGCGCACCAGCCGGATCCCCACCAGGCCTCCGGCCAGCAGCAGCAGACCCGCCGTCGCCAGCGCCACGACCGGCCAGACCGCGCCTCCGGGCGGGCGGACCGCTGCCGGCGCGTCGTGGAGCACCCACGCCCCGGCGCCGGCCGCGAGCCCCAGGAGGGCGACGACGTCGGCCGACCGCAGCGTCACCGTCGAGGCCGTGGCCGCACCGACCCCCACCCCGGCCCGTCGCACGGCCGACAGCACCCGCAACGGTTCCCCCAGGCGCAGCGGGAGCACGTGGTTGCCGAGCAACGACACGTGCACCGCCGCCCACGCGTGACCGACGCCCAGGCCCGGCACGAGGCGGGACCAGGCCCACGACCGGACCAGGAAACCCAGGCCGTAGAGCGCCGACCCGCCCGCGAGCACCACCGGGTCCCCGATCAGGCCCGCCACCGCCAGGCGCAGCGTCCGGACGTCCGTCGCGGCGAGCGCGACGGCCACGGCCGCGACGGTCACCAGCGCCGCGACCACCCACCACCACGGTCGCCGACGTCCTCGCACGGTCCGCATCATGCCGAGCCGAGCCCGGGTGAGGTGAGGCGGGCCTTCGTTACTGTGGCGGGCGTGGCCCTGGCCAGTCCGCACCGCCCCGACGGCGGCCCCGCGCCGGCGGG
>JBHJOJ010000121.1:0-2018 GCA_050329835.1 Kineosporiaceae bacterium | reverse complement strand
GGCGGCCCGTCCCCGGCCGGCGGGCGCTGCTCGTGCTCGCCGCCGCGGGTGCGCTCGCGGGCGCGATGCTCGCCGCCACCCTGGTCGGCCCGGCCGGGCTGGGCGTCCGCGCCGTCCTCGCCGAGCTGGTGGGCGCGGTCCCCGGGATCCCGGTGACCAGCGACCTCACGGAGCAGCAGCGTCAGGTGCTGTGGCAGATCCGGCTGCCCCGGGTGGTCCTCGGGGCCGTCGTCGGCGGCATGCTGGCCCTCGCCGGTGCCGCCTACCAGGGCGTCTTCCGCAACCCGCTGGCCGATCCGTACCTGCTGGGCGTCTCCAGCGGCGCCGGTCTCGGCGCCACCCTGGCCATCGTCTCGGGCGGGGCGCTGGGCCCGGTCGGGCTGCCGCTGGCCGCCTTCGTCGGCGGGCTCGCCGGGGTGGCCGCCACGTACGCCCTCGGCAGCGGGGTCGGGGGGGCGCGGTCGGCCGGGGTCATCGTGCTCGCCGGGGTGGCGGTGGCCGCGTTCGCCAACGCCGGGCAGACCTTCGTGCAGCAGCGCTACGACGACACCATCCGGTCGGTGTACGCCTGGCTGCTCGGCCAGCTGTCGACGGACGGCTGGTCGGAGGTGCAGACGGTGGCCCCCTTCGTCGCCGTCGCGGTCGCGGTGATCCTGCTGCACCGCCGGGCGCTGGACGTCATGGCCGTCGGCGACGTCGAGGCCGCGAGCCTCGGGGTAGCGCCCACCCGGGTCCGGCTGGTGCTGGTCGTCGCCGCCACCCTGGGGACGGCCGCGGTGGTGAGCGTCTCCGGGCTCATCGGCTTCGTCGGGATCGTGGTCCCGCACGCCGTGCGACTGCTGTTCGGGGTCGGGCACCGCCTGCTGCTGCCGATGTCGATGCTGCTGGGAGCGGCGTTCCTGGTGCTCGCCGACGTCGGGGCCCGGACCGCGCTGTCCCCGGCCGAGGTCCCGGTCGGCGTCGTCACCGCCTTCGTCGGGGCACCGTTCTTCCTCGTCGTGCTGCGCCGGGCCCGCGGGGGCATGCTGTGACCGCCGTCCGGGTCTCCCGCCTGCACGTGCGGCGCCGCGACGCCGAGGTGCTCGCCGGGGTCGACCTCGGGGTGGGGGCGGGGGAGTGGGTCGGCCTCATCGGCCCCAACGGGTCGGGCAAGACGACCCTGCTCCACCTGCTCGCCGGTCTGCTCCACCGCGGCGAGGCCACCGTCCGGGGCGAGGTCGGCGTCGCCGGTCTCGACCCCCGGCGCGCGCGGCGACGCGCCATGGCCCGCCGCGTCGCACTCGTGCCGCAGCGGCCCGTCGTGCCGCCGGGCCTGGCGGTGCGGGACTACGTCCTGCTCGGCCTGGCCCCGCACCTGTCCCCGTGGGCGCCGGAGTCGCCGCGGGACCGGGCAGCGGTCGGGGCGGTCCTCGACCGGCTGGCGCTCACCGACCTCGCGGCGCGCCCGGCGGCGGAGCTGTCCGGCGGGGAACTGCAACGGGTGGTGCTGGCCCGGGCGGTCGTCCAGCGCCCCGCGGTGCTGCTGCTGGACGAGCCGACGAGCGCCCTCGACATCGGGCACCAGCAGGCGGTCCTCGATCTCGTCGACCGGCTGCGCGGCGAGGAGGGGCTGACCGTCGTCGCCGCCATGCACGACCTCACGCTCGCCGGCCAGTACGCCGACCGGCTGGTCCTGCTGGACGGCGGGCAGGTGGCCGCGGACGGACCGCCGGGGCACGTGCTGACCCCGGAGCTGTTGCGCAAGGTGTACGAGGCGCGGGTCCGGCTGGTCGACACCGCCGACGGGCCCGCGGTCGTCCCGGTCCGCGACGAGTGGCGCTGACCCGGCGGCCGGCCACCCCGGCGCGGTCAGTGGCGCGCCTGTCGGCAGCACGGGTCGCCGCGATCGCGGTCTCGGCCGTGCTGGACGCCGCGCTGCGCGAACCGCCGGCGTCCGCCCACCCGGTGGTGTGGGCGGGGCGGTACCTGGACCGGGCCGCCCGGCACGTCCCCGCCGGGCCGCCGGGCGCCGCCGGGTC
>JBHJOJ010000120.1:0-10462 GCA_050329835.1 Kineosporiaceae bacterium | reverse complement strand
GGGGCGGGGCGGGGGCGGGGCGGGGCGGGGGTCCTCGGGTCAGGCGGAGAGCTGGGACTCGCGGACCGGGGCGGCCTGGCGGGGCATGACGGCGTGACGGGGAGCGGGGCGCCGGGCGGTGTGGGCGGCGGCCGGCGGCGCGAGCGGAGGGGCCGCCTCCTGCTCCTCCATGGCCGACTGGAAGACTGCGCGCCACGACGGCACCTGCGAGTGGTTGCGCAGCAGCTGGCGGCGCTCCCGCTCGGTCATGCCGCCCCACACCCCGAACTCGGTGCGGGTGTCGAGGGCGTGGGCGAGGCACTCGGCCCGTACTGGGCAGCGGAAGCAGACGATCTTTGCCTGCTGCTGGGCGGCACCCTGGACGAACAGCGCGTCGGGGTGGTCCTCCCGGCACACCGCCTGGGTCGGCCAGTCCTCGTTCCACGGCATCCTGCGTCACTCCTCCTCGTCCCCGGCCGCAGTCCCCTGCGGCACGGGCCGACGCTAGGAAGCGGACGAGTCGGCGGGCAGCGGGCGATCGACCGGTTCCGGCCCGCCGATCGGTCGGCGCGGCCTCCTCCGATCGGGGGACCCGCGAAAAGGATCATCGAGGAGATCCAGGGCGGCGGCGGGTCCCCTGCGGGTGGCCGGAGACGTTCCGAGGAAGGGCGCCTACCCTGTGCGCCGTGAGGGGTCGCGGATCGGTGCTGCACGAGGTCGTCCGGGGGGCCGGCCTGCTCGGAGCCTTCCTCGTGGTGTGCGTGGCGGCGGGCGTGCTGTTCTCGGGGCTGTTCCTGCCCGGGGCCGCGACGGTGGGCTTCCTCACCCGCAGCGGGGTGGACTTCTACGACGACCTGCCGACGGACATCGAGGAGCCGCCGCTGTCGGAGTACACCACCATCGCGGCGGCCGACGGCAGCCCGATCGCCACGATCTACCGGCAGAACCGCGAGGTCGTCCCGCTGTCGTCGGTCAGCCAGACCATGATCGACGCCATCCTCGCGATCGAGGACTCCCGGTTCTACGAGCACGGCGGCGTCGACACCCGCGGCACGGCACGCGCCCTGGTCAACAACGTCCTCGGCGGCGGCCAGCAGGGCGCCTCCACCCTGACCCAGCAGTACGTCAAGAACGTCCTGCTGGAGAACGCGGTGCGGGAGGGCGACCAGGAGGCCGCGCGCGCCGCCGTGGCGAGCTCGGGCATCGAGGGCTACCAGCGCAAGCTGCTGGAGGCGCGCTACGCGATCGCCATCGAGGAGCGGTTCACGAAGGAGGAGATCCTCGAGCGGTACCTCAACATCTCGAACTTCGGCGGCGGGGGCGACGGCGGCGGCTCCGCCTACGGCATCTTCGCGGCCAGCCGGTACTGGTTCCAGGTGAACCCGGCGGACCTCTCGCTGACCCAGGCGGCCCTGCTGGCCGGCATCGTCCAGCGCCCCAACGAGCTGGACCCGGTGAGCAACCCGGAGGCGGCCCTGTCGCGGCGCAACACCGTGCTGGCCCGGATGCTCGAAACGGAGAAGATCACCCAGGAGCAGTTCGACTCGGCGGTCGCCGAACCGATCACCGTGACGCCGCAGAGCCGGCCGAACGGCTGTGAGGCCGCGGGCACCATGGCCTTCTTCTGCGACCACGTGATCAAGGAGATCACCGCGCCCGACGTCGAAGGCGCCCCCAATCGCTACGCCGCCCTCGGGGAGACCCGGGAGGAGCGCATCGCGGCCCTCTACAACGGCGGCCTGACCATCACGACCACGGTCGATCCGCGGATGCAGCAGATCGCGTGGGAGGCGGTGCGCTCGCAGGTGCCCGAGACCGACCGCGCCGGCGTCGCCATGCCGGTGGTGCAGCCGGGCACCGGCCAGATCCTCGCGATGGCGCAGAACCGCGTGTACGGCCAACAGGAGGGGCAGCAGTTCACCGAGGTCAACTTCTCGACCTCGGCCGGGGCCAACGGGGTGCAACCCGGGTCGACCTTCAAGCCGTTCGTCCTGGCCCGCTGGCTCGAGAGCGGCCGGCCGCTGAGCGCCCGCGTCGACGGCAGCGAGCCCTTGAACTACGACGTGGCGGACTTCGCGACCTGCGTCGAGACCGCCAGCGAGGTGCGCGAAGCCGGGAACGCCGGCGACTCGGGCGACACCGGCGCCGGCATCTCGGTGCTCGAGGCCACGTTCCGGTCCGTCAACACGGCCTACCTGCGCATGGCCCAGCAGCTGAATCTCTGCGAGATCCGCGACGTCGCCGCGCGGCTCGGCGTCACCGACGTCGCCCCGAACCGCGGCGGCCAGTTCGAGCCGTTCCCCTCGATGGTGCTGGGCGTCGGCAGCGTGACACCGCTGGCGATGGCGGGGGCGTACGCGGCGTTCGCCGCCGACGGGCTGTTCTGCCCGCCGACGTCGGTGACGGCCATCACCGGCGGGGACGGCGCGGCGGTCGAGCTGCCGGCCCCTGCCTGCACCCAGGCCCTGGACCCCGAGGTGGCCCGCGGCGTCAACTACGCCCTGCAGCAGACGACCGAGCAGGGCACCGCCCGGCAACTCGGCTACATCGGCTTCCCGATCGCGGGCAAGACCGGGACCACCCAGAGCTTCAAGGACACCTGGTTCGCCGGTTACAACCCGAGCCTGGCGGCGGTGGTGTGGATCGGGGACACCGCGGCCACCCCGGTCGCGCTCACGGAGTTCCCGATCAACGGCCAGCAGCGCTCCGCGGTCTACGGCTCGACGTACGCGGTGCCGACCTGGGAGGCCTTCATGCCGCGGGCCGTCTCGGAGCTCGGCATCGCGACACCGCCCTTCAACGACCCGGGCAGCGACATCATCTTCGGCCCGCAGGTTCGGGTGCCGTCGGTCGTCGGCACCCAGGTGAGCACCGCGGAGTCCCGCCTCGCCGAGGCCGGCTTCACCATGGCGGTCTCGGACGAGCGCCGCAACGGCTCGGGCGTCGCCGAGGGGTTGGTGGCCGCCCAGAGCCCCGGCGGCGGCGGTTCCGCCCCCGCCGGCTCGACGGTCACCGTGTTCCTCTCCGGCGGCGGGGGCGGCGGGTTCCTCGACGACCTCATTGACTCGATCACGCGCCCCGGGGACGGCAACGGCCGTGGCAACGGGCCGCCCGGCGGCGACTGAGGACGGCGGGCGGGGCGAGGACCGCGGGTCCGGTGGGACGCCGCCCGTGGGCTATGCTGCGGGGGTTCTCGGGCTGTAGCGCAGCTTGGTAGCGCGCCTCGTTCGGGTCGAGGAGGTCGTGGGTTCAAATCCCGCCAGCCCGACCACCACCCGACACCCGCCTCCGCCGACCCGGACGTCAGTCGGCGGAGGCGCGATCGCGGGCGATGTCTTCCCGTTTCGCGGATCATGACAGGTGCAGCAGCGAGGCCTCCGGTGGGCACGCCAGCCGGACCGGGGTGTACGGGCTGGTGCCGACGCCGGGTGTCACGTGGACCCACGACGACCGCCGCTCCCACCCGTCGCCGTCGCGCACCGACCAGGCGAACAGTCCCTGGGCGTACCGGGGGTCCAGGTCGCAGTTCGTCACCAGCGCCCCCCACCCCGGCACGCAGACCTGCCCGCCGTGGGTGTGCCCCGCGAGCACCAGCCCGGCCCCGTCGGCCGTCATGGCGTCGAGCACCCGGCGGTAGGGCGCATGGGCCACTCCCAGCCGCAGCGCCGCGCCGTCGGGGACCGGCGCCGGGGCGGGCATCCGGTCCAGCCCGTGGTGCGGGTCGTCGACGCCGACCAGGTCGACCTCGACCCCGCCGGCCCGCACGCTGCCCCGCCGGTTGTCGAGGTCCACCCACCCCCGCGCGGTCAACCCCGACACCAGCTCGCCGGTCGGCAGCTTCTCGCGATCCGACCAGTCCTGGTGCCGCCGTGCGGTCGGGCCGGCGAGGTAACGCAGCGGGTTGGCGAACCTCGGTGCCACGTAGTCGTTGCTGCCGAGCACGAACGCCCCGGGCCGGTCGAGCAGCCCGTCGAGGGCCTCCAGCGCCACCGGCACCGCGTCGCGGTGACCGAGGAAGTCGCCGGTGACCACGGTGAGGTCCGGCTCCAGCGCGGCCAGGCCCCGCAGCCAGGCGCGTTTGCGCCGCTGCCAGGGCGCGAGGTGGAGGTCGGACAGGTGGAGCACCCGCAGCGGTACCGCCGGCGCCGCACCCGGCCCGCTCAGCGGCGGCACCGCGACCCGGCGCACCCGGTACGACGCCGCCTCGGCCAGCGACCACGCCGCGACGGCCCCCCCGGACGCGAGCACCAGCCCGGCGGCCCGGGCGGCCGCGTCGCGCCGGCTCACACCGACACGAGGTCGGCGGCGACCAGCTCGGCGATCTGGGCGGTGTTGAGGGCGGCGCCCTTCCGCAGGTTGTCCCCCGACACGAACAGGTCGAGCGTGTTCGGGAAGTCCAGCGCCTGCCGGAGCCGGCCCACGAAGGTCGGGTCGATGCCGGTGGCGTCGATCGGGGTCGGGAAGTCGGCCTCGGCCGGGTCGTCCACCACGACCACGTGCGCCGCCTCGACGAGCAGGTCGCGGGCCTCGTCCACGTCGATGTCGGTGGCGAAGGCAGCGTGCACGGCGAGGGAGTGCGTCGTGACGACCGGGACCCGGACGCAGGTGGCCGACACCTTGAGGTCCGGGATCCCGAGGATCTTCCGGGACTCGTTGCGGACCTTGAGCTCCTCGCTGCTCCACCCGTCGTCCCGGAGGCTGCCGGCCCACGGCACGACGTTGAGCGCCAGCGGCGCCGGGAAGGGCGACGGCTCGTCCCCGAGCTTGTCCATGATGGCGCGGCGGACGTCGCCGGCCCGGGTGCCGAGGGAGTGGTCCCCGGCGACGACGTCGAGCTCGCGGCGCAGCCGGTCGGCGCCGACCTGCCCGGCCCCGGACGCCGCCTGGTAGGAGGCGACCACGATCGCCGTCAGCTGCCACCGCCGGTGCAGGGACCCGAGGACGTCCATCATGGTCAGCGTCGTGCAGTTGGGGTTCGCGATGATCCCCTTCGGGCGCTGGCGGACGAGGTGGCCGTTGACCTCCGGGACCACCAGTGGCACCTCCGGGTCCATCCGGAAGGCGCCCGAGTTGTCGACCACCACCGCGCCGCGCGACACGGCGACCGGCGCCCAGTCCGCGGAGATCTCGTCCGGGACATCGAACATCGCGACGTCGACGCCGTCGAAGACGCCCGGGGCGAGGGCCTTGACCTCGACCTCCTCGCCGCGGACGGTGAGCCGCCGGCCGGCCGAGCGGGCGGAGGCCACGAGGCGGATCTCGCCCCAGATGTCCTCCCGCTGGCTGAGGATGTCGAGCATCACGGTGCCGACGGCCCCGGTCGCCCCGACGACCGCGAGGGTCGGGCGGCGGCTCACCGGCCGGTCCCGGCGTAGACGACGGCCTCGACGCTGTCGGCGTCCAGATCGAACGCCGAGTGCACGGCCCGCACCGCGGTGTCGAGGTCCTCGGCCCGGGTCACCACCGAGATCCGGATCTCGGACGTCGAGATCATCTCGATGTTGACCCCCGCCTCGGAGAGGGCCGTGAAGAACCGGGCGGACACCCCCGGGTGCGAGCGCATTCCCGCGCCGACCATGCTGACCTTGCCGATCTGGTCGTTGTAGATGAGACCCTCGTATCCGACGGCGGCCTGGCGCTGCTGCAGCGACGACATGGCGGCCTGGCCGTCGCTCTTCGGCAGCGTGAACGAGACGTCCGTGCGGCCCGACCCGCCGGCCGACACGTTCTGGACGATCATGTCGATGTTGACGCCGGCGTCGGCGACCGCCTCGAAGATCGCGGCCGCCTTGCCCGGCACGTCCGGCACTCCGACGACCGTGATCTTGGCCTCGCTGCGGTCGTGGGCGACACCGGAGATGATCGGCTGTTCCAAGGGGTCCTCCTGGGGGGCGGCCCCGGGGGCGGGGACGTCGGCGGGGTCCGATCCGTCGGGGGGGTCGAGCAGGCCGGGCGGGACGCCCGCGTGGTCGTCGACCACCCAGCTCCCGGGACGGTCGGAGAACGACGAGCGGACGTGGACGGGGACGCCGTAGCGGCGGGCGTACTCCACGCAGCGCAGGTGCAGCACCTTGGCGCCGCTGGCGGCCATCTCGAGCATCTCCTCGCTGGAGATCCGGGCGATCCGGCGCGCGGTCGGGACGATCCTCGGGTCGGCGGTGAACACGCCGTCGACGTCGGTGTAGATCTCGCAGGCGTCGGCGCCGAGGGCCGCGGCCAGCGCGACCGCCGTGGTGTCGGAGCCGCCGCGGCCGAGCGTCGTGACGTCCTTCGTGTCCTGGCTGACGCCCTGGAAGCCGGCGACGATGGCGACGGCCCCGTCGTCGAGCGCCGCCCGGATCCGCCCCGGGGTCACGTCGATGATGCGCGCCCTGCCGTGGACGGAGTCGGTGATGACGCCGGCCTGGCTGCCGGTGAACGAGCGCGCCTCGTGGCCGAGGTGGGCGATCGCCATGGCGAGCAGCGCCATGCTGATCCGCTCGCCGGCGGTGAGGAGCATGTCGAGCTCCCGGCCGGGCGGGTGGGGCGTCACGCGCTGGGCGAGGTCGATGAGGTCGTCCGTGGTGTCGCCCATGGCCGACACGACGACGCACACCTGGTACCCGGCGTCGCGGGCGCGGACGATGCGACGGGCCACCCGCGTGACGGCCTCGGCGTCGCTGACGCTCGAGCCGCCGTACTTCTGCACGATGAGGCCCATGCGGGCGCACCTCCTGGCTGCGGACTGCCCGGGCGGAGTCTAGCTAGGTCACACGGAGGTAACGGACGCGGCGGGGAACCGCCCTAGGATCGTTCGCATGGTGCCGATCCCTCCGGAGTCGGTGAGGTGCGGTCCCTGCCCGGAGCCGGGATGAGTGACTACGCCCGGGACATGGCAGCGACGGCCACCGTCTTCGGCTTCTTCGCCGTCTCGTGGTTCGGCTGGGCCCGGGAGGACCCGCCTCACAGCTGGCAGCGCCCGCTCGTCGTGCTCATGGTGGCGGCCAGCGCCCTCTGCCTGGCCGGCGGGGTGCTCACCTGGCGGCTCTGGTCCACGGGGACCGCCCTCGACGCGGTCTCCGCGCCGCGGTTCGGCATCGTCGTCGGGATCGAGTTCGCCCTCGCCGGTGCGGGAGCCGGGGTCCTCGCCGCGCTCCGACGGGCGGAGTTCATCAGCGCCTGGATCGCCTTCGTCGTCGGAGTGCACTTCCTCCCCCTGGCCGCGATCCTCGACTTCCCCGCCCTCGTGGTCCCGGGGGTGGCGATCCCGGTGTGGGTCGTCGCCGCGGTCCTGCTGGCGCGGGCACGCGGAGTGGCGGTGAGCGCCCTGGCCGGGTCGGGCACGGGCGCCGTCCTGCTCGTCACAGGGCTGCTGTCCCTGGCGGCAGCGGTAGCGGCGACCGGCTGACGGTTCGACCGCACCGGTCACTCGATGTCGCAGACGTCCTCGAGCATCGCCTGCATCGCCGCGCGCACCCCGTCGTCGGCCGTGACGGGCACGGCGACGGGGTCACCGTCACCGACGGCCACGGACAGCGGGAACGTGAAACTGGTCTTGCTCTCGATGAGCGCGTGCACGTCGCAGCGGGCCACCGTGAGCACGACCTCGGTGGCCGCCGCGTCACGCCGCTGCGGCAGCGTGAGGACTGGCTGACCGGCCGCCGGGGCGACCGAGAAGAGGATGCTGTTCCCCACGTCCGTGACGGCGATCTCGCCGGGACCCCGTCGCTCCGCCCGCAGCGTCGTGCGCAACCGCGTGCCGTCCTGCTCGACGGCGGATTCCGGCCCCAGCCCGAACCGCGCGGTCTCGCCGACTTCGGCGACGGTGCAGGCGGTGGCATGCCAGGCCGCCAGTCCGGGCTGCCCCTCGGCCATGGGCACCGTGACCTCGGTCACCATCCCGTCCGACCCGGCACCGCGCCGGACGCCGAGCACGACGACGGCACCCCTGTCGCCGGCCACCTCGCACCGGGGCTCGCCGAACGGCAGCGGCCGGACCGCGGTTCCGCCTGGGCGCAGGACGGACTCCCGGTCCTCCGGCGGCACGGTGGCGAACATGGGGTGGCGGACCTGGAACCGCACCACCTCGACGGGCTCCGTCCCGCGATTCGTCAGGGCCACCTGAACCGGCCGGTGACCCGGGCGTGACGGTCGTACGTCCCGGCGGCGACGATCTGGTCGGTCGCGACCGGGCCGGTCGGGGGGGCGGCCGCGGGCGTGCCGTCGTCCCCACAGGCCACCAGGACCACCGCGAGGATCACGGCGGCGGACGCCGGGGCGAGGCCCGGCGGACCGACCCGTTGCCGGCGCGGGCGACTCATGGCGCCAGGGTACGGAGCCGTGCGTGCCGGGGTTCAGGGCCGGGAACGCCGCCGGTGGCGCGCCACGTTCTCGCGGTTGGCGCAACCGACGGAACAGAAGACGCGTCGCCCCGCCTTGCTGACGTCGACGTAGACCCGCTCGCAGCCGTCCCGGCGGCAGCGGCCGAGGCGGTGACCTCCCTCGTTGCAGACGATGAAGGCCAGGCCCGCCGAGGTCTGGGCCCGGACCCGGTCGACGACGGGGTCGTGCTCGTCGGCGAAGTGCAGGTGCGGCGGCTGCCCGTCGTGGGTCGAGACGTAGGGCCGCGCGGTCGATTCGGCGAGCAGGATGTTGATCCGCTCGATCTGGGCGGGCATGTCGCGCTCGCCGAACACCGGTGCCACCCGGCACGCCCAGTCCAGCAGGGCCCCGACGTCCCGGCGGGTCAGGTCGTGCTCGCGAACCTGGTGGCGGGCGAGCAGCTCCGACACCTCCGGGGGGTCCGGCGGTGTCGGCCGGTGGGCGAGGCCGACGAGCTCCGCGGCGAGCGACGCCGCCAGCCCACCGTAAGTGTTGAAATGCACAATGTCATTACACCAGGCTGTCGGCATGCCGAGCGACCGCAGCCCTCACTCGTCCCGGGCCGCGTGCCCGACCTGCGGTTGGAGTGATCGGGACGGCCGCCGACTCCTGTCCTCTCACGTCACCTCGCTGGGGATCGTGAGCTACTGGCGGTGCGTCTGCGGCACGGTCCTCGTCCTCGCCGACCGGGACGTCCTGGGACCGGCACACTGCTGACCCGTCGGCAGGGGCGGTCAGGCGTCGAGCAGCCGCCGGCCCTCGAACGCCCGGCCGAGGGTGACCTCGTCCGCGTACTCGAGGTCGCCACCCACCGGCAACCCGCTGGCCAGCCTCGTCACCCGCATCTCCAGCGGGCGGATGAGCCGGGCCAGGTAGGTGGCGGTGGCCTCGCCCTCGATGTTGGGGTCGGTGGCGATGATCACCTCGGTGATCTCCGCCTCGTCCGGGGCGCCGGCGAGGCGGCGCATGAGTTGGGCGATCCGCAGGTCGTCGGGCCCGACGCCGTCGATCGGGCTGATGGCGCCGCCCAGCACGTGGTAAAGCCCCCGGTACTCGCGGGTCCGCTCGATGGCGACCACGTCCTTCGGCTCCTCCACCACGCACACCACCGAGCCGTCCCGGCGGGCGTCCCGGCAGATCCGGCACAGCACGTCCTCGGCGACGTTGCCGCACCGGTCGCAGAAGCGGACCCGGCGCTTGACCTCGGTGAGCGCCTCGACGAGCCGCTCGACGTCCTCGGAGTCCGCGGCGAGCAGGTGGAACGCGATGCGCTGGGCGGACTTGGGCCCCACCCCGGGCAGGCGTCCCAGCTCGCCGATGAGGTCGGCGACCGCGCCGTCGTAGCCGGCCTCGCTCACCCGTGGAGGGTACGTCCCGCCCCGATGCCCGCGGGCACATGCGGCCGGGTCGCGGGCGACTCAGCCGCCGGGCGTCTCCTCGATCACCTGGGCGCCGAGCAGGCGCCGGACCAGTGCCGCCCCGTCGACATCGGCCGCGGTGTCCGGACCGGTCCGGGGGGCGCCGGCGACCCGCGGCGGCTCGACGTCCTCCGGCGGCTCGGGCACGTCGGGCGGTTCCGGTGGTTCCGGAGGTTCGGACGGACCGGACGGGGCGGGTGAGCGGGTCGAGGGCGGCGAGTTCCCGGGCCGGGACCGAGGCCCCCCGGCGGGGGACCCCGGGCCGGGACCGTCCCCCGCGCCGGCGCGCCGGTCGACGCTCGCCACCACCGTGCGGTCGACGCCCGTGGCCCGCAGCAGCGCCTCCCGCACCACCGCCCCCTGCCCGCGGTTGGTGAAGGTCTCGACCAGGCCCGGCTTCGCGAACCCGAGCGTCAGGGTCTGGGCGTCGACGGCGAGGACCTGGGCCTCCTGGCTGACGAGGGTCCACGTGAACCGCTTGATCCCCCGGAGTTCGTCGAGCACCGCGTCCCACGAGCGCCGCATCGCCTCGACCGTGATCCCGCCGGAGCCCGGCGACGGGGTCGCGACCTCGCCCGGTCCCGACGCTGCCGGTCCCGGCGCGGCCGACGCCAGCGCGCCCGACGCACCCTCCTGGGGTGTCGAACCGGGTGATGGCGGCGCGGCAGCCGACGGTGCCGGGACGGCGGGCCGCGGCGCTGCGG
>JBHJOJ010000119.1:0-38382 GCA_050329835.1 Kineosporiaceae bacterium | reverse complement strand
GCCGACCTGGCGGCCATGGCCGCCCTCTGCGTCCAGGCGGCCCGGCGGCGCACCCCCGTCCTGCTCGACGGCGTGGTCAGCGGCGCCGCGGCCCTGGTCGCGGAGTCCGCGGCACCCGGCTGCACCGCCTGGTTCGCCGCCGGCCACCGCTCCCCCGAACCCGCCCACCGCGCGGCCCTGGCCGCGCTGGGCCTGCGGCCCGTCCTCGATCTCGGGCTCCGCCTCGGCGAGGGAACCGGGGCGCTGCTCGCGCTCCCGGTGCTGCGGTCGGCGGTGACCGTCACCCGCGAGATGGCCGCGCTGGCCGACGTCACGGCCCTCGTGCCGGAGCCGGGTCCCCCGGGAGGAGCGGCGACGCCCGGTGGGGAATGAGAGGAGTGGCCGGCGGGTGCGCGAGCTGCGGGCGATCGCCGGCGACGCCGCCCGGTTGTGCCTCGGCACCCTCACCGTCCTGCCGGTCGGTGCGCCCCGCCGGGTGGACCGGTCCCGGGCGGGCGTCGCCATGGCCGCAGCGCCCCTGGCCGGGCTGCTGGTCGGGGGCGCCGCCGGCGCTGCCGCCGGGCTCGGCTCCACCGCCGGGCTGCCCGGCCTCGTCGTCGGGGCGCTCACCGTCGCGGCGGGGGCACTGGCCACCCGGTTCCTCCACCTCGACGGCCTGGCGGACACAGCGGACGGGTGGGGGGCGGCGGCCCACGGGGACCGGGACCGGGCGCTGGAGGTCATGCGGCGCGGCGACGTCGGCCCGGTCGGGGCCGCGGTCCTGGTGCTCGTCCTCCTCGCCCAGGCGGCGTCGGTCGGGACGCTGGCCGCCGCCCACGGCCCCGGGACGGTGCTCGTCGTCGCCTGGGCGTGGGCGGTCTCCCGGGCCGCCGTGCCGCTGCTGTGCACCGGCTGGTTCCGGCCCGCGCGGACCACGGGGCTCGGGGCCCTGGTCATCGGCGCGGTCCCCCGGCCCGTGGGCCTGGGCGCGGCGGCCGCCGCCGCCGCGGCCGGAGCGGTACTGGGCCCCGTGGCCGTGGCGGCCGCCGTCGCGGCGCTGGCGGTCGGTGCGGGACTGGGGTTCGCCGCCCGGCACCGCCTCGGCGGCCTCACCGGGGACGTGCTGGGACCCGGGGTCGAGGTGCCCCTGCTGGTCGTGCTCGCCGCGCTGGCCGCCGTCGCGCCCGTGGCGCCCGCCCCGGTCAGCTGACGGCGGCCCCCGCGCCGGCCCGGTCGCCGTCCCCGCCGGCCGGGTCCCCGCCGAGGCCGCCGGCGCGGTCGCGCGGGACCTGCGGCTCGCGGGCCAGCCGGTGCGGCCACCAGATCCCGCGGCCGATGTCGTGGCCCAGGGCGGGCAGCAGCAGGGACCGGACCACGAACGTGTCGAGCAGCACCCCGAACGCCACGATGAAGGCGATCTGGGCAAGGAACAGGATCGGCAGCACCGCGAGCGCGGCGAAGGTCGTGGCCAGCACGATCCCGGCGGACGTGATGACGCCGCCGGTCACCGCGAGACCGACGAGCATGCCCGGGCGGGTGCCCCGGCGGGCCGACTCCTCGCGGACCCGGGTCATCAGGAAGATCGAGTAGTCGATGCCCAGGGCGACCAGGAAGACGAAGCCGAACAGCACGACCGCCGGGTCCGACCCCGGGAACCGCAGGACCTCGTTGAAGACCACCGCCGCGACGCCGATGGTGGCGGCGAAGGACAGGACGTTGGCGGCCACGATGAGCAGGGGTGCCACGACGGAGCGCAGCAGCAGCGCCAGCACCACGAGGATCACGAGGAGCACGGCGGGCACGATCCGGACGAGGTCGGCCTGCGAGGTCTCGAGGACGTCGAGCTGGATCGCGGTCTGGCCCCCGACCAGGGCGTCGGCGGACACGGCGTCGAGGTCCTCGCGCAGTGCGCCGACCGTCTCCTCGGCGGCGATGCTGTCGGAGGGATCGGCCAGGATCGCCTCGATCCGCACCTGGCCGTCGACGACCACCGGCTCGCCCCCGGGCGGGACCGCGGTGAGGGAGGCCGTCTGCACCCCCTCCCGCGCCGTCACGACCGCCAGCGCCTCCTCGGCCACCGCCTGCGGGACGACGACGAGCGCCGGGCTGTCGGAGCCGGCCGGGAAGTGCCGGGCCAGCGCCTCCTGGCCGGTCACGGACTCGACCTCGGTGAGGAAGGTGTCGCTCTGCGCCGTCCCGTCGCCCCGGAACGTCGGCGCCACGGCCGCCAGCCCCGCGAGGACCAGCACGACGACGACCCACGTGCGCCGGGGCCGGCGCCCGACGGCCCTCGCCACGCGCGACCAGACCCCGGCGGTCTCCGTGCCCGGGCTGCCGACGTGGGGGACGCCGGGCCAGAACACCCACCGGCCGGCCTCGACGGCGTCCCCGTGCCGGGACCGGTCGCGGCGGCGGTGCACCAGCCGGGCGGCGACGACGGCGGCGATCGCGACCCCGGCCAGCCCGCCGACCGCGGCCCCCACGGCGACCGGTCCCCCGGTGACGGCCGACAGTCCCGCGCCGAGCCCCGCCCCGGTGCCGGCCACGACGACCACGAGGACCGGCAGCGGGAGCAGCAGCATCGCCGGCAGGAACGTCAGCGCCGACAGCATCGAGAAGACGATGCCGGTGGCGGCGACCGGCCCGAGGGCGCGGTTCGACCCCAGTTGCGACAGCAGCAGGCACAGCAGGCCGAGGATCACCGTGGCGCCCGAGGCGATGATCGGCTCCAGGGACCGTCGCCACGCCCGGCGCATCGCCGCGAAGCGGTCGTCGTGGCCCCGCAGCTCCTCGCGGTAGCGGGCGGTCAGGAGCAGCGCGTAGTCGACGGTCGCCCCGACGACGAGGATGAAGAGGATGCCCTGCGCCTGCCCGTTGAGCTGCACGAGGTCGGCGTCGGCGAGGTAGAAGACGGTGATGGACGCCGCCGACAGGGCGAAGACGGCCGACACGATGACGATGACCGGCAGCAGCGGGCTGCGGTAGACGATGACGAGGATGACGAGGACCGCGGTGAGGGCGACGCCGAGCAGCAGGCCGTCGATGCCGCCGAACGCCTCGCCGAAGTCGGCCACGGTGGCCGCCGGTCCCGCGACGTAGGAGTCGAGGCCGTCGCCCAGGTCGTCGTCGGCGGCGCGGATCGCCTCGACCGCGGCCTGGACCGGGTCGGCGCCGTCCGCCAGCGCGTCGCCCAGGGGGTCCGCGGCCAGGTTCACGAGGCCGAGGACCGCCTCGCCGTCCTCGGCCGGCTGCACGGGCACCGCGGGGGCCCCCGGGGGGGCCTCGGCGAGGAAGTCGCCGACCGTGAGGTCGTCCGGGTCGCCGGCCGGCCGGTCCGGGGAGTCGTCGGCCTCCCCCACCGGGACCGGCAGGTCCGGGACCGACGCGGCGAAGGCCTCGACCGCCGCCAGCTGCTCCGGCGTCAGCGGCCCGTCCTGGGACTCGACCACCAGGAAGGCGGGGAAGGTGTCGCTGCCGGCGAAGTCCTCGGACAGCTCGTTGACCGTGGTCGACTCGACGTCGTCCGGCAGGAAGCTGGCGGCGTCGTTCTCCTGGACCTCGGCGAGGCGCTCCTGGTAAGTCCCGCCGACGGCCCCCAGGACGACCCAGCCCACGAGCGCGGCCGCGCATACGGCCACGAGGCGTCGGGTGCGCGGTCGAGCCGGCGGGGACGAGGTCGCGCCGGCTCCCCCCTCAGTGGTGATCACGAGCGCCAACTGTCGCATACTCGGTCCCGTGACCGCGGCCGATCTCGCCCAGGCGCGACCTCCCGCGGCGGGCGCCGTCGACCCCGCCGTCGACCCCGCCGTCGACCCGGTGGAGCTGCCCGGCCTCGTCCCTTACCACGCGGCATGGCAGCGGCAGCGGGACGAGCTGGACGAGGTGGCCGGGGGGGCGCGGGGCCGGGTGCTGCTCCTCGAGCACGAGGCCGTGTACACCGCGGGCCGGCGGACCGAGCCGTGGGAGCGCCCCGTGGACGGCACGCCCGTCGTGGACGTGGACCGCGGGGGGCGGATCACCTGGCACGGGCCGGGCCAGCTGGTCGGGTACCCGATCGTGCGCCTCCCGCAGCCGCTGGACGTCGTCGACTACGTGCGGCGGCTCGAGGGCGCGCTCATCACCGCCTGCGCCGACCTGGGCCTGGCGACGGAGCGCGTGGACGGCCGTTCCGGGGTGTGGGTCCGCGGCGACGGACCCGGCGGGGCCCGGCCGGACCGCAAGGTCGCGGCCATCGGGATCCGGGTCGAACGGGGGGTGACCATGCACGGGTTCTCGCTCAACTGCGACTGCGACCTGTCGTGGGCGGCCGGGGTGGTGCCCTGCGGCATCACCGACGCCGGCGTCACGTCCCTGACGGCTGAGCTGGGACGCCCGGTGACCGTGTCGGACGCCCTGCCCGCCGTCCGCACCCGCGTCGTCGAGGCCCTCACCACCCTCCTCACGTGACCGGCCCCCACTCGCACGAGGTCACTTCTGCCGCTCGGCGGCCCCCCGCACGAGGTCACTTCTGCCGGTCGTCGGCACGGGGGGTGGGTGGTCAGGGCAGGTGAGGGGCGACCTGGTCGGCCACGAGGCGGAGGTGGTCGAGGTCGGAGAGGTCGAGGACCTGGAGGTAGATCCGTTCCGCGCCGGCGTCGGCAAAGCGCCGGACCGTCTCGACGGCCTCGGCGGGCGTCCCGGCCACCCCGTTCTCGCGCAGCTCGGCCGGCTCCCGGCCGATCGCGGCCGCCCGCCGGGCGACCGCCGCCTCGTCCTCCCCGACGCACACGACGAGCGCCACGGACAACGTCATGGTGCCCGGGTCCCGGCCCGCCGCCTCGCAGGCCGCCCGCACCCGGCCGAACTGCTCGGCGGTCGCGTCCGCCGAGGCGAAGGGCATGTTGAACTCGGTGGCGAAGCGGGCGGCCAGCGCGGGGGTCCGCCGGCCCCCTCCCCCGCCGACGATCACCGGCAGCGGGGACTGGACCGGCTTGGGCAGGGCGGGCGAGTCGGCGAGCGCGTAGTGGCTCCCCCGGAACGAGAACGTCCGCCCCGCCGGGGTCGACCACAGGCCGGTGAGGATCTCCAGCTGTTCGGTCACCCGCTCGAAGCGCTCGCCGAGCGGCGGGAACGGGATCCCGTAGGCGGTGTGCTCGGCCTCGAACCACCCGGTGCCGAGGCCGAACTCGACCCGGCCCCCGCTCATCGCGTCGACCTGGGCCACGGCGACCGCCAGCGGGCCGGGGAGCCGGAACGTCGCGGCGGTGACGAGGGTGCCGAGCCGGATGGTCGAGGTCTCCCGAGCCAGTCCGGCCAGGGTGACCCACGCGTCGGTGGGCCCGGGGAGGCCGTCGCCGTCGCCCATCGCCAGGTAGTGGTCGCTGCGGAAGAAGGCCCCGTAGCCGCACTCCTCCGCGGTCCGCGCCACGGAGAGCAGGTCGTCGTAGCTCGCGCCCTGCTGGGGCTCGGTGAACACGCGGAGCTCCATGGCCCCGACGTTATCGGCCGACGCCCCCGCGCCCGGCGGGCGGGCCGGGGCGACCGCCGTCGGCCGCCCCGGGCCCGGCGACGTACCGTGGTGGGGTGACGCTCGCCCCGGACGGCCGCCGGATGCTGAGGATCGAGGCCCGCAACGCCGAGGTCCCCGTCGAGCGCAAGCCCGGGTGGATCAAGACCCGGGCGCGGATGGGCCCCGAGTACACCGAGCTCGCCGGCCTGGTGAGGCGCGAGGGCCTGCACACCGTCTGCCAGGAGGCCGCCTGCCCCAACATCTTCGAGTGCTGGGAGGACCGGGAGGCGACGTTCCTCATCGGCGGCTCCCAGTGCACGCGGCGCTGCGACTTCTGCCAGATCGACACCGGCCGTCCCGAGCCGCTGGACCGCGACGAGCCGCGCCGGGTCGCCGAGTCGGTGCGGACCATGGGGCTGCGCTACGCCACGGTGACCGGGGTCGCCCGCGACGACCTGCCGGACGAGGGGGCCTGGCTCTACGCGGAGACCGTCCGGCGGATCCACGCGCTGAACCCCGACACCGGGGTGGAGATCCTCGTCCCCGACTTCTCCGGGAACCCGGAGCTGCTGGGTCAGGTCTTCGGGGCGGCGCCGGAGGTCTTCGCCCACAACGTCGAGACCGTCCCCCGGATCTTCAAGCGGATCCGACCGGCGTTCCGCTACGACCGCTCGCTCGACGTGCTGTCCCAGGGCCGCGCGGCCGGCCTGGTGACGAAGTCGAACCTCATCCTGGGGATGGGCGAGACCCGCGAGGAGGTGTCGCAGGCGCTGCGGGACCTCCACGCGGCCGGCTGCGACCTCGTGACGATCACCCAGTACCTGCGGCCGACCCCCCGGCACCACCCGGTCGAGCGGTGGGTGAGGCCGGAGGAGTTCGTCGAGCTGGACGCCGAGGCGCGGGAGACCGGGTTCGCCGGGGTGATGTCGGGGCCCCTGGTCCGGTCGTCGTACCGGGCGGGGCGGCTGTACCGGCAGGCGGTCGAGGCGCGGGCGGCGGCGATCTGACGCCGGGCGCGCTCAGAACAGCAGCACCAGCAGGGCCACGACGACCACCGTCCCGACGAGGGACACCAGGACCGACCCGGCCGGAGGGGCCAGGATGGGACGGTGAGCGGCATCGACGTCCACGAGGGCGCGGTCGCGCCCGACGACCTGCTGCGCGAGTCCGCGCGCATCCTGCTGGCCGTGGCGCGGCACGAGGGCCTGACGACCCTGCTGGCGCTGGGTCCGGTCGAGGGCGTGGTCGCGCTCATCCGGGCCGGATGGGCGCCCGGTCAGGAGACCGTCGTCGCCGTCGTCCCCGGCGTCGGCACCGCGTTCGCCGAGCTGCCGCTGGACGCCAACCTCGACCGGGCGTCGGTCGAGGCCTACGTGCTCCCCGGGGAGCGGGGCCGGGGTCACGGCCGGCGTCTGCTGACCGCCGCGACCGCCGCCGCCGCCGACCGCGGGCGCATCACCGTCGAGATGACGTGGCCGCAGGACGGTCCGGGCGGCGCCGCGGCGGGGCGGCTGCGGTCCCTGCGCCGCAACCAAGTCGAGCGGGTGTCGGCGTGGGAGTCCACCCCGGACACCCTGGACCGGGCCCGGGCCGCCCGCGACGAGGCGGCCGGGCCCGCCGCCGGCTACGAGATCGTCGCCTGGGAGGGCCGCACCCCGGCCGACCGGGTCGCCGCGCTCGGCGTCGCGCTGGCCGCCATGGAGGACGCCCCGCTCGGCGAGAGCACCTGGGAGCACCCGCCGACCGGCGACGAGGCGGTCCACCGGCGGGACGACTTCATCGCCGCCGCGGGCCTGCGCCACCACGTCGTCGTCGCCGTCCACCCGCCGACCGGGGAGATCGCGGGTTTCACCGACATCGCCGCCTGGCCGGGCCACGACCGCGGCGAGCAGTGGGACACCGGCGTGGTCCGGGCGCACCGCGGGCACCGGCTCGGGCTGCTCCTCAAGGCGACCATGGCGTTGCGCCTGGCGGAGCGGGAACCGGCGCTGCGGCACCTGCACACCTGGAACGCGGACGAGAACGCCCACATGCTGGCGGTGAACGACCGGCTCGGCTGGCGGCCGGAGCGGCGGTGGGTCAACGCCGAGGGCCCGCTGGACGCCCTGCTCGACGAGCTGCGGGCGGGAACGCCGGCGTAGTCGCGGGCCGAGCCGCCGGGGGGTCCCCGCCGGCGCCTATCCTCGGGGCATGGCCCGCGACCGGAGCACCGCGGCGGCGGGGTCGACGCCCGCCCGCAAGCCGCGCTGGTACCAGCAGATCTGGCAGGTCTACCGGATCTCCTACCGGTACCACCGGCGGACGCCGCTGTGGATGGCGCTGGCGTTCGTCGGGGCCGCCGGTGCCTCGTTCGGGCTGTCGTACCTGTTCGGCGGGCGCAGCGTGCTGTGGATCGTCATCAGCGCCGTGCTCGCCGTGGTGCTGGGCGCGATGGTGGCCCTCATCGTGCTCGCGAGGGTCGCCGACCGGGCCGTGTTCACCCAGCTCGAGGGCCAGGCCGGGGCCACGACCTTCGCCCTGCAGCAGATCAAGCGCGGCTGGTGGATCGAGCAGGAACCGGTCCACGTCGACCCGCGCACCCGGGACATGGTGTTCCGCGCGGTCGGCCGGCCGGGGGTCGTCCTCGTCACCGAGGGGCCGCTGCCCCGGGTGCTGCGGATCGCCGAGTCGGAGAAGAAGCGCCACGCCCGGGTGGTGTCGGGGGTGCCGGTGCACGTCCTGCACGTCGGCAACACCCCCGAGCAGGTGCCCCTGCGCAAGCTGGTGCGGCGGATGCGCCGGCTCCCGAAGGCCCTGACGGGCGGCGAGGTCTCGGCCGTCGGCCGGCGGATGCAGGCGCTGAGGTCCAACCGGCCCCCGGTGCCGCAGGGCATCGACCCGTTCCGGATGCGCCCCGACCGCAAGGCCGTCCGCGGCCGCTGACCCCGGAGCCGCTCCCGTCCCGGCGGGCCCGACCCCCGGGCCGGCCGCCCGGTCCGGGTCAGCGCCCCCGCGCCCGGTCGCGGAACCGGACGATCTCGGTGCCGGCCGCCCGGTCGTGCAGGCCGCGGCCGTCCTCACCGGAGACGAGCGCCGGGATCACCGCGACCAGGAGGGCGGTGCGGACCAGCGCGGCCACCGGCCCGGCGTCGCCGCCGCCCGCCCGCTGGACGTGCAGCCCGAGCAGCCGGTGGCCGAGGGAGTGGCCCACCGTGCCCACGAGGACCACCTGCACGACGGCGAAGACCACGAGCGGCAGCAGCGGGCCGTCCCACGGCAGCAGCGCCGCGACCGCCAGCGACGCCGCCCAGTCGAGCGCCAGCGCCCCGATCCGGCGCAGCAGCAGGCCGCGCGCCCGCCGGTCGTCCCCGGCCGCGGTCGTCACACCCGGCACGCTACCCAGCGCGTCCCGGCCGGCGTCACGTGCCTGCAACACGGGGGTCACGACGACGACACGGAGGTTGCCTAGGTTCCCCCCGGATCAGGTCACGACCCGGCGGCCTGGTCGTCGGCCGCCCCGGTAGCGTCACCGCCACCCCACGAGAGGAGCGCGGATGTTCACGACACCCGACGAGGTGCTGAAGTACATCGCCGACGAGGGCGTCGCCTTCGTCGACGTCCGGTTCTGCGACCTGCCCGGCATCATGCAGCACTTCACGATCCCCGCGTCCTCGTTCACGGCCGACGCCTTCGAGAACGGCCAGATGTTCGACGGTTCCTCCATCCGGGGGTTCCAGGCGATCCACGAGTCCGACATGAAGCTCATGCCGGACGCCGAGACCGCGTTCGTGGACCCCTTCCGCGCCGAGAAGACCCTGGTCATCACCCACTCGATCGTCGACCCGTTCACCAGCGAGCCGTACAGCCGCGACCCGCGCCAGGTGGCCCGCAAGGCCGAGGCGTTCCTCGCCGGCTCCGGGGTCGCCGACACCGCGTACTTCGGGCCGGAGGCCGAGTTCTACGTCTTCGACGACGTCCGCTTCGAGACCAGCCAGCGCGCGGGCTACTACTTCATCGACTCCGTCGAGGGCCAGTGGAACACCGGCCGGGTCGAGGAGGGCGGCAACCGCGGCTACAAGACCCGGTACAAGGGCGGCTACTTCCCGGTCCCGCCGACCGACCACTACGCCGACCTGCGCGACCAGATGGTCAAGACGCTCGGCGTCATGGGCATCCCGGTCGAGCGCGCCCACCACGAGGTCGGCACCGCCGGCCAGGCCGAGATCAACTACCGCTTCAACACCCTGCTGCACGCCGGCGACTGGCTCATGGCCTTCAAGTACGTCGTGAAGAACGTCGCCTGGGCGGCGGGCAAGACGGCGACGTTCATGCCGAAGCCCCTGTTCGGCGACAACGGCTCGGGCATGCACACCCACCAGTCGCTGTGGAAGGACGGCGACCCGCTGTTCTTCGACGAGACGGGGTACGCGGGCCTGTCCGACATGGCCCGCTGGTACATCGGCGGCCTGCTGGCCCACGCCCCCAGCCTGCTGGCGTTCACCAACCCGACGGTCAACAGCTACCACCGCCTGGTCCCCGGCTTCGAGGCGCCCGTCAACCTCGTCTACTCCCAGCGCAACCGGTCGGCCTGCGTCCGGATCCCGGTGACCGGGACGTCACCGAAGGCCAAGCGTGTGGAGTTCCGGGTGCCGGACCCGTCGAGCAACCCGTACCTCGCGTTCTCCGCGATGCTCATGGCCGGCCTCGACGGGATCCGGAACCGGATCGAGCCGCCGGAGCCGGTCGACAAGGACCTCTACGAGCTGCCGCCCGAGGAGCACGCGTCCATCCCCATGGTCCCCGGCTCGCTGCCGGCCGTGCTGGACGCGCTCGAGGCCGACCACGACTACCTCACCGAGGGCGACGTCTTCACGCCGGACCTCATCGAGACGTGGATCGACTGGAAGCGGAGCAACGAGATCGACCCGATCCGGCTCCGCCCGCACCCCCACGAGTTCGAGCTGTACTACGACATCTGACGGGCGTCGTGAGGGGCCGGGTCCGATATCTGGCCCGTCCCTCACTGCCCTGAGTTCCCGGCCAGAGACTCGACGGCGGGGGCGGTGTCGTGCTCACCGGTGATCCGGACGACCTCGGCCGGCTCGCTGCTCCCTACCCCCACATCACGGTCGTGGACGTCGCCGCCGGTCCCCCCGCCTAGGGCCGTCCCCGGTCGTCCGTGTCCCGCGGGAGCCGGCCGGTCAGCCGCAGGCCCCAGACCAGCGCCGCGGCGGCCGCCGCGGCGAGCACGGCGGTCGACATGCCCCAGCGGACGCCCCACTGCGTGGTGACGGCGCCGGCGAGCATCGCGCCCAGGGGTACGCCGAGCCCGGAGGAGAGCATCCGGCGCGTGGTGTTCACCCTGCCCTGCAACGGCGCCGGAGTGACAGCCTGGGTGTGGTTCAAGGTGTTCACCAGCACCGACAGGTAGACGGTCCCCCACGCGGCGACCGTCACCAGGGCGAGTGCCCAGTACCGGCTCAGCACGACGCCGAGCCCCAGCCCTGTGCCGAGCGGCAGGGCGACCAGCAGGAACCGCGTCGCGTCCGTTCGGCGAAGAGCCAGGGGCAGCACCAGGGAGCCGCCGATCCCGCCCACCGCCCACGCCGCGTACAGCAGGCCGACGCGGAGATCGTCGGCGGGCAACCCCAGCGCGCGATCGGCGTACACCACGAACTGGCCGACGACGGCGCCGCCCGAGAAGGACTGCAGCAGCCCGACCACGGTCATGATCCGGAGCACCGGGTGGCGGACCAGGAAGCAGAGACCCTGGCGGATCGACTCGCCCAGGGCCGCCCGGCGCCCAGCGGCCGGGCGGTGCCGCGACGCGTGGCTGACCGCACGCAGGAGCAGGGCCGACGCGGCGAAGCTCACCGCGTCGACGGCCAGTGCCCCCGCCGGCCCCAGCACGGCGATCAGGACGCCGGCCGTGGCGGTGCCGGCGATGCGCACCGCGGTCGCGGCTGCGTAGAGCGCGCTGTTGGCGACGGCGATGTGCTCCCGGCCGACCACCGCAGGCAGCAGGCCGTAGGCGCCGGCGTCGAAGAACACGCCGAGGCCGGCCGTCACCAGGGCCGCCGCGACCAGGTGCCCGGCGGTCAGGGCACCGAGCGACGAGGTGAGCACCACGCTCAGGAGGACCGCAGCACTCAGGGCGTCAGCGATGATCATCAGTCGGCGGCGATCGACGCGGGTCGGCCCAGGCGCCCGCCGGCAGCCCGAGCACGAGGTACGGCAGCGTCCCGGACGCCACCACGAGCGACACCAGCAGGGGCTCCCCGGTGAGGCGGTAGGTCAGCACGGGCAGGACGACCGAGCTGATCGCCGACCCGAGACCGGAGACGGCCCGGGCGAACCAGAGGTACCGGAAGGACGGGCGCCGGCGGAGCAGTCCGAGGAAGGTCTCGCGGGCAGGTGTCGACGGGGGTCCGGGAGCGGGAGTCACCATGGCGTATAGGCAGGTCCAATCGGCCGGGTCAAGCGCCACGGCGACCCGGGCACATGGCCGTCGCGCCACCACGACCCACTGGAGCAGCGGCCGTCGGCACAGCGTCCGCCGGGTAGCGTCGTCGCCATGCCGCGGCGTGCTCCCCGGACGAAGCTCGAGCCGGACCCGCCCGAGCTCCCGGCGGACCTGGCCCCGGCCCCGGTCGCGGTGCGCTCCGGTGACCACGTGGACGGTGTCGTCCTCGGCCCGGGCGTCGATCTGCCGGGGCATCTCGCCGATCTGCGGCTCGACGGGTGTCGGTGGGTCGGGGCCGAGCTGCGCGGGCGACGCCTCACCGGCCTGCGCGCCCAGGACGTCCACATCGACCGCTGCGACCTGTCCGGCGCCGTGCTGGAGGACGCCGAGCTGCGCCGCGTCGTCCTCATCGGCTGCCGGCTCAGCGGGACGTCCTTCTCCGGAGCCGACCTCACCGATGTCCGGATCGTGGACTGCCGGGCCGACCTCTCGCTGTTCCGGATGGCGACCGCGTCGCACCTGCTCGCCGAGGGTTCGTCACTGCGCGGCGCCGACTTCTACGAGATGGACGGGTCCGGTTGCGCCTTCCTCGGCTGCGATCTGACGGAGGCCGACGTCAGCGGGGCCCGGCTGCGGGGCCTGCGCCTCCACGGATCGGACATCCGGGGCGTCCTCGGGGCCCATCGGCTGCGCGGTGCCGAGATCTCGGCCGACCAGGTGCCGGCCCTCGGCGAGGCGTTGCTGGCTGACCTGGGCGTCCGGATCACCGATGGAGGGTCGGCCACGTGAGCTCGACCGACCTGTCGGATCCGCTGCACGGCGCCTTCCGGCTCACCTCGCCCGACCCGGCAGGATCCCCGCCAGCAGCACGACCACCAGGGCTCCCACGGGCACCGCGGCGAGGGCGACCCGCTCCCCCGCCGCGTCCGCGACCACGCCCAGGACCACCGGCGAGACGGCCACGAGGACCCGAAGCACGGTGCTGACCAGCGTGAGCCCGGTCCCCGCCCGCAGTCCCGGCAGGGCGTCCGCCCGCCGCATCGCCGACGGGATGATCGTGCCGATGCCGAGCCCGACGGCGGCGAACGCGAGGACCGTGCCCGCCACCCCCGCCCGGTCCGGCACCAGCAGGGCGGCGGCCATCGCGACTCCCGCCAGGGCCGCGCCGGCGCGCGCCACCGCGCGGTCCCCCCACCGGGTCACGGCCGGGTCGCCGAGCAGCCGCCCCACCGTCTGCGCCGCCTGCAGCGCGACGAACCCGAGGCCCGCGACCCCCGCGCCCGCCAGCAGGTCCTCGCGCAGGTAGAGGGCACTCCAGGTGGCCGCCGCCTCCTCGGCCACCTGAGCCGCCGCGGCCACCACGCCGAGGGCCACCGCGACCGGCAGCATCCGCAGCAGCGCCGGTGGCCCGGCGGGCTCCCCGGGCGGCGGGGACGGCTCCCGGGGCCCCCGGTCGGGGCCGGGCAGCAGGAACCGGGACGCCGCGACCCCCAGTCCCGCCAGCAGCGCCCCGGCCACCGCGAGGTGCCAGGGGAGCGGCACCTGCCACGCGGCCGCGGCGCTGCCCGCGAGCCCGCCGAGGACCGCGCCGACGCTCCACAGGGCGTGCATGGTGTTGAGCACCGAGCGGCCGAGCAGCCGCTCCACCCGCAGCCCGTGGGTGTTCTCGGCGACGTCGGCGACCGCGTCCACCATGCCGGCCACGAGCAGGGCCGCGGCCAGGACCGCCCAGGTGCCGGCAAGGCCGATGAACCCCAGCACGGCCCCGGCCGCCACCACCGCGGCGACCGCCACCCGCGCCGAACCGAACCGGTGGACGAGCGGAGCCGCGACCACGCCGAGGACCAGTGCTCCCAAGCCGTAGGCCCCGACGGCGGCGCCGAGCTCGGTCCGGGGTGAGCCCGAGCCGGTCGACGAGGTCCGGGTAGCGCGGGACCACGTTGGCGATGGCCGCCCCGTTGGCGAGGAACAGCAGCCCGACCGCCCACCTCGCCGGTCCCGCCGCCGCGGCGTCCGTCGTCACCGGCGCACCCTGGCACGGGGGTCGGACGGGCAGGCGGATGTCATGCTTCTTTGACACTACGTCAGAGAGACTTTACTGTCGCGAGGTCAGCAATCCTTTACATGGAGGTTCGAGATGGCCGTCGAGGAGAAGCGAGCGTGGATCATGCTCGTCGTCACCGTGATCTCCTACGCCGTCTACGCCGCCGTGGTCCTGCGGGCTGCCGGGAACGGCCAGCTGGTGGACGCGCCCTACGTCCTGGCGATGATCGGGACGGTCTCGGGGGCGATCCTCGTGTCCGCGGTCCTCCACATCGCCGTGAGTCTCGCCGCGAGGCGCGACGACGCCCGGCTCGACCAGCGCGACCGGGAGATCGGACGGTTCGGCGACCACGTCGGGAACTCCCTGGTCGTCATCGGCGCCCTCGCGGCCCTCGTCATGGCGATGGCCGAGTGGGACCACTTCTGGATCGCCAACGCCGTCTACCTGTGCTTCGCGCTGTCCGGCGCGCTCGGCTCGATGGCCCGCATCGCCGCCTACCGCCGGGGGTTCCCGGCGTGGTGAAGCCGACGAGGGTCACGAACTCCATCCGCGCGCTGCGCTTCGCCCGCGGCGAGATGACCCAGGCCGAGCTCGCCCGCCGGATCGGCATGACCCGCCAGACCGTCATCGCCATCGAGCAGGGCCGCTACTCCCCCTCCCTGGAGACCGCGTTCCAGATCGCGGCCGCCCTCGGCGTCCCGCTCACCGACGTCTTCCACTACCCCGTCCCGCCACCCCCCGAGGAGACCCCGTGAAGGCGATCGTCAACCACGCCTACGGCACCCCCGACGACCTCCGCCTCGACGACGTCGACACTCCGCGCCCCGGCCCGGGCGAGGTGCTGGTCCGGGTCCGGGCGGCCGGCGTCGACCCCGGGGTGTGGCACCACGTGACGGGGTTGCCGTGGCTGGGCCGCCTGGGCTTCGGGCTGCGCCGCCCCCGCCAGGTCGTCCCGGGGCTCGACCTGGCGGGCGTCGTCGAGGCGGTCGGCGACCGGGTGACCGGGTTCGCCCCCGGGGACGAGGTGTACGGCAACGGCCGGGGCAGCTTCGCCGAGTACACCGTCGCGCCGGTCGCCACCCTTGCCCGCAAGCCGGCGGCCCTGACCTTCGCCGAGGCCGCCGCGATGCCGATCTCGGCGACGACCGCGCTGGACGCCGTGCGCGGCGCCGGGCGGGTCCGGCCCGGGCAACGCGTCCTGGTCCTCGGGGCCGGCGGCGGCGTGGGGTGCTTCGCCGTCCAGGTGGCGAAGCGCGAGGGAGCGGTCGTCACGGGCGTGTGCAGTGCCGGCAAGGCGGACCTCGTGCGCTCCCTCGGCGCCGACGACGTCGTCGACTACGCCCGCGAGGACGTCCTCGCCCGGGGTCCGGTGCACGACGTCGTCGTCGACACCGCCGGCAATCGCGCCACCCGGGAGCTCCGGCGTGCCGCGGTGCCCGGCGGCACCGTCGTCTTCGTCGGGGGCGAGGGCGCCGGCGGGCGGCTGTTCGGCGGCTTCGACCGGCAGCTGCTGGCCGCGGCCCGCTCGCCCCTCGCCGGCCACCGGCTGGTGTCGCTGTACTCGCGGGTGCGGGCCGAGGCCCTGGCGGACCTGACGTCACTCGTCGAGGGCGGCGGCCTGCGGCCGGTCCTCGACCGCACCTATCCGCTGGCGGCCGCCGCCGAGGCGGTCCGCCACGTCGCGGGCGGGCACACCCGTGGGAAGGTCGTCCTCACGACCTGACGCCACGCGGAGCGCGCGGACGGTCGGCCGCACGTGAGGTGCCGCAGCGGGGCCCGCGACCCGCTGTGGCGTCCCCGCCGCCGGCGCCCTTACGGTGCGGGCAGCGGAGCGACGCACCGGCGCGCTCCCTCCCGGACGAACGGACGGAACGACTGCGTGACAGCTCCCGAGACGGCTCCGGCCCTCACCGCCACGCCCGACGAACTCGTCGTCCTGCTGGACGAGGACCTCAAACCCTGCGGCACCGCGCTCAAGCGGATGGTCCACCACCGGGCGACGCCCCTGCACCTGGCGTTCTCGTGCTGGGTCCTGGACGACTCCGCCGCGAGTGTCCTGCTCACCCGCCGCGCCGCCGTCAAGCAGACCTTCCCCGGCCTGTGGACCAACGCCTTCTGCGGCCACCCCCAGCCCGGTGAGGACTTCCCGGCCGCCATCGCCCGCCGGGCCGAGCACGAGCTGGGCGCCACGGTCACCGACGTCACCTCGGTGCTGCCGGACTTCCGCTACACCGCCGCCATGCCGGACGGCACCATGGAGAACGAGTTCTGCCCCGTCTTCACCGCGCGGCTGACCAGCGAGCCGGCCCCGAACCCGGACGAGGTCGACGACCTGCGGTGGGTCGCGCTGGAGGACCTGCCGGCGCTGCTCGCCGCGGCCCCCGAGCACCACAGCCCGTGGCTGCGCGAGCAGTGGCAGCGGGGAGGTCTGGCGGACCGGCTCACCGGCGCCTGAGCACCACCGGCGCGTCGGCGGCGAGCGCCGCTGCTGCGGATCGACCCGGGCGAGGCCCGGCACCGACTCAGCGGCCCCGGGCGGCCACCCCCGATTCCTCCGGGGGCAGCAGGCTGTAGACGCCCTCCTCCTCCTGGGTGTTGTGCAGCCGGAGCACGGCGTGCAGGCCGTACAGCTCGGCTCGCAGCCGCGGCACGTCCGCGTCCACCTCGGTGAGCCGCCGCAGCCGCCCCACCCGGTGCCGGATCTCGGCGTGGGTCCGGCTCAGCGTCGCCAGCGGGTCCCGTGCCCGGTAGACCCGTTCCACGAGGGGGACCAGCTCGCGCTCCTCGGTGTCCTCGTGCGGCAACAGTTCAGTCTCCAGGGCCGTGACGAGGTCCGCGACTCGCGCGAGGGCGGCCGGTCCGTCGTCGAGGCCGTCGGCGACCACGCGGACCTCCTCCACCAGGCCCCGGAGGCGGTGGTGGTCGGCGGCCATCCGGGCCACGGCGTCGACGTCCCGGTCCGGCACGCGCACGTGCTCGCCCCGGCCCGGCAGCAGCGCCCGCAGCGCCACGACGATCGCGAGCACGTCGACCCCCTCCTGGAGCAGGGCACCGGCCGCCGGCGGCACCCGTCCCACGGCCGCCGCGGCCATCGCCACGAGCGACAGCCCCATCCCCACCACGACGGCTTCGACCGCGATGCGACGCGACCGGCGCGCGACGGCGATGGCGTCGGCCAGGGCACCGAACCGGTCGGTCGTGAGGACGACGTCGGCCGCCTCGGTCGAGGCACCCGCGGCGCCCTGACCCGCGACGGCGACCCCGACGTCGGCCGCCGCCAGCGCCGCGGCGTCGTTGACGCCGTCGCCGCACATGACCGTCCGGGCACCGCGGCTCTCGTCGCGGACCACGGCCACCTTGTCCCCCGGGGAGCACTCGGCGTGGACGGCGTCGGTCCCGGCATCCACGCCGACCAGCCGGGCGACGGAGTCGGCGACGTCCGCCCGGTCCCCGGTGAGCAGGACCACCCGGCGGATGCCGGCCGCCCGCAGTGCCCGGACCGTGCGCACGGCGTCCGGGCGGAGCTCGTCGCTCAGCAGCAGCACCCCCGCGGGTCGGCCGTCGACCGCGACGAACACCGCCGCCGCCCCGTCCGCCGCCGCCCGGCGGCGGGCCGCGTCCACCCAGCCGGGTGCCGGGCCGGGGTGGACCCAGGCGAGGCGCCCGACCCGCACCGCGCGGCCCGCCACCGTGCCGGCGACACCGCTGCCCGGGAGCTCCTCGACGCCCTCGGGGGTGTCGAGCGGCAGGCCGCGGGAGCGCGCCCCGCGGACGACGGCTCCCGCCAGCACGTGCCCCGACACCTGCTCCAGCGACGCGGCCAGCCGGAGCACCGTGTCCGGCGCCGTCGATGGCGCGCCGCCCGTCACGACGTCGCTGAGGTCGGGTCGACCGCGGGTCAGCGTGCCCGTCTTGTCAAGGAGGAGGACGCGGGCCTCGGCGAGCCGCTCCAGGGGGCCGCCGCCCTTCATGACGACCCCGAGACGGGCGGCCCGGGAGACCCCCGAGAGGACCGCGACGGGCGCCGCGAGCAGGAGCGGGCAGGGCGTGGCCACCACGAGGACCGCCACCGCCCGGACCGGGTCGCCGCTCACCGCCCAGGCCAGCGTGGCGAACGCGAGAGCGAACGGCACGAAGCCCGCGGCGACCCGGTCGGCCACCCGGACGAAGGGGGCCGACTCCGCCCCGGCCTGTTCGACGAGCCGGACGATCCCGGCGTAGGTCGACGCCTCCGAGGTCGCGGTCGCCACCATCCGGGCCGGTGGGCCGGCGTTGAGCGCACCCGACCGGACGTCCTCCCCGGGGCCGCGGTCGACCGGCAGCGGCTCGCCGGTCAGGGTCGACTCGTCGAGGACGGCGGGGCCGAGCAGGCGCCCGTCGACGGGGACGACCTCGCCGCTCCCGACGACCAGGCGGTCGCCCGGCGAGACCTCCGCCACGTCGACGACGGCCAGGCCCGCGGGCCCCTCCCGCCGGGCGCTGCGCGGCGAGCGCGCCACCAGCTCCGACAGCGACCGGCCGGCGCGGGCCTGGGCGCGCTCCTCGAGCACCCGCCCCGTGGCCAGCATGAGGGCGACCAGGACGCCGGCGAGGTACTCCCCGACGGCGGCGGCGCCGACCAGCGCCAGGAGCGCGACGACGTCGACCCCGAGGGACCCGGCCCGCAGGCTTCGCACCGCGAGCACGAGCGAGGTCACGACCCCGGCCGCCGTGCCCGCGAGCCACAGCGCGTCGCTCACGGCCGGCTGCCCGGCCGCGCGCGCGATGACCCCGGCCGCGACCAGCACGGCGAGCGCGAGCAGGAGCCCGAGCAGGGGGGCCAGCCGGCGCGGCCGCATGCCCTCAGCCTGCGCCGTGGGCGGGCACCGGGGCACGGGACCCAGGTCCCGGGCGGCCCCGGCCGGGCGGGGTCCCGGGGCGCGGTCCCGGGGAGCGCTCCGACGGGCGTCCCGCGGACCCGGGGCGTAGCGTGCGGAGTCGATGAAGCTCACCGACCTCCAGGACCTCGCCGCCCCGGGCGACGGCCATGCCACGGTCGCCCTCGACGTCTCCCGCACCGACGAGGGCGGCGACCACGGGGTCGCTCTGCGATGGCGCACGCTGCGCGAGCACCTGGAGCGGGCCGGCGCCGACGCCGCGACCGTGGCCGTGCTGGAGCGCGCCGTGCTGGAGCCGACCGGGCGCGGCGGCAGCGTGGGCGTGTTCGCCGTGGCACGCGCCGGGGCCCTGCTGCACCGGCGGGTGCTGCCGCGCGCCCCCGTTCGCGACGAGGCCGTCCTGGAGGCGCTGCCGCACCTGATGCCGCTGGTCCGGGCGCTCGACGGCGGGACCCGGTACGTCCTCGTCGAGGTCGACAGGGCCGGGGCCGACGTGGCCGTCGTCGACGCCGGAGCGGGCGAGCCGGTGGGAGACGTGGTGACGGAGGCCGAGAGCACCGCGGGCCACGACGTCCTCCGCAAGGTCCCGGGAGGCGGCTGGTCGCATCGCCGCTACCAGGCGCGGGCCGAGGACTCGTGGGAGCACAACGCCCGGGCGGTCGCGGACGACCTCGACGACCTCGTGCGCCGGCACGGCGCGGAGCTCGTGGTCGTGACGGGGGTGGCGCAGTCGCGCGCCCTCGTCATGGAGCGGCTGTCCCCCGCGACGGCCGCGCTGGCGGTGGCCGTCGAGGGCGGGAGCCGCCACGACGACCTGGCGCCCGGTGAGGGCGAGGTGCATCCGGCGGTCGCCGAGACCGTGGAGCGGCACGTCCACGACCGGCGGCGGCGGGTGCTGGCGGAGTTCGCCGAGGAGATCGGCCGCGAGGCGGCCGGCGTCCACGGCCTCGACGATGTCGTGGACGCCCTGCGCCGGGGACAGGTCCGGGAGGTCGTTCTGGTGGACGATCCGACCTCGACGCTGCGGCTGTGGGTGGGCGAGGACCCGCTGACCGTCGGGAGCCGGGACGAGGTCGTCGCTCTCGGAGCGCAGGAGCCGCGGGAGGTCCGGGCGGACGCGGCCGTGGTGGCGGCGGCCGCGGCGACCGACGCCGGGGTCACGGTGATCCCGGGTCACCCGGACGACGCCGGGGACCTGCTCGACGTGGTGGCGCTGCGCGACGGGATCGGGGCGCGGCTGCGCTACGCCGACCGTTCGACGCCGCACGACGAGCGCACCGCCATGACCCGCGGCGGCGGCACGGACACCACCGGCGGCTAGGCGCCACCCCCTCACCACGCGAAGATCGTCGATGAGTCGATGATCCGACCCCCACAGGCCGCGAGAGCGCCCATGATCGTCGATAGGTCGACGACCGTCGTCTGGTGATCGTCGACCTATCGACGATCACTGACGGCGGGAGGGTGCTCCGGGGATCGCGGGCGGGCTCCGGGCGAGGTGCGGCCGGCGTCGTCCTGCGCCCGGCGCCGGTGGCGGATGCTCGACATCAGCGACGCCGCGATGAAGGCGACCCCGATCAGCCCGGTCAGCAGCTCGGGCACGTGGTACCCGATGGACACGAGGAGCACCGCGCCGAGCGCGCCGATCGCCCAGTGGGCCCCGTGCTCGAGGTACGGCAGCGCGGACAGCGTCCCCTGGCGGACCAGGTACACCGTGAGCGAGCGGACGAACAGTGCGCCGATGAGACCCAGGCCGAGCGCGATGAGGATGGGGTCGCTCGTGATCGCGAACGCCCCGATCACCCCGTCGAACGAGAACGACGCGTCGATGAGCTCGAGGTAGAGGAACAGCACGAAGCCGCCGCGCCCGCCCACGACGACCAGCTGCCCGGCACCCCCCGGCCCGCCCGCCCCGCCCGGGGCGTGCCGGACGGCGAGCTCGCCGAGGCCGTGGACGACGAGGAACACCACGACGCCGCTGACGCCGCTCACCATGACGAGACCCACGTCCTCGGCGAGGAACCGGGCGGCCAGGGTGACTCCGACCAGCGCGGCCACGGGCGCGAACCCGCGGAGGCTGCCGAGGGCGGCCAGCCAGTGCTCCAGCGGCCGCAGCCACCGGTGCTCCCGGTCGTCGACCAGCCACGTGAGGAACAGCATGGCGAGGAACGCCCCGCCGAAGGCGGCGATCTGCGGGTTCGCGGCCTCCAGCAGCTGGGCGTAGCTGCCCTCCTGGTCCGCCCCGCCGCCGGCGAGCGCCAGCTCGACCGCCTCCACCGGCCCCAGGCCGGCGCTGATCTGCACCACGAGCAGCGGGAACAGCACCCGCATGCCGAAGACGGCGACGAGGATCCCGATGGTGAGGAACATCGTCACCCAGAACGGGCTCATCCGGCGCAGCACCGTGGCGTTGACGACGGCGTTGTCGAAGGACAGCGACACCTCGAGAACTCCGAGCACCAGGCAGGTGACCAGCCCCGCCACTCCCCCGTACAGGTAGGCGACCACCAGCGACGCCACGGTCACCGTGCTGGACAGCCAGAAGAACCGCAGGAACGTCCGCATCCTCATACCCATCCGAAGAACACGCGCTCGACCACTCCCCGGGCTCGCCGCGCCACCCGCAGCCACTCGTCCTCCAGCGCCGTCGCCGACCCGGGCCGGAACCCGACGAGCCGGGCGATCCCGTCGAGGTCCCGGCGGTCGACCGGCAGGACGTCCACCGGCCGCCCCCGCCACAGCACCATGGCGTCCCGCAGCCGGGACCCCAGCCGCCAGGCGGCGTGTAGGCGGTGGGCGTCGTCCGCGGCCAGCAGGCCGTGGTCGCGGGCCGCCGCCAGCGCCGCCCGCGTGGACGGGGTCCGCAGGGCCGCCACCTCGTGGGCGTGCTGCAGCTGGAGCAGCTGGACGGTCCACTCGACGTCGCTGGTGCCGCCCCGCCCCAGCTTGACGTGGCGGCGCGGGTCGGCGCCGCGGGGCAGGCGCTCGGCCTCCACCCGGGCCTTCACCCGGCGGATCTCGGCGACCACCCCGGGCGGCGGCCCGCCCGGGGGGTAGCGCAGCGGATCGACGAGGGCGAGGAACCGTTCGGCGAGGTCGTCCGGCCCGACGAGGGGGCGGGCCCGCAGCAGCGCCTGGTGCTCCCACGGCTGGGACCATCGGCCGTAGTAGCTCTCGAGGGCGTCGAGGGTGCGGACCAGCTCGCCGCTGCGTCCCTCGGGGCGCAGGGCCGGGTCGACCGGGATCGCCGGTTCCGCCCCCGGGTGGCGGAGCAGGGTGCGGGCCCGGGCGACGACGTCGCGGGCGCACTCGGCGGCCAGCACCGGGTCGGCGCCGGGCCGGGGCTCGTGGACGGCGACGACGTCGACGTCGCTGCCGTACCCGCTCTCCTCGGCCGCGACGCTGCCGAACCCGACGACGAGCATCCGGGTCGGCAGGGCCTCCAGCGCCTCGTCCAGCCCGGGCGGCTCGGCGGTCCCGGTCTCGGCCAGCCACGACCGGGCGACGGCGCGCAGCGCGACCTCGAGGCCGACCGTCGCCGAGGTGGCGAGCGACCGGCCGACGTCGGCGGCCGGCAGCCCCCGGGTGATGTCGGCGATGGCGGTGCGGACCGTCTCCCGCCGGTGCAGGCCCCGCGCCGCCCGCACGGCGTCGGCGGCGGTCCCCGCCCGGTCGGCCACCGCCAGCGCCTCGGCGAGCAGCCCGTCGGCCGGCGGCGGCGCGAGGCGGTCCTCCCCCCCGAGCAGCAGCGCCGTGTCGGGGGCCGCGGTCAGCAGGTCCGGGACCAGGCGCCCGGAGGCCAGGACGGCGGCGAAACGCTCCGCCGCCCCGGCGGCGTCCCGGAGCATGCCGAGGTACCAGTGGGTATTGCCGAGGGAGTCGCTGATCCGGCGGAAGGCGAGCAGGCCGGCGTCGGGGTCGGCGCCGTCCGCGAAGTAGCCCAGCATGACCGGCAGCAGCTGGCGCTGGATCGCCGCCCGGCGGCTCACGCCGGCGGTGAGCGCGGCGAGGTGCCGCAGCGCGCCGTCGGGGTCGCTGTAGCCGAGGGCCTGCAGCCGCGCCCGCGCGGCCTCCGGGGTCAGCCGCACCTCCTCGCTGGTGAGCCGGGCGACCGCCCCCAGCAGCGGCCGGTAGAAGAGCTTCTCGTGCAGCCGGGCGACGACGAGCCGGTGCTCCCGCCACTCCCGGCGCAGGTCGTCGGAGCTCGCGCCGGCCCCCAGCGCGGCCCTCGCGAGCCGCCGCCAGGCGTCGTCCTGGGTGGGCAGGACATGGGTGCGGGACAGCCGGTGCAGCTGCAGGCGGTGCTCCAGGACCCGCAGGAAGCGGTAGGCCCGGTCGAGGTCGGCGCCGTCGTCGCGGCCCACGTACCCGAAGGTGATGAGGGCCTCGAGGGCGGGGAGGGTGGCCCGGGCGCGGACCCGCGGGTCGGTCCGGCCGTGGACGAGCTGGAGCAGCTGGACGGCGAACTCGACGTCGCGCAGGCCGCCCCGGCCGAGCTTGAGCTGCCGGTCGGCCTCGCGGGCGGGGATGTGGTCGACCACCCGGCGGCGCATCGCCCGGGCGGCGTCGACGAAGCCCTCCCGTTCGGCCGCGGCCCACACCAGCGGGTCGACGACCGCCTGCCAGCGGCGGGTGAGCTCGGGGTCGCCGGCGGCGTGCCGGGCCTTGAGCATCGCCTGGAACTCCCAGGGCTTGGCCCAGCGCCGGTAGTAGGCCTCGTGGCCGGCCAGGGTGCGGACCAGGGGGCCGTTGCGGCCCTCCGGACGCAGGCCGGCGTCGACCTGCCACAGGTGCCCCTCGCTGGTCGCCCCGCCGCAGACCTGCTGCAGGCGGGAGGCGATCCGGGTGGCGACCGAGAGGTCGGCGGTCTCGCGGGTGCCCGGCCCGGAGGACGGCGGCGCGGGGGCGACCGCGGCGGGCGGCGGGGTCGGCGGCGAGGCCGGTCGACCGGTCGGCTGGGCGATCGGCTCCGCGACGTAGAGGACGTCGACGTCGCTGATGTAGTTGAGCTCGCACGCGCCGGTCTTGCCCAGGGCGACCACGGCCAGGCGCACCGCGTCGCCGCCCGGGACCTCCCGGCGGGCGATGTCGAGGGCCCCCTCGAGGGCGGCGACGGCCAGGTCCGACAGGGCGGCGGTGACGGCGTCGAGGACCGCGGCCGGGTCGTCGGCGGTGAGGTCGTCGGCCGCGATGCCGAGGAGCTGTCGGCGGTAGGCGCGCTTGAGGGCGTCGTCCGCGGCCGGGCCCGTGCGGCCGGCGACCGCGGCCATCAGCGCCCGCCGGCGATCCTCCGCGGTGAGCCCCAGACCGGAGTCGAGGGCCGGCAGGTCCTCGGGGTGGCGGACCAGGTGGTCGGCGAGGGCGCGGCTGCCGCCGGCGATCCTCGTGAGGCGGTCCCGCCGCCGGAGCACGGCGTCCCGGGCCCCGGGCTCCCCCGGCCCCCCGGGAACGGCCGCCCGGCCGGCCAGGAGTGCCAGGACCGGGCCGTCCCCGGTCTCGACCAGGCGCTCGACGGCCAGCAGCGCCGCGTCCGGATCGGCACTGCCGGCCAGTGCCTCGACCAGGCAGCCGGCGTCGACGGCATCGCCCAGGGCCGCCAGGCGGGCCAGCGCCCGGCCGGTGTCGACGAAGCCGGCCCGGGCGACACGTGCCCGCACCGACGTCACCGCGCCGGTCCTCCGCCCGGCCCCGCGTCCGCTCTCACAGCGTCGGCAGGTACCGCCGGAGCTCGAACGGCGTGATCTCCTGGCGGTAGTCGGCCCATTCGGCCCGCTTGTTGCGCAGGAAGAAGTCGAAGACCCCCTCGCCCAGGGTGGTGGCCACCAGCTCACTGCCCTCCATGATCTTCACCGCCTCGGCGAGGCTGGACGGCAGCGGCTCGATGCCCAGGGCGCGGCGCTCGGTGTCCGTCAGCGACCACACGTCGTCCTCCGCGCCGGGCGGCAGGTCGAGCTCGTCGCGCACTCCCTCCAGACCCGCCGCGAGCAGCAGCGCGTAGGCGAGGTAGGGGTTGCAGGCGGAGTCCAGCGCCCGGTACTCCACGCGCGTGGACTGACCCTTCGTCGGCTTGTACATCGGCACCCGGACGAGGGCGGAGCGGTTGTTGTGCCCCCAGGAGACGTAGGACGGCGCCTCCTGCCCGCCCCACAGCCGCTTGTACGAGTTGACCCACTGATTGGTGACCGCCGTGATCTCGTGAGCCCGCCGCAGCAGGCCGGCGATGAACGACCGGGCCATCGGCGACAGCTGGAACTGGGCCCCCTCGGCGTGGAACGCGTTGGCGTCCCCGCTGAACAGGGACAGGTGGGTGTGCATGCCGGACCCGGGCCACCCCCCCAGTGGCTTGGGCATGAACGACGCCCGCACGCCCTGGGTCAGCGCCACCTCCTTGACCACCGTGCGGAACGTCATGATGTTGTCCGCAGTGGTGAGGGCGTCGGCGTAGCGCAAGTCGATCTCGTTCTGCCCGGGCCCGCCCTCGTGGTGGGAGAACTCCACCGAGATGCCCATCGCCTCGAGCATGGTGATCGCGGCGCGGCGGAAGTCGCTCCCCGCGCCCGAGGCGACGTGGTCGAAGTAGCCGCCGGTGTCGACCGGCACGGGCCGGCCGTCGGGGCCGTCCGCGGCCTGGAACAGGTAGAACTCGATCTCCGGGTGCGTGTAGAAGGTGAACCCCGCCTCGGCCGCGCTCGACAGCGTCCGGCGCAGCACGTGGCGGGGGTCGGCGGCCGCCGGCTCGCCGTCGGGGGGCAGCAGGTCGCAGAACATCCGGGCGGTGCCCGCTCGGCCGTCGGGGTCCGACCGCCACGGCAGGATCGCGAACGTCGACGGGTCGGGCCGGACGATCATGTCGGACTCCACGACCCTGGCCAGCCCCTCGATCGCCGAGCCGTCGAAGCCGATCCCCTCCGTGAAGGCGCCCTCGAGCTCGGCCGGCGCGACGGCGACCGACTTCAGGGCGCCCAGCACGTCGGTGAACCAGAGCCGGACGAACCGGACGTCGCGCTCCTCCACGGTGCGCAGGACGAACTCCTGCTGGCGGTCCATGGCCGAACGGTACGGGTTCACGTCCACGGATCGGCCAGCGGCAGACCGACGAGCCGGTCGCCCGGCGGCGCCGCCTCCGGAACGTCATCGCCTCAGCGTCAGTCGTCGTGATGGAGGGCGACTGGTCGTTTCGCGAGGCACCGCTGAGCGCGCCTCCTGTGCTGACCAGCGATGTGGTGGCCGTCGTACGGGATGAGGACAGCTGGTCATGGCTAGCGCCAGCGGACGCCGCTGCCGTCGAGAGGCTCGCCCTCTTCTCGTTCCACTTCCCGCTCGGCATGGACAACAGCGGCTTCGTCGGCTGGCTCGCCACCCAGCTCAAGCAGAGGTTGGGCACCGGCGTTGTCGTCGTCTGTGGGCAGAACAGCCGTCGTGGGGGGATCTACGACTACCGGGGATGTCCGGCCGAGCTGCGGGACCGGGTGAGGACGACGATCCTGGACCTTCGCTCGCCCAGCGCGTGATCGAGCCACGGACAGCTGGTCAACCGTCGACCGCGTGGGGTCGATCGGATCCGCCCCACGTCCTCGCCGCGCCACCCCGGTCACTAGCCTCGGGCCGTGCGGCTCGCCCTGGCCCAGGTCAACCCCACGCTGGGGGACGTCGACGGCAACGTCGCCCTCGTCCGGTCGTGGACGGCGCGGGCGGCTGCCGTGGGGGCCGACCTCGTGGCGTTCCCCGAGATGGTGCTCACCGGGTACCCGGTGGAGGACATGGCACTGCGGGGGTCGTTCATCCGGGCCTCGCAGCGGGCGGTGACGGACCTCGCGGCCGGGCTGGCCGCGGACGGGCTCGGCGGGCCGACCGTCGTCGTCGGGTACCTCGATGTCGGGGTCGACACCGCGCCCGACGTCAGCCTCGTCGGCCGCCCGGCTGGCCCGGTGCAGAACTGCGCGGCCGTCCTGCGCGACGGGCGGGTCGCCGGCCGGTACGCCAAACGGCACCTGCCGAACTACGGCGTCTTCGACGAGTACCGGATCTTCGTGCCGGGGACCCGGCGCTGCCGCGTCGACGTCCCGGGCACCGCCGGCGTCGAGCTGACGATCTGCGAGGACATCTGGCGGGACGCCCTCGTGGCGGACCTCGCGACGGGGACGGCCGGCGAGCCCCGCCCCCCGGCGGCGCTGCTCGTCATCAACAGCAGCCCCTACGAGCACGACAAGGACGACGTCCGCCTCGCGCTGTGCGCTGACCGGGCGCGGCGCCTGCGCCGTCCGGTGGCCTACGTCAATCTCGTTGGCGGCCAGGACGACCTCGTGTTCGACGGCGGGTCCCTGGTCGTCGCCCCCGACGGGTCGGTGCTCGCCCGGTCGCCGCAGTTCGTCGAGGACCTGCTGGTCCTCGACCTCCCGGACGGCGCCCCGGCCGGCGGGTACCCGGTCGGACCGGTCGCCGACCCGCTGCCCGACACCGCCGAGATCTGGCACGCCCTCGTCCTCGGGCTGCGCGACTACGCGCGGAAGAACCGCTTCGAGCGGTGCGTGCTGGGGCTGTCCGGCGGGATCGACTCGGCCGTCACGGCGGCGCTCGCCGTGGACGCACTCGGCCCCGCCGGCGTGCTGTGCGTGTCGCTGCCGAGCCGGTACTCCTCGGACCACTCGCTGTCGGACGCCGCCGAGCTCGCCCGCCGGACCGGCGCGGAGTACCGGGTCGTGCCGATCCAGCCGATGGTCGAGGCGTTCGTCAGCGCCCTCGGCCTCACGGGGGTCGCGGAGGAGAACGTCCAGGCGCGGGTCCGGGGCGTGATCCTCATGGGGATCAGCAACTCCGAGGGCCGGCTCGTCCTGGCGCCGGGCAACAAGTCCGAACTGGCCACCGGGTACTCGACGATCTACGGCGACGCCGTCGGCGGGTTCGCCCCCATCAAGGACGTCAGCAAGACCCTGGTCTGGGAGCTCGCCCGCTGGCGCAACGCCGACGCGGGCCGGCGCGGCGAGCCGGAACCCGTCCCGGTCAACTCCATCGACAAGGCGCCGTCGGCCGAACTGCGGCCCGGTCAGCGCGACGCCGACTCGCTGCCGCCCTACGAGGTCCTGGACGCCGTCATCGACGGCTACGTCACCGGCGACCGGGGGCACGAGGAGCTGCTGGCCGCGGGCTTCGACGGCGAGCTCGTCGACCGGGTGGTGCGGATGGTCGACCTCGCCGAGTGGAAGCGCCGCCAGTACCCCATCGGGACGAAGATCACGACCAAGGCGTTCGGGCGGGACCGGCGGCTGCCGATCACGAACCGCTGGCAGGAGGCGGCGCCGCGTACCGTGGTCCCGTGACCCAGCCGCTGCAGCCCTACGGCCCGGCACCCCGGCGGGTGCGCGTCCCGCACCTCGCCCGGTGGAAGGCCGAGGGTCAGAAGTGGGCGATGCTCACGGCCTACGACCTCAACGCGGCGCGGGTGTTCGACGAGGTCGGCATCCCCGTGCTGCTGGTCGGCGACTCCGCGGCCAACGTGGTCTACGGCTACCCGTCCTCCGGGCGCGTGACGATGGACGAGATGGTCCCGCTGGTGGCGGCGGTGGCGCGGTCGGTGACCCGGGCGCTGGTCGTCGCGGACCTGCCGTTCGGCTCGTACGAGGCGTCGGCCGCCCAGGCGGTCGACAGCGCGGTCCGGATGATGCGCGACGCCGGCGCGCACGCCGTCAAGCTCGAGGGCGGGGTCCGGATGGCGGCGACGATCCGGGCGCTGACCGAGGCCGGGATGCCCGTCATGGGCCACGTCGGCTTCACGCCGCAGAGCGAGCACCTGATCGGCGGCTACCGGGTGGCGGGCCGGGGGGACGCGGCCGCCGACCGCGTCATCGCCGACGCCCACGCCGTCGCCGACGCCGGGGCCTTCGCGGTCGTGCTCGAGATGGTCCCGGCCCCGGTCGCCGCCACCGTGACCAAGGAGCTGGCGATCCCGACGATCGGGATCGGCGCCGGCCCCGACTGCGACGCCCAGGTCCTGGTGTGGCAGGACATGGCCGGGCTGTCGGCGCCGGACCGGACGCTGACCTTCGTCAAGCGCTACGCCGACGTGCGTGGCGTCCTCGCCGACGCCGCCCGGCGGTTCGCCGACGAGGTCGCCGACGGATCGTTCCCGGACGCCGCCCACAGCTTCGACGCCTGAGCCCCGGGCGAGCCCCGGCACCGGATGTCCCGGGAGCCGACGTCCTTGGTCCCAACACCGCCTGACCAGCACCGACGTATGATTGATCATGATCTGGTCAGGATTGTCCCGCCGCCCGTGGCTCGCGGTGGGGGTGGTGACGGCGATGGCCGCCGCGGCGTCCTGCGGCGGCGGTGAGGACGAGGCCGCCCCGACGCCCCCGCCCGGGCCGACGACCACAGCGGCCACGACCGAGGGGCCTCCGGCGACCGCCCCGACGTCGGCAGCCGGTGCGGCGACCATCACCGTCACGGTGACGGACGACGACGTCGGCGACGACGCCGCCACACCCGCCTTCCCGGCCGACACCGACCCCGACACGAGCGAGCCGGCAGGCCCGCAGCTGTTGTTCACGGACCTGCGGGTCGGGCACCACGAGGGGTTCGACCGCGTGGTGTGGGAGTTCGCCGGCGACGGCACTCCGGGCTGGCGGGTCCAGTACGTCGACGAGGTGATCCGTGACCCCAGCGGGCTCCCGCTGGAGCTCTCGGGCGACGCGGCGCTGTCGGTGGTGGTGATGAACGTCGGCATCCCGGGCGACGTGGACGTGCCGCCCGGCAGCGAGTTCTACGACGGGCCGCCGCTGCGGGCCGCCAGCTCGACCGAGTGGGTGACCGAGGTGTTCGCCGGCGACCTGTTCGAGGCGTATCTCGTAGGGTTCGTCGGGGTCGTCGACGAGCTGCCGTTCCGGGTGTATGCGCTGGACGGTCCGCCGCGCGTCGTCGTCGAGGTCCGCGGCGACTGATTCCGGCATGCCCGGTGCGGCGTCGCGCGGGTCGGCGGGGCGGGTCGTGCTGTCGGGGGCGCCCGGGTGGGCGATGCGCCGGAGGACTCCGACCACGGCGCACTAGTGTGGCGTTCCGTGATGATGAGTCGACTCATGGTGATCGGTTGGGGGATCGCCGTCGCCGCGACGCTCGCGGGGTGCGGCGCCGACGCCCCCGGAGGGACCTCGACGACCGCAGCATCGTCCGGCACCTCGCCGGCTCCCGTCGGCTCGGTGTCCGTCACCGAGGGCCTGCCGACGGCCACCGTCACCGCCGACGACCCGGTCGACGGCGACGGTGGGGCGGGCGACGGACCGTTCCCCGCCGACACCTCGCCCGACACCGCCGACCCGCGGGGCGAGCAGGTCCTGTTCACCGATTTCCGGATCGGCCGCCAGGACGGCTTCGATCGCGTCGTGTGGGAGTTCGCGGGCACCGGGCGGCCGGGCTGGACGGTGGGCTACACCGACTCGCCCAGCCGGCAGGGTTCGGGCGCACCCGTCGACCTGCCGGGCGAGGCCACTCTCGAGGTGCTCATCAGCAACGTCGGCATCCCCGGCGACGTCGAGGTGCCCGAGGGGACCACCCCGTACGGCGGCCCGCCCGCCCGGGCCGCAGCCGGGACCGAGATCGTCACCGAGGTCGTCGTGGGCGGCGCATTCGAGGGCACCCACGACGCCTTCGCCGGGGTCGCGGAGGAGGCCCCGTTCCGGGTGTACCTGCTGGCGGACCCGACCCGCGTGGTGCTGGAGGTCCAGCACCCCTGACGCGCTCTCCAGGCACGGATCGCGGGAGGTCCGCCGCGAGCTTGATCGTCGTTTGGCCCCCGTTTCGGTGATCCAGTCAGGTACTGGATCATCGAAACGGGGGCCAAACAGCGATCAAGCCTCGCGAGCGGCCCGGCACGGGCGGCTCGCGGGAGATCTCCTGCGGGTTACGGTGGCGGCCATGGCCTTCCCTGCGCTGACGGACGGGCTCGTCGGCTACGCGACCATGCTCGAGCAGTTCGCCCCCACCGAGGCCGTCGAGCTCACCGCCCACGCCGAGCAGCACGGCTTCGTCGGCGCGATGGTCGCCGACCACTTCCAGCCGTGGGTGCCGGCCCAGGGCCAGTCGGCGTTCGTGTGGAACGTCCTCGCGGCCCTCGGCGAGCGCACGTCGAGCGACCTCGGTCCCGGCGTCACGTGCCCCAGCTTCCGGTTCCACCCGGCGATCGTCGCGCAGGCCTCGGCGACCCTGGAGGCGATGTACCCCGGCCGGCACTGGCTGGGCCTGGGGTCCGGCGAGGCGCTGAACGAACACGTCGTCGCCGGGTACTGGCCCGAGGGCCCGGCCAGGGTCGCCATGCTGTTCGAGGCGGTCCAGCTCATCAACCGGCTCTTCGAGGGCAGCGTCGCCGGCAAGGACGTCAAGTGGCAGGGCGAGCACTTCCGGATGGAGTCCACCCGGCTGTGGACCATGCCGGCGACTCCCCCGCCGATCTACGTCGCCACCGCCGGGCCGGTGAGCTCGAAGAGGACGGGACAGCACTGCGACGGGATCATCACCGTCGGGGCGCCCCTGGAGAAGATCGACATGATCCTGTCGAAGTTCGCCGAGGGCGCCCGGGAGGCCGGCAAGGACCCCGACGCCATGCCGAAGATCCTTCAGCTGCACCTGTCCTGGGCCGGGACCGACGAGGAGGCGCTGGCCAACGCCATGTCGGAATGGCCGAACGGCGGCATGAAGTTCCCGAAGGCCGACATCCGCTCGCCGTTCGACTTCGCCGCCATGGCAACGCTCGTGCGCCCCGAGGACTTCGAGGGCCGGATGGTCATCTCGTCCGACCCCGACGCCCACCGGCAGTACATCCAGCGGTTCTACGACGCCGGGATCGACAAGGTCTACCTCCACAACGTCGGTCGCAACCAGAAGGAGTTCGTCGAGGTCTTCGGGCGCGAGGTGCTGCCGCGGCTGCACCGCTGAGCGCGGCGGCGTCGGGACCGCGAGACTGGGCCCCATGGCGGAGTACTACTTCAACCTCCGGACCCGCGAGGTCGAGGAGGGCCGGCAGTCCCCGTGGACGGACCTCATGGGCCCCTACCCCACCCGCGAGGCCGCCGCGGCCGCACTGGAGACGGCGCGGGAGCGCACCGAGGCGGGGGACGCCAGGGACCAGGAGTGGCGGGACTGGGGCGCACCACCGGCCGGCGGGCGTGACCAGGACTGACGTCGGAGCCCCGCGACCGGCCCGCTTACACTGGCGAGCGATGACGACGACCGCGGTGAGCCGCCGCCCCGCCCTCGTCCCCGGGACGATCTCGCCGCGGCGCCCCGTCCCCGCCGGGATCCGCCGCCCCGACTACGTGCTCCGCGGGGCCAAGGCGCGCTACACCGGGTCGAACGTCCACGGCCCGGAGATGGTCCGCGCCGTCCGGCACGCCTCGGTGCTGGCCGCCCGCGCCCTGCAGGCGGTGGGCCGGGCCGTGGCGCCCGGCGTCACCACCGACGACCTCGACCGGGTGGGCCACGAGTTCCTCGTCGACCACGGCGCCTACCCCTCGACCCTCGGCTACCCCGGCTCCGTCATGGCCTTCCCGAAGTCGCTGTGCACCAGTGTCAACGAGGTCGTCTGCCACGGGATCCCGGACTCGACGGTGCTCGCCGACGGCGACGTCGTCAACGTCGACATCACCGCCTACCTCGTGACCGACGGCGTGGCCGCCCACGGCGACACCAACGCGACGTTCCTCGTCGGCGACGTCGACGAGGAGGTGCGCCTGCTGGTCGAGCGCACCCACGAGGCGATGATGCGCGGCATCAAGGCCGTCGCCCCCGGCCGGCGGGTCAACGTCATCGGCCGTGCGATCGAGAAGTACGCGGCCCGCTTCGGCTACGGCGACGTCCACGACTTCTGCGGGCACGGGGTGGGGCCGGCCTTCCACACCGGCCTCGTCATCCCGCACTACGACTCCCCCGATCACGACACCGTCATCGAGACCGGGATGATCTTCACGGTGGAGCCGATGCTCACCCTCGGCGACTACCACCACGACATGTGGGACGACGGCTGGACGGCGGTGACGAAGGACCGGTCGTGGACCGCCCAGTGGGAGCACACGATCCTCGTCACCGACACCTCCGCCGAGATCCTCACCCTGGCCGACCTCGACCCCGCCTGACCCGGGAGGCCCGGGTGGACCGGAGGTTCCGGCAGGTCGACGTCTTCGCCGAGGAGCCGTTCCGGGGCAACCCGGTCGCGGTGGTGCTGGACGGCGAGGGCGTGAGCGACGCCGCCATGCAGGAGTTCGCGAACTGGACGAACCTCTCCGAGACGACGTTCGTGCTCCCGCCCACCGCGCCGGGCGCGGACTACCGGGTGCGGATCTTCACGGCGTCGGCCGAGCTGCCCTTCGCCGGGCACCCCACGCTGGGCACCTGCCACGCCTGGCTCGAGGCGGGCGGTCGTCCCGCGGATCCGTCGACCGTGGTGCAGGAGTGCGCGGCCGGGCTGGTCCGGGTCCGGCTCGCCGGCACGGACGGCACGGACGGCACGGACGGAGGTGAGGGCTCCGCGGCCGGGCGACGCCTCGCCTTCGCGGCCCCTCCCCTGGTCCGCAGCGGCCCGGTCGACCTCGAGCTGCTGAGCCGGATCGTCGAGGCGCTGCGCCTGGACCCGGCCGACATGGTCGACGCGGCGTGGGTGGACAACGGGCCGGGCTGGGTCGCGCTGCTGCTGCCCGACGCGGACGCGGTGCTGGCCGTGGTCCCGGGCCCGCTGGACGACCTCTTCGTCGGCGTCGTCGGCCCCCACCCCCCGGGGTCGCCGACCGCGATCGAGGTGCGCGGGTTCTTCCCCGTGACCGGTGGCACCGGGGAGGACCCGGTGACGGGCAGCCTCAACGCCTCACTGGCCCGGTGGCTGCTCGACACCGGCCGGCTCACGGCCCCCTACGTCGCCGCCCAGGGCACCCGCCTCGGCCGGGCGGGCCGGGTCCACGTCGAGCAGGACCCCGACGGCACCATCTGGGTCGGCGGGGCCACGACCACCCTCGTCGACGGCACCGTCCGCCGGTAAGTCATCTGCCCGCACGGCGAGCCGGGGACCGTCAGAGGAGGCGCTCGCCGCCGTGGCGGCTCACCCACTCGGCGAGCCCGTCGTGGACCAGGGCCCCACCCGCCACCACCCCTTCCCGCCGGGTCCCGCCCAGGTCCATCCGCCACAGGGACACCGTCCCGCCGGCCTCCGCGACGACCAGTCCGCCCGCCGAGCGGTCCCAGCGGTGGATGCCGAACTCGGCGTAGCCGTCCCAGCGGCCCGCCGCCGTCCAGCACAGGTCGAGCGCGGCCGAACCCGCCCGGCGGATGTCGCGGATCGACGGCAGCAGCTCCGCCGTCATGCGCGCCTGGTCGCGCCGGACGTCCGGCTCGTAACCGAAACCGGTGGCGACGAGCGCCGCCGACAGCGCCGGCGGGGAGGTCACCGTCAGCCGGGTGCCGTCGAGGGCAGCCCCACCGCCGCGGCGGGCCGTGAACGTCTCGTCGCGGTTGGGGTCGTGGACGACACCCACGAGTGCGCCGTCGTCGTCCTCGACCGCGATGCTCACGGCCCACTGCGGGATCCCGTACAGGTAGTTGACGGTGCCGTCCAGCGGGTCGACGACCCACCGCAGCCCCGAGGTGCCCGCCCGGTTGCCCGCGTCCTCCTCCCCCAGCATCCCGTCGTCGGGCCGGGCCGCCGTCACCCGGTCGCTGATGAGCCGCTCGACGGCGTGGTCGGCCTCGGAGACGGGGTCCGTCGCCGACGTCTTGGTCGACGTCCGCAGGGCGGGCCGGGCCCGGTAGGACAGCAGGAGGTCACCCGCCTCCCGGGCGACGCCCTCCGCCAGCTCCAGCAACGACCTCGCGTCCGCCTCGGTCAGGGCCACCGGGCCATGATGTCGCCACTTCCCGACCGCCACGTCGGGCGGGTGACGCCGACCCGGTCCGGCCCGGCGGCGTCACCGGTGGAACCTCACCGGTGGAACCTCACCGGTGGAGCCTCATCGGTGGAGCGTCACGGGTTCGTGCGTCACCGCCTCGATGTCCGTCGCCGCCGCGTCGAGCAGCCGGTGCGCGAGGTCGGACAGGGCCCGCGCGGTCGCGAGCTCGTCGCCGATCTCGGGCACGTCCCGGTCGGTGGGGCTGAGCCGGGCCAGCCCCACTCCGGTCAGGTGGGTGTCGTCACGGGTGCGCAGCCGGGCCTCGGCCTTGGTCCGGCCGTCGTGCTCGGTGATGAGGATGTCGACGTTCCAGCGTGTGGCGTCCATGGTCCTCGCCTCCTCGGGTCCACCGTCCATGGTCCGTCGCCGGGGACCCGGGCGGGAGGGCCGTCGGTCCCGGGCGGGCGCCGGTCGGCACCGGGCCCGGCGGGGACGCCCGCGGGATCAGGCGTCGCCCTCGGCCTCGCGCTCCTTCTGTGCCATGCGCCGGCGGACCCGTCCCATGCCGGGCAGCGACTCGACCAGCTCCCGCATCGCGGAGACGGCGAGCAGCAGCTCCTTGATGTCGGGGCCGACCTCGCTCATCCGCTGCATCGTCGGCACGACCGTCTCGTCGACGTGCTCGAGGACCTCGGGCGCCCGGTCGACCAGCGTCACCATGGCGTGGATCTCCTGCTCGGTGAGCTCGTCGAGGAACCGCCGGGCCAGCGGCACCGCCGCAGCCGCGACGGGCTCGCCGAGGTCCACGAGGTGCTCGGCGCGGCCCACGAGGCGGTCGCCGCGCGCGGTCAGCCCCTCGGCCGTGGCGGCGATCCTGCCCACCGTGAGGACCTGGCCGGCCGCGCCCGTCGAGGTGGCCTCGATCTCGGCGACCACCTTCTCGGCCCGGGTGGTCACCGCCTCGACCCGGTCGAGCAGTGCCGCCACCCGGGAGGCGAGCTGTTCGGCCGTGTCGAGCAGGCCGACCGCGCGGCCGAGGTAGCCGGTGAGGTCCCCGGCGGCGGAGCCGAGGGCCGCGGCCGCCCGGGCGGCCGCTCGGTCGGGACGAGGGATCACGTCGACCAGGGTGACGGGCGCGCGCCGCGGATGCCATCCCGGGTCCTTGACCCGGGTTCGCCGGTCCCGGGAGCCTCGCGGCATGGGAGTGCGCGTGGGGGGCCTGGAACTGCTCATGGGACCGAGCCGGCTCGGCGGGCCGGACGACCTCGACGCCGCGATCCGCGACTTCCTCGACGGCGCCCGCCACGAGCTGCTCGTCGCCGTGCAGGAGCTGGACTCCGAGCCGATCGCCCGGTCCGTCATCGGCGCCAGGGCCCGCGGGGTGCGGGTGCGGGTCATCCTGGAGGGCGACTACCTGCGGGAGGCGCGGCCCGCCGACGACCCGTGGGCCCCCGGCGGGCCGACCGAGGGCAACCGGACGATCCACGCGGCGCTGCTGCGAGCCGGCATCGACGTCATCACCGACCTCAACCCGGCCCTGTTCCACCAGAAGTTCGTGGTCCGCGACCTCGGCGAGTCCACCGCCGCCGTCCTCACCGGCTCGGCGAACTTCACCGCCACGGACACCGGGACCAACGACCTCGCCGGCGGCCGGGACGGCGGGAACAACCTCAACGCCGTCCTGGTGCTCCACGGCGCCGCGGCGGCCGGGCAGTTCGCCCGGGAGTTCGAGCGGATGCGGTCGGGGACGTTCGGCGAGCTTCGGGAGCGGCACGAGCCGCGGCCGCGGGAGTTCACCCTCGGCCGGGTGCGGGTGAAGCCGCTGTTCGCCCCGCGCCACGGGCCCGAGATGGAGATCATGAAGCAGATGCTCAAGGCGCGGGAGCGCATCGACTTCGCGATGTTCACCTTCGCGCAGTCGTCGGGCATCGACGACACCCTCATCCGCCTGGTCCCCGGGGTCAGCGTCCGCGGGGTGCTCGACCGGGGCCAGGGCTCGCAGCGGTGGGCGAGCACCGGCATCCTCCAGCGGGCGGGCGTCGAGCTGGTCCACAACCGCCCGGGCACCGGGGTCCGCAAGGTGCACCACAAGCTCGTCGTCGTCGACGAGCGGCTGATCGTGCTCGGCAGCCTCAACTACACCGAGCCGGCCACCGTCCTCAACGACGAGAACATCGTCGTCCTCGGCGACCTGGAGGAGGGCAACCCGAAGGCCGAGGAGGGCCAGCGGGAACTCGCCGCCTTCGCCCTCGCCGAGATCGACCGGATCGTCGCCGACCTCGGCGAGCCCGTGCCCGGGTAGGCCGCTCGCCTACGCTGGGCCGGTGACGATCGCGGGCCTGGACCGTCTGGTCACCCTGACGGACATCCGGACCGCGGCCGAGCGGATCGCCGGCGAGGTGGTGCGCACCCCGCTGCTGCCGCAGCCGTGGGCCGACCCGGCCCGCCCGCTCTGGCTGAAGCCGGAGAGCCTGCAGCCCACGGGGGCCTTCAAGCTGCGCGGCGCGGTCAACGCGCTGCGGGCGCTGTCGCCGCAGGCGCGGGCCCGCGGGGTGGTCGCCCAGTCCTCGGGAAACCACGCCCAGGCCGTCGCCCACGCCGCCCGGCGCCTCGGCGTCCGGGCGACGATCGTCATGCCGCACGGGGCCGCCGAGATCAAGATCGAGGCCACCCGGCGCCACGGCGCCGACGTCGTCATGGTGCCCCCCGCCCAGCGCGAGACCGTGCCCCGGGAACTGGCCGAGGAGCACGGGTGGGCCTGGGTCCCGCCGTACGACCACCCCGACGTCGTCGCCGGGCAGGGCACCGTGGGCCTGGAGATCGGCGAGGACTTCCCCGGCGACCTCGCGGACCTGGCGTGCGTGCTGGTCCCGATCTCGGGCGGCGGTCTGTCCGGCGGGGTCGCCACCGCGATCGCCGCGCTGTCCCCCGGCACCCGGGTGGTCGCGGTCGAGCCCGAGCTGGCAGGGGACGCCGCCGAGAGCCTGCGCACCGGCACCCGCGTCACGTGGTCGCCGGAGCTCACCTACCGGACGATCGCCGACGGCCTGCGGACGACCTCGGTCGGGGCGGTGCCGTGGGAGCAGGTGCGCCGTTACGTCCACGAGGTCGTCACCGTCACCGAGGACGAGATCCGCGACGGGGTGCGGGTGCTGGCCCGCTCGGCCCGCCTCGTCGCCGAGCCCAGTGGCGCGGTGACCGTCGCCGCGTACCTCCACCACTCCGGCGCGCTGCCGGCCGGGCGAACGGTCGCGATCGTCTCCGGCGGCAACGTCGACCCGGTGTGGTTCGCGGACCTGCTGCGCTGACGCACTCCACCCGTTGTCCGCCCGACCCGGCCCCCGGCAACCCACTCGACGCCGCTATCCGCCCGAACCCGGCCCCGACGACCCGCTTGACGCCGCTACCCGCCCGAACCCGGCTCGGCGAGGGTTGCCAGCACCTCGAGGACCCCCTCGCCGTAGCGGGCGAGCTTGGCCTCGCCGACGCCCCCGACGGACGCCAGGGCCGCCAGGGAGTCCGGCACCCGGGTGGCGACCTCCCGCAGCGTGGTGTCGTGGAACACCACGTACGGCGGCACGCCCTGCTCCTTGGCCGTCGCGGCGCGCCAGGCCCGCAGCGCCTCGAACCGGGCCTGGGCCTCGGGCGACAGGTCCGCCGCGGCGGCCCGCGCCCGGTCGGTCCGGGACCCG
>JBHJOJ010000118.1:0-2434 GCA_050329835.1 Kineosporiaceae bacterium | reverse complement strand
GGGCGCCGGGTCCCCCGGCAGCCGGACGGCGTCGAGGACCCGGTGCTCACCCGCCCAGCGGGCGACCCGGCCGAGGTCGATGACCGAGCGGTCCGGCGCGACCGCGAGCGGGGCCAGGCACAGCCGGCGGTCGACCGGCACCCCGGCGGTCCCCAGGACGGCGGCCACCCGGTCGAGGCGGGCCTCCTGCTGCCGCCGCCCGGCGCCGGCGTCCTCGGCGGAGGAGGCCGCGGCGAGCTCCTCCGCCGCCCTCGGCGAGCGTCCCGCGAGGCGGGCGCCGAGCACGGGGTCCACGGTCCACGGGCCCGTCAGCTCCAGGCGGGCGTCGTGCGATCCCGACGCCCGGACCCGGCACGGCCGGACCAGGACGGGCAGCTCCTCGCCGTCCATCCGGGCGACGCCCAGGACCAGGCCGCCCGCCGGGTGCCCGCGGTCGGCGAGCTCGGCGACGCGCCAGCGGAGCCGCCGCAGCCGCTCCGCCCACAGGCCGCGGACCTCCACGTCCCGGGCGAGCGCGGACAGCTGCTGCTCACCGGTCGCGAACCAGTCGTCGAGGGCAGGGTCGTGCGCGGTGCCGAGGTCGAGGACGGCCTCGTCCACCGCGGCCAGGTCGTGCCCTGCGGGCGGGCGGCGGGCGAGCGCCTCCCGCGCCCAGGCCACGGCGCGGGACGCCCCCGCGGGCGAGGCGACACGCCCGGGATCAGCGACCACGGGTGCACGGTAACCAGCGCACCCGCGTGCGCCCGGCAACCGCGGCGGTCAGTCGCGGTCGGATCGTGTCGCCGCGCGGCGACCCCGCCGGGGCCCGGCGAGGGGTGCGGTGTCGTCCGGCGCCGGGGCGGGCGGCGGGACGAGGCCGGCGTCCGGCGGGTCGCGACGCGGCTCCTGCGCCAGCCGGCGCGGGAGCGACACCGGCCGGGGCGCCCGGCCCGGTCCCACCGGACCGTCGGCGTCGTCCCTCGCCGGATCCGGGACGCCGGGCTCACCGCCGGCGGACGGCTCGGCGGGCTGGCCGGAGCGGTGTCCTGCGGGGACGGGCGGCACCGGCCCGGTCGCGACCGGGCCCGTCGAGGCGTCGGCGGATGTCGCCGGCTCGGCGGGGACCGCGCCCGGGGACCGCTCCTCGTCCGCCGGATCGACCGCATCCACGGCATGGCGGCCGCGGGAGCCGGGACGCGGCAACGGCCCGGCGACCGCGCACGCCAGGACGACCATGAAGAGCGTGAGGATCGACGAGACGGTCGTCGGGTGGTCGAGGACGGAGGCGAGCGCCACGGCCGCCAGACCGGCGACGGCCCCGCCGGCGAGGGCGGACCCGGCGAACGCCCGGCGGGCACCGGCGACCAGCCCGATCCCGAGGACGAGGCTGACGAGGACCGGCCCCGCCGGCCCGGTGTCGACCAGCCAGTTGAGCCACAGGTTGTGGGCATGGGCGTACGAGGCGTCGCCGACCGCGGACATCACGTCGCCGGCCCGCCCGTAGCCGACGCCGTCGGCGCCTCCCGTCCCCGCCGCCGCCAGGGCCGCCGACCACAGCTCGTCCCGGCCGGTGAACCGTCCGAGCACGCCGGCAGTGGCGGCGGCGGCCAATGCCGCCACCGTCGCCACCCCGCCCACCGCCAGCACCGCCGGCCATGCCCGGGGACCGCGCCGGGCCGCGAGCGCCACGACCACCCCCACCACGGCGGCGGCCGCGAACGACGCCACCGCCCCCCGGGAGAAGGTGACGAGCAGGCCGGCCACGCCGACGCCGGCCAGCACCAGCCAGGCGACCCGCAGCCGCCGCGAGGCCCGGCGCGTCAGCAGGCCCACGGTGAGAGGCAGGGCCAGCACCAGGTACCCGGCGAGCAGGTTGGGGTTGGAGAACGTGCCGGTGGAGCGGGTCACGGCCACGTCGCCACCCGTGTCCGAGTTCGTGAACCCGACGCGGTAGAAGCCGGTGTCCACCCCGTCGACGTACTGCTGCACCCCGGTGGCGGCCGCGACGAAGGCGGCCCCGAGCACGGTCACGAGGAGGACGGGCACGGCGTCGGCGTGCCGCCGGACCACACCGACCGTGAGGTAGAACACGGCGACGGCGGTCACGAGGGCGCGCCAGGGGGCCATCGACAGGCCGTCGAGGAACAGGGCCGTCCCGGCCAGGCCGACGAGGGCCAGCAGGGGCAGGTCGACCGGGGTGAGGACGGTGCTCGGGCGAGGCGCGGCGATGAGGAGGCACAGCAGCCCGACGCCGACGACGACCCGCTCCACGGTGAGGAACGCCAGCACGGGGACGCCCTCGGCCAGGGCTCGGTCGGGCAGCACGCCGACGGCGGTGTCGACGACGAGCAGGCACAGCGCCACCAGGGCCGCGGTGGCGAACGGACCGGCCCCCCGTCTCCCGGGCACCGGCACGGCGAGCTCGGTCCCCGGGTCCGCCGCCGGGTCGCCGGGC
>JBHJOJ010000117.1:0-5943 GCA_050329835.1 Kineosporiaceae bacterium | reverse complement strand
GGGGGTCCGCGGCGAGGGCCTGCTGCTGGCGGTCGAGCTCGACGGGCCGGTCGCGCCGGCGGCGGCCGCCGCGGCGCTGGACGCCGGGTACGTCGTCAACGCGGTGGCGCCGGACGCGCTCCGTCTGGCCCCCCCGCTGGTCGTCACCGACGACCAGATCGACGCCTTCACCGCGGACCTGCCGGCGGTCCTCGACGCCGCCGGCCCGCTCCCGCAGGACCCGCAGGGGCGGGCAGCTACCGAGGAGGACACGTGAGGCACTTCCTGCGCGACGACGACCTGTCCCCGGAGGAGCAGGCCGAGGTCCTCGACCTGGCCGACGCCCTCAAGGCGGCGCCGTTCTCCCGGCGCCCGCTCGAGGGGCCCCGCGCCGTCGCCGTCCTGTTCGACCGGCCGAGCACCCGGACCCGGGTGTCGTTCGGCGTCGGCATCGCCCAGCTGGGAGGCTTCCCGCTGGTCGTCGACGCCGGCGCGTCGCAGCTCGGGCGCGGCGAGCCGGTCGAGGACACCACCCGGGTGCTCGACCGGCAGTGCGCGGCGATCGTCTGGCGCACCGGGCCGCAGGAGCGGATCGAGCGGATGGCCGCCGTCAGCCGGGTCCCCGTGGTCAACGCCCTCACCGACGCGGTCCACCCCTGCCAGCTGCTCGCCGACCTCCAGACGCTGCGCGAGCGGCACGGCCGCCTCGCCGGACTCACGATCGCCTACCTCGGCGACGGCGCCAACAACATGGCGCACTCGTACCTGCTGGCGGGCGCGACCGCCGGGATGCACGTGCGCGTCGGCGCCCCCGACGGCTTCCGTCCCGACGAGCAGATCGTCGCCGCGGCCCGCCGCCGCGCCGCGGACACCGGGGGCAGTGTCGAGGTGACCGGCGATGCCGGGGCCGCGGTCGCCGGGGCCGACGCGGTCGCCACCGACACCTGGGTGTCCATGGGCCAGGAGGGCGACGGGGCGGACCGGGAGCGGCCGTTCCGGCCGTACGCGGTGACCACGGAGCTGCTGGCGCACGCGGCGCGGGGGGCCACGGTGCTGCACTGCCTGCCCGCCTACCGCGGCAAGGAGATCGCGGCCGAGGTGATCGACACGCCCGGCAGCGCCGTGTGGGACGAGGCCGAGAACCGGCTCCACGCCCAGAAGGCGCTCCTGGTCTGGCTGCTGGAGCGCGCGTGACCACTCGTCCGCCCGCCGCTCGTCCGCCCACCGCCGAGGCGACGGTCCGCACCAAGGCCGCGCGCCAGGACGCCGTGGTGCGGGCCGTGACCGGGACGGCGGTCCGCAGCCAGACCCAGCTGGCGGAGATCCTCGCCGGCGCCGGATTCGAGGTGACCCAGGCCACCCTCTCCCGGGATCTCGACGACCTCGGTGCGGTCAAGGTCCGGAACGCCGACGGCACGCTCGTCTACGCCGTGCCCGGGCTGGGCGGGGACACCGCCCCCGTCGCCGCCGTCGACGCCGGTGTCCGCGACGCCCGGCTGGCGAGACGGTGCGCGGAGCTGCTGCTGTCGGCGGAGGCGTCGGGCAACCTCGTCGTGGTCCGGACGCCGCCCGGCGCCGCCCAGTTCCTGGCGTCGGCGCTCGACGGCTCGCCCGGCCCGGGGCAGCGGCGCGACGTGATCGGGACCATCGCCGGGGACGACACCGTCCTCGTGGTGAGCCGCGACCCGGCCGGCGGCGACGCCGTCGCCCGCTGGCTGGTGGACCTGGCAGGCTCGCCGGGGCGCGCCCCGGACCCTGGGCCGGACCCTGAGGAGGGATCGTGACCGCACCGACGCCGCCGGCGCTGTGGGGCGGGCGCTTCGAGGGCGGCCCGGCGCCGGAGCTGCACGCCCTGGGCGTCTCGACCGACGTCGACTGGGTGCTGGCCGACCACGACCTGCGCGCGTCGGTGGCCCACGCCCGGGTGCTGCACCGGGCCGGCCTGCTGACGGCGGCCCAGCACGACGGGCTGCTGGCCGGCCTCGACCGGCTGCGCGCGGCGGTGGCCGACGGGTCGTTCCGCCCCTCGCCCGCGGACGAGGACGTCCACTCGGCCCTGGAACGCGGGCTGGTGGAGATCGTCGGCGCCGACCTCGGCGGCCGGCTGCGGGCGGGCCGCAGCCGCAACGACCAGATCGCCACCCTGCTGCGGATGTACCTGCGGGACGCCGCCCTCGAGGTGGCCGCCGCCGTGTGCGACCTCGTCCAGGCGCTGGCGGACCAGGCGGACGCCCATCCCGGGGCGGCGATGCCCGGGCGGACCCACCTCCAGCACGCCCAGCCGATCCTGCTCGCCCACCACCTGCAGGCGCACGGCTGGGCGCTGCTCCGCGACGTGGACCGGATCCGGGACTGGGACGTCCGCGCGGACGCCAGCCCCTACGGCTCGGGTGCGCTGGCCGGCTCCACCCTTGGCCTGGACCCCGAGGCCGTGGCGGCCGAGCTGGGGTTCTCCCGGCCGGTCGAGAACTCGGTCGACGGCACGGCCGCGCGGGACGTCGCGGCCGAGCTCACCTGGGTGATGGCGATGACCGCGATCGACGTCTCCCGCCTGGCCGAGGAGATCGTCCTGTGGGCGACGGCCGAGTTCGGGTTCGTCCGGCTCGCGGACGCCTGGTCCACGGGCTCGTCGATCATGCCGCAGAAGAAGAACCCCGACATCGCCGAGCTGGCCCGCGGCAAGGCGGGCCGGGTCCTGGGCGACCTCGCCGGCCTGCTCGCGACCCTCAAGGCGCTGCCGCTCGCCTACAACCGCGACCTGCAGGAGGACAAGGCCGCCGTCTTCGACGCGGTGACCCAGGTGCGTCTGGTGGTGCCGGCCATGACCGGCCTGGTGGCGACGCTGGAGTTCGACGTCGACCGGATGGCCGCGCTCGCCCCCGAGGGCTTCTCCCTCGCCACCGACGTCGCCGAGTGGCTGGTGCGCCGCGGAGTCGCGTTCCGGGAGGCCCACGAGATCGTCGGGCGCCTGGTCCGCACCTGCGAGGCGCGCGGGACGGGCCTGGACGGGCTGGCCGACGACGAGCTGGCGGCGGTCCATCCCGCCCTGACCCCGGCGGTCCGGGAGGTCCTGGCCGTGCCGTCCGCCCTGGCGGCCCGGGACGCCGTCGGCGGCACGGCCCCCGTCCGGGTCGCCGAGCAGCGCCGGGACCTCCTCGGACGGGTGGCCGGTGCCCGCTCCTGGGTCGCGGCCCGGCGGGCCGGGTGAGGACCGCCGCCGATCTCACCGGCCCGCCGGAGCTGTTGGCTCCGCTGCTGCTCGGCGCCGTGCTCGAGGCGCGGTGGCCGGGAGAGCCGGCGGTCGTCGCCCGCCTGGTCGAGGTCGAGGCCTATGCCGGCCGGGGCCAGGACGCCGCCTCCCACGCCCACCGCGGGCCGCGGCGGGCCAATGCCGCGCTGTTCGGCCCGCCGGGCCGGCTCTACGTCTACTTCACCTACGGCATGCACTGGTGCGCCAACGTCGTGTGCCACCCGGCGACCCCCGGCGCGGGCGGCGGGGTGCTGCTGCGGGCCGCGCGGATCGAGTCCGGCGCCGAGACGGCCCGGGCGAGGGCGCCGCGTCCGCTCGCGGACCGGGACCTGGCGCGGGGCCCGGCACGCCTCGCCCGGGCGCTCGGGATCACCGGCGCGGCCGGTGGGCTGGACCTGCTCGGCGACCCGTCGTCGCCGGTGCGCCTGCGGGCGGGGAGGCCGCCCGCGGAGGTCCGCAGCGGCCCCCGGGTCGGCGTGTCGGCGGCGGCGGCCACGCCGTGGCGGTTCTGGGACGCCGCCGCCCCCGAGGTGTCGGCGTACCGTCCAGGTCGTCCCGCGGCGCCGTCCCCGGCGCGCCGCGACGTCGGGCCGGGGCCGGGGGAGCGGAGGAACCGGTGAGCGACGCCCCGAGGACCGATGTCCTGAGCGACCTGAGGTGGCGCGGACTCCTCGCCCAGAGCACGGACCCCGAGGCGCTGGCCCGGGAGCTGGCGGCCGGGCCGGTCACCCTCTACTGCGGGTTCGACCCCACGGCGCCCTCGCTGCACATCGGCAACCTGCTGCAGATCCTCACCCTGCGCCGGTTCCAGGACGCCGGGCACCGGCCCCTGGCGCTGGTCGGCGGGGCGACCGGCCTCATCGGCGACCCCCGTCCCACCGCCGAGCGGGTGCTGAACTCCCCGGCGACGGTGCGGGACTGGGTGGAGCGGATCCGGGCGCAGCTGCAGCCGTTCCTGCGGTTCGACGGACCGGGCGGGGCGGTCGTCGTCGACAACCTCGACTGGCTGGGCGGGATGAGCGCGATCGACCTGCTGCGGGACGTCGGCAAGCACTTCCGGGTCGGGCGCATGCTGGGCAAGGAGGCGGTCAGCGCGCGCCTGGCCAGCGAACACGGCATCAGCTACACCGAGTTCAGCTACCAGATCCTGCAGGCCGCGGACTTCCTGGAGCTCCACCGGCGCCACGGCTGCCGGCTGCAGACGGGGGGATCCGACCAGTGGGGGAACCTCACGGCCGGGGTGGACCTCGTCCACCGCGTCGAGGGGGTGTCGGTGCACGCCCTCACGACCCCGCTGGTGACCAAGGCGGACGGGACGAAGTTCGGCAAGACCGAGGCGGGGACGGTCTGGCTGGATCGGGACCTCACGAGTCCCTACGCCTTCTACCAGTTCTGGCTCACCAGCGACGACCGCGACGTCGACCGCCTGCTCCGGCTGTTCACCTTCGCGACCGAGGACGAGCTGGCGGCCCTGGCGACCGAGACGGCGCAGGCGCCGCAGCGTCGGGCCGCCCAGCGACGGCTGGCCGCCGACGTCACCGAGCTGGTCCACGGCCGCGCGGCGCTGGACGCCGTGCGCGACGCGAGCGCCGCCCTCTTCGGCGGGGGGGAGTTGGGCGGTCTGGACCGCCGGACACTGGTCGACGCGGCCCGGGAGCTGCCGCGCCGGCCGGTGCCTCCGGGGACCCCGGTGGTCGAGGCGCTCGCCGGCACGGGTCTGGCCCCCAGCCGATCCGCTGCCCGGCGGTCCGTCGACGAGGGGGCGGTCCACGTCAACAACGTCAAGGTGACGGACTCCGCCGAGACCCTGGAGACCCGGCACTACCTCCACGGGGAGGTGGCCGTCCTCCGGCGGGGACGCCGCGCGCTGGCCGCGGCCGTCCGGCCCGGCGGCGACCTCGACACCCCCGCCGGCTGAGCCGGTCCCGCGCGCCCGCGGCACCGGAGGGCCGGGGGTCGGCGCGGGGGTCGGTGGCGGAGGACCGCCGACTTGACCTGCCGGTAGCTTCCGCGTAACTTCTGTCGGGCGCTGAGGCGGGCGGAGACGCAGCCGGAAGCGCACACCCCCGGGAAACCGACCAGGTCGAGGTGACTGGACACGGAGCACCGGGGAGCGTAAGGTAAGAGGGTTGCCCCCGGACGGTCCGAGAGGACCGAATGGGTGAGCGTCCGAACCTTGAGAACTCAACAGCGTGCCATAGTCGATGCCGATCGACCGTGACCCCCGTCACGGTCGGACATATCGGTCGACGGTCGGGTCAAGCCCCGACCGTCAGCCGGATCAACGGCCCCGTCAGGGGCGACGCAGGTGTCGGCCGGTTCGTCCGGTCGTGAGACATCTACGGAGAGTTTGATCCTGGCTCAGGACGAACGCTGGCGGCGTGCTTAACACATGCAAGTCGAGCGGTGAAGTCCCTTCGGGGACGGATCAGCGGCGAACGGGTGAGTAACACGTGAGCAACCTGCCCCTGACACTGGGATAAGCCCGGGAAACTGGGTCTAATACCGGATACGACCTCCACAGGCATCTGCGGAGGTGGAAAGGACTCTGGTCAGGGATGGGCTCGCGGCCTATCAGCTTGTTGGTGGGGTAACGGCCCACCAAGGCGACGACGGGTAGCCGGCCTGAGAGGGCGACCGGCCACACTGGGACTGAGACACGGCCCAGACTCCTACGGGAGGCAGCAGTGGGGAATATTGCGCAATGGGCGAAA
>JBHJOJ010000116.1:0-5237 GCA_050329835.1 Kineosporiaceae bacterium | reverse complement strand
GACGCGCCGGACGACCGCCTCCTCGCGGCGGCCGACGTCGCGGCGGCCACGGCCGTCGCCGCCGACCTGCCGGCCGGCTGGGACACGGTGGTCGGCGAGCGCGGCTACACCCTCTCCGGCGGCCAGCGGCAGCGGGTCGCCCTGGCCCGGGCGGTGCTGGCCGCCCGGTCGGTCCTCGTCCTGGACGACGTGACGAGCGCCGTGGACGCCGACACCGAGGCCGCGATCGTCGCCGCCCTCCGCCGCTCGCGTGGACGAACCGTCCTCGCCGTCACGTCCCGGCCGGCGCTCATCGAGGCGGCTGACCGGGTGCTCCGGCTGGAGGCCGGGCGGCTCGTGACCGGCGACGGCGACCCCCGGGGTCCCGCGGCGCCCCGGACCGCGGCGGTGGTCCCGTGACGGTCCCGCCGACGGCGGGGTGGCCGGTGCCGCCCTCTGCGGGGCTGCCCCCGCCTCCGCGGGGCGAGGTCCGGCGCGCGGTGCTGGCCGCACTGCGCCAGCACCGTACAGGGCTGGTGCAGGCCACCGGGCTGGTCTTCGCCACCACGGCAGCCGGCTTCGCCGTCCCCCTGCTGACCCGGGACGGCGTCGACGCCGTCCTTGCCGGGGACGGCGCGGCCGCGGTCGGGCCGATCGCCCTCGCGGTGCTCGGTGTCACCGTCGCGGGCTCCCTGGCCGTGGCCCTGCTGGGCCGGGTGACCGCCACCCTCGGCGAGCGCATGCTGCACGACCTGCGCCGGGAGGCGGTCGACGGCACGCTCGGGATGGCGCCGCACGTGGTCCGCGGGCTGACCCGCGGTGACGTCCTCACCCGGTTGACCGGCGACGTCGACACCCTCTCCGCCGCCGCCCGGGAAGGGGTGCCGGCCGTCGTCCGCGCCGTCGCGCTCACCGTCGCCGGCCTCGCCGCGCTCGTCGTGCTCCAGCCCCTGCTCGCGCTCACGGTGGTGCCGGCCGTGCTGCTCGGCGTGGCGCCAGCCGTGCGCTTCCTCCGCGCGTCGCGCCCGGTGTACGACGGGTTGCAGCGCGCGGAGGCGGCGGCCGCCGGCGTGCTGTCCGAGATCGCGGAGTCCGGTCGTGTGATCGCCGAGGCCTGCGCCGCCGGGCGGTGGGTCCGCCGCGCCGCGGCCGCGGCGGACGAGGTCGTGGACGCCGAGCTGGCCGCCATGCGGCTGCGCAACCGGCTGTTCCCCCTCCTGGAGCTGCTGGAGGCCGCCGGGGTCGCGGCCGTCCTCGCGGTGGGCGTGGTCCTGCTGCTGCGGGGCGAGGTCACCGTCGGGACGCTCAGCGGCGCCGCGCTCGCCGTGGCGACGGTGTTCGGTCCCGTCGGCGACCTGCTCGAATGGCTGGACGAGATGGCGGCGGCCCGCGCCGCGCTGACCCGGGTGATCGCGCTGGCGGCCCGCCCGCCCGATGTCGCCGACCCCGCCTCGCCGCGTCCGCTGCCTGCTCGCGGGGCGCTGGCCGCCGAGGGCGTCCGGTTCCGCTACGGCGACGGCCCCGAGGTGCTCCACGGGGTGGACGTCACCGTCGCGCCCGGGGAACGCCTCGCCCTGGTGGGGCCGACCGGTGCGGGCAAGTCCACGCTGGCCCGCCTGCTCGCCCGGCTCGACGACCCGTCCGCGGGCCGGGTGACCTTCGCCGGCGTCGACCTCCGCGAGGTCGCGGCCGGCGACGTCCGCCGCCGGATCGTGGTGGTCGACCAGGACGGCTACCTGCCCGAGGGCACGCTCGCCGACGCCGTGCGGTGGGCGTTGCCGGCGGCATCCGACGCCGACGTCGCCGACGCGCTGGACGCGGTCGGTGCCGGGCCGTGGTGGCGCCGGCTGCCCGGCGGGCTCGGGACCGTCATCGGCCCCGAGGGCGTCACGGTGTCCGCCGGCCAGCGCCAGCTGGTCAACCTGGCTCGGGCGGCGTTGACCGACCCCGCGGTGGTGGTGCTGGACGAGTCGACCAGCCGGCTGGACCCCGACACCGAGGCGACGGTGGACGCGGCCGTCGCGGCCCTCACCCGCGGCCGCGCGGTCGTCCTCGTCGCCCACCGGCCCGGGGCGGCGGCCCGGGCGGACCGGGTCCTGCGCCTGGCCGACGGGGCGACTGAGGAAAGCCTCACTAAAGCACCGCAGGTGTGAGGAGAGCCTTATCTGAGAAAACCCCATCGAGATTCTTCGAATGGCGATCGGCGATTCCGTAGGCTATGTTTCACGGAGTCTTCCGATAACGACCAGAGAAGGGGCCGTCATGGCGACCACGCTCCAGATGCCCGCCGTCCGGCAGTGCACGGCCACGGCCTGCAGCTTCAACGACGACGGGTGCCACGCTCCCGCCGTCACGGTCGCCTCGGTCGGGGACGGCGCCCGCTGCGCCACCTTCGTCGAGACGCCGGTGCGCGGCGGTATGGCGGGCGTCACCGGCGCCGTCGGTTCGTGTTCGCGCTCGGACTGTGTCCACAACGAGAATCTCACCTGCCGCGCCGAGGCCGTCACCATCGGATCGGGGCAGTCCGTGAGCGACTGCCTGACGTACCAGGCGGCCTGAGCACCGCCACCACCGCCTCCACGGCCGCGGCCCTCTGCGGCGGTACCCCCTCCTCGAACTGGATGCGGAGTGCAGATTGCACACCGCATCCAGTTTCGACCGGGGATGTCCGCGCCGCGCAATGCCGCCGTGCGAGATGAGGGACTCCCATCCGCGGCCCGCCGCAGGTACTCTCGCTGAGGTCAGGCTCACCTCAGTAGGAGTTGTTGCGGTGCTCGATCTCACCCCAGGCCCCGACCCGGCGGCCGTGCTCGCCCGTTCGGTTCTCGCCGGTGCCGAGTCGGTCCTCCTCACGGGGGCCGGACCTGGCGGGACCGTCCTGGACGGCACACCACTCTTTCTGGCGAACGGCCGGCTGGGGCTGCGCGTGCCACCACGGGCCCCCCTCGCCGGAGCCCGGAAGGCGATCGCGCGTGGCGAGGCCGCTGACGTCGCGGTCCACGTGACGGCGCTGGTCCCGGTGCCGGTCCGCCACCGGGTCCGGGCACGGGTGTCGGTCTCCGGTCCGCTCATGCCGTGGGACCGGCTCACTCTCGCCGGCGACGACGCCGGACCGGTCGGCCGCATCCTCGACGCGGGGGACGAGGTGTGGGTCCTGGAGGTTCGCCAGGTGCTCGTCGACACCGGCGACGATCTGGCATCCGTCGCCGTCGGCGCCTGGACCGCGGCCGACCCCGACCCCCTCACGACGGTCGAGGCGGCCCACCTGCAGCATCTGTGCTCGCGTCACCCCGAGGCACTGCGGTGCCTGGCCGGACTGCTCGACCCGGCCGTCACCGAGGGGGCCGGACGGGTGGTGCCGGTTGCCCTGGACTCTCGCGGCCTGGTCATGCGGGCCGAGCGCGAGGACGGCCACGTCGACGTCCGCCTGCCGTTCGCCTGCCCTGTGGCCTCGGGCGAGGCGCTGCGCCGGGAGATGGCGGGACTCCTCGCCTCCGCAGTGAACTCCAGACCCGGCTGATCCATCGTTCGGCGGATCGAGAAGCGTGTGATTCGCGACGATTCCTGACCGTGGACATCGCGGGTGCGGTCGCTGGGGTGGCCGACCGGGCGAGCCGTCATGTCTTTCCCGGCGACGGGGACGTCTTGCGTGCGATGGGCGCGTTCGTGCTCGGCATCCTGCCGTTGTCCCTGGTCCCGTTGTGGAATGCCCACGTGCGAGGTGACGCCGACGTCATCCTCGCGGGCCTGTGCACCGCGGCCATCTGGGCGGCCGGCGGGTTGGTGCTCTGGCAGAGGCGACGACTGACCAGGGTGGTGGTGGCGGTCGTCGTCCTGCTGGACGTCGCCGCCGTCGCCTTCGGCCTGTCCCAGACCGACACGGACTGGGCCAAGGTCGTGCCCGTCCTGCACCTCATCGTCACGGTGCTCGTCGCGTTCAGCCTGCCCGGGACGGCGCTGCGCCTGCAGATCCTCGTCTCCGTCGCGGCCGCCGTGGCCCTCTTCTCGTACGGGGTGGAGTCGTGGTCCCCGGAAGAGGTGGCCGACGTCGCCGTCGGGACGGCGGTCGTCACGTTGGGCTTCCTGGTGACCGGCGCCTCCATCCGCATGCTGACCGGCCGATTGCACCAGGCGCTCGCGGACGCCGAACGGCGCTCCCAGCGGGACCCGCTCACCGACGTGCTGAACCGCCGGGGCCTGGAGCTGGAGCTGCCGCCGATCGTGGGTCGTGCCCGGCGGAACGGCGCGGACGTGGCCGTCCTGCTCGCCGACCTCGACCACTTCAAACGGGTGAACGACGCCCACGGGCACGCCACCGGTGACGCCGTGCTCGTCGCCACGGCGCGCGCGATGCAGCTGTCCCTCCGTGCCGACGACGCCCTCGCGCGTCTGGGCGGGGAGGAGTTCGTCATCGTCGCCATGGTGGACGGTGAGCCGTCCGCCATGGCCGAACGCCTGCGACAGGCGGTCAACGCGGCGAACTCCCTGCTTAGCGTCACGGTCAGCATCGGGGTCGCGCAGCGGCCACCGCCCGGGCCGGGCACCGACGCCGTCGAGTGGCTGTACCGCCTCGTGGAGGAGGCGGACGAACGCCTGTACACGGCCAAGCGGACGGGACGTAACCGGTGCGTCGGGCAGCCGACGGGCGACCCGCCGACCGCTGTGACGGGACGGACGGCTGAACTGCCGGTGACCTAAGAGGTCGCTTAACTCTGCTTGACGGGGTGTTCAGTGACAGCGCATGGTCACGGGACCAGCCGCTCCCGCAGGGTCCCCCCGCCCGCGGGAGCGGCTGCACCAGCCCCGGTTGGCTTCGAACCACGACGACGACGTCTGGAGGCGCCCATGCAGGTCCCGGCACCCTTCGAGTACGAGCGAGCGACCAGCGTCGACCACGCCATCGCCCTCTTGGAACAGCGAGGGGACGGCGCACGGATCATCGCCGGAGGTCACAGTCTCCTGCCCATGATGAAGCTGCGCCTGGCGAACCTCGAGTACGTCATCGACATCAACGACCTCGGCTCCGAGCTGTCGTACATCCGCCAGGAGGGCGACGCGGGTTCCGGCACGGGCGAGCTGCGTATCGGCGCGCTCACCCGGCACCGCGACCTCCTCGACTCCGAGCTCCTCGCCCGGCTCTTCCCGATCTTCCACGACGCGGAGAAGGTCATCGCCGACCCCGTCGTCCGCAACCGCGGCACCCTCGGCGGCTCCCTCTGCCAGGCCGACCCGTCGGAGGACCTGTCCGCGGTCTGTTC
>JBHJOJ010000115.1:0-2272 GCA_050329835.1 Kineosporiaceae bacterium | reverse complement strand
TGTGCGGGTCGTGCGGCACCCCCCTGGCCACGGCGTCCCAGCGGACGGCCCGGCGGTGCGGCACCTGCCCACCGCGCTGCGCCCCCGAGGTGCTGCGGGCCCTGCAGGACTGGCGGGCCGTGACGGCCCGGGCGGCGGCGGTGCCGGCGTACGTCGTCCTCTCCGACGCGACGCTCGAGGCGATCGCCGAGGCCCTGCCGGGCGACGCCGAGGCGCTGGCCCGCGTCCGGGGGGTGGGGCCCGCGAAACTCGCCCGCTACGGCGCCGGGGTGCTGGCCGCGGTGCGGGCCGGCGCCGGGGGAGTCGCCGGCGGCGGCTGAGACCGGGCCCCGGGGGCGAACCCGGGCAGCCACTCCTCGAACACCTCCAGCACCGGCACCTCGCCGCCGATCTGGCACAGCACGCCCACCCCGCCCAGCCAGACCCGGTGGATGAGCAGGTACTCCGGGGGGAGGTTGAGACGCAGCCCCACGGTCCACTCGGCCCGGCGGGGGTCCCTGACGTGGACGACGAGGTCCCGCACCCAGTCCCGGGTGAAGCGGAACCGCTGCGTCTCCCCGAACCGCATGAAGGGCCGCAGGTAGGCCAGCAGCTCGTCCCCGTCGATGCGGATCGAGTCCTTGACGAACCCCTCCGCGCGCAGCCCGGCGACCACGGCGTCGCCGTCGCCGTCGCCGGCCATGGCGGTGCGCAGCAGCGAGCCGATGGACTCCGGCATGCCGTCCGGCAGCTCCTTGACCGCGCCGAAGTCGAGCACCCCGAGGCGCCCGTCCGGCATCAGCAGGTAGTTGCCCGGGTGCGGGTCGGCGTGGAGCAGCCCGGCGCGGGCGGGGCCCGCGAGGAGGAACTCGATGTAGCGCCGGGACACCGCGTCCCGCTCGGCCGGGGTCCCGGACTCGACGACGTCGGCCAGCCCCCGCCCGGCCAGCCACTCGCCGACGATGACCCGCGGCGTCGAGGCCAGGACCGCGGGGACCGCGACGGCGTCGCTGCCGGCGAACGCCTCGGCGAAGACCTGCTGGGAGCGGGCCTCCCGGGTGTAGTCGAGCTCCTCGGACATCCGGTCGCGCAGCTCGTCCAGCAGCGGGCCAATCTCGAGGCCGGGGATCCAGCCGCCGGCCACCCGCCCCACCCGCGACACCGTGGCGATGTCGGACAGCAACGCCTCGGCGGCGCCCGGGTACTGGACCTTGACGGCCACCTCCCGCCCGTCGTGCCACACCGCGCGGTGGACCTGCCCGATGGAGGCGGCGGCGGCCGGGCGGTCGTCGAAGTCGGCGAAGCGGTCGCGCCAGGCGTCGCCGAGCTCGTCGGCGAGCACCCGGTGGACCGTCGACGCGCTCATCGGCGGCGCGGCGTTCTGCAGCTTCGTGAGCGTCGCCCGCATCGGGGCGGCCATGTCCTCCGGCAGGGACGCCTCGAAGATCGACAGGGCCTGACCCACCTTCATGGCGCCGCCCTTGAGCTCCCCCAGGGTCCGGTAGATCTGGTCGGCGGTGCGCGCCTGGATCTCGGCGGCCACCGCCTCGGCCGGCTTGCCGCCCACCCGCTTGCCGAGCCCCCAGGCCGCCCGGCCGGCGATCCCCAGTGGCAGGGCCGCGAGCTTCGCCGTCCGGACCACCGTCCTGCGGGGGAGATCGCTCACCCCGAGATGGTGACACCCGGCACCACCCGTCCCCCGCGCGGGTCCGCCGCCTGCCGGCCGGTGTCCTCCCAGCGCCCGCACCCGCACGACGGGTGCGCGGCCCAGCGGCGCCAGGCGGGGACCGCGTAGGGCAGCGTGAGGGTGGCGGCGAGGCCTGCGACGTCGCCCGCGTGGCCGTCGAGTGCGGCCAGGCCGAGCAGGACCGCGAGTCCGGCCGCCACCTGCCCGAGGCCCGGGACCGGGCCGGCGGCGGCGGCGTCCCGGCGCCGGAGCAGCTGGGGCAGCACCGTCGGCCACTGCGGGTCCCGGTCGCGCCGTGCCAGGTCCAGGCAGTGCAGGCACGGGCCCCGGCCGGGCACCACGAGCGGGCCGACGACGACGTCGCACTCCCGGACCAGCACTGCCAGGTGCGGGACGTCCGAGGCCAGCCAGGTGGCGGCCTCCGCGGCGTCGTGGGCGTGCCGGCCGACGACCACCCCGAGGTCCGGAGCCGCCCGGCCGGTGTGCCGGGTCCCCGGTGACACGCGGTCCACGGCGGCCTCCCCGGCGGCCCGCAGCGACCCGCCCACCTCGGCCGCCGTGGCGCCGCCCGGCATGACGTCGACCGGCGACACGGACCCGGCGGGG
>JBHJOJ010000114.1:0-18905 GCA_050329835.1 Kineosporiaceae bacterium | reverse complement strand
CCCCACGTCGCTCCGATCCTCGGGTCACTGGCCACGACCGCGTGGCGGTTGCAGCAGTTGCTGCCCCAGCTGTCCGGGTGCCTGGCGGCGTCACTGGACGTCGAGGTGACCGGGTACCGGGTCTCCCAGGACGACGGGTCGGACCCCGTGGCCGCCCTGAGCACCGCCCGGGACTGCCTCAGCGCTGCCGCTCGGCTGGCGGGAGAGTGGGGGAGCCGTCTGGACGCCGCCCACCAGGCCCTGTCCCGCCAGCGCTACGACTTCACCCGCTCGCCCCGCGACCCCGAACATGACCCCGGGCAGGAGTCCGAGGGCCTGTGGTGACCGTGCTCACGGCCCGGCCGGCCTCGAGCCCGGCGCCTGCCTCGAGGCCGGGGTGGGTGCCCTCGGATGCCGATCTGCGGGCCTACGCCCTCGAGGCCGGCGTCTGCGTGCGCCCGTTGATGCGCCGGGTGACCGACCGGGACACCGGGGCGGCCACCGTCGTGGCGATCGCCTGCGGCAGCACCCGGGAGCACGTCTGCCCACCCTGCGCCGCCAAGGCCCGGCGACTGCGGGCCCAGCAGTGCGCCGAGGGCTGGCACCTCACCGACGACCCCCTCCGCCACTCGGGCGAGGACGAGGACCCGGACGACCTGGTCGACGATCCGCGGCACGACGAGGACGGGCCGGACGAGGCCGGTTCCCGGCGGGTGCGTTCGACCCGCCGCCGGGACGACGCCCCGGACCTGCCCCAGGTGCCGGCGGAGGACCGGTCGGTCGGGCGGACCTTCACCGGCCGCGACGGCAGGGTGTACCGGCCGTCGATGTTCGTCACCCTCACCCTGCCCTCCTACGGCCGCGTCGACCGGGACACCGCGACCCCCGTCGACCCCGCGAGTTACGACTACACCCGGGCGGCCCGGGACGCGATCGCCCTGTCGGCCCTCGTCGACCGGTGGGTGCAGAACCTGCGCCGCTGCGCGGGGTACCGGGTGCAGTACTTCGCCGTCATCGAGGCCCAACGCCGCTTCGCCGGACACGTCCACCTCGCCCTGCGCGGCGCCATCCCGAGAGCCGTCCTGCGGCAGGTCACGAAGGCGACCTACGCGTCGCTGTGGTGGCCCCCGACCGACACCGTGACCTACCCCGAGGACGGGCCGCTGCCGGTGTGGGACCCGACCGCCCGGGACGGAGCCGGCGGGTACGTCGACCCACTCACCCGGGCCCCGCTGCCCACCTGGGACCAGGCCCTCGACACCCTCGACACCGACCCCGACGCGGCGGCTCGGCCGTGGCATGTCGCGCGGTTCGGGGCCCAGGTGGACGTGAAGGGGATCATCGCCCCGTCACCGGAGGCCGACCGGGCGGTGGCGTACCTGGTGAAGTACCTCACCAAGGCCATCGCCCACACCCACACCCCCACCGACCCCGACACCGGTCGACCCGTCGAGACCGACCACCGCCGGGTCGCGCACGTCGACCGGCTCGCGGAGGAGCTGCGGTTCACCCCGTGCGGCCCGCGGTGCGCGAACTGGCTGCGCTACGGCGTCCAACCACGCGACGCCGGCCCAGGGTTGGTGGCGGGGATGTGCCCGGGCCCGGCGCACGACCGGGACAACGCCGGCCTCGGCGGCCGCCGCGTCCTGGTCTCCCGGCACTGGTCCGGCAAGACCCTCGCTGAGCATGCCGCCGACCGGGCCGCCGTCGTCCGCGAAACCCTCGCCGCTGCCGGGATCGACGCGCCGGACGCGGGTCGGATGGCCGCCGTCGTCCTCGACGACCACGGCGAGGCCCGCTACCGGTGGGAGCCCGTCGAACCCGGCGCGATCGACTACCGCGCCGCCGTGCTCCACCTCGCCCACGAACGCCACCGCTGGCGCCAGCAGTACACCGCAGCCAGAGCCGTCCGAGACGGCCGACCTCCCGACGACACCGGGCCACCTGATCCGGCCAGCCCCTGTGGACAACCGTTCGGCAATTCAGACAGAGATCACGATGAGGAGGAGAGAGCAGCATGAGCGACAAGCCGATGAACGCGGTTCCGGGCCTGACGTCGGCCGCTCTGCCACGGCGGGGAGAGCGGTTGTGGTCGGTTCACGACGTGTCGGACTACCTCGGGGTCCCGGTGGCGACGCTGCACTACTGGCGCCATCTCGGGGAAGGCCCCCGGGCCTTCAAGGTGGGACGTCATCTGCGGTACGACCCGGCCGCCGTCCAGGTGTGGCTGCACCGAGACGCCGCATGAGGCGACGCCAACGGCCATGGCATCGATAGCGAAGCGGCAGGACGGGAAGTGGCGGGCGCGGTTCCGCGGGCCCGACGGCAGGGAACGGTCTCAGCACTTCCCCCGGAAGGTCGATGCGCAGCGGTGGCTGGATATGCAGGCCGCTTCCGTCGTGACGGGCCAGTGGGTGGCGCCGGACGCCGGCCGGGTCCTGTTCCGTGAGTACGCGGAATGGTGGCGGGAGTCCCAGGTCCACCGGCCGTCGACGGCGGCGCACGTCGAGACGATGTTGCGGCGTCACGCCTACCCGGTCCTCGGTGACCTGCCGTTGTCGGCGATCCTGCCGGGGACGGTGCAGGCGTGGGTCAAACGGCTGACGCAGGCGCTGGCGCCGGCGACGGTGCAGGTGGTGCACGGGCTGGTGTCGTCCATCTTCCGGTCGGCGGTCCGGGACCGGAAGGTGGCGGCGAACCCGTGCGAGGGGACGCGGCTGCCGAAGCGCGAGGTGCGCCGGGTCGAGCCGCTGCCGGTCGAGGCGGTCGCCGCGCTCGTCGAGGCCTCGCCGGAGTCGTGGTCTGCCATGGTGGTGCTGGCGGCGGGGACGGGGCTGCGGAACGGGGAGTGCCTGGGGCTGACGGTGGACCGGGTGGACTTCCTGCGGCGGGTCGTCGTGGTCGACCGGCAGCTGTTGACGGTCCAGGGGTCGCGGCCGAGGTTCGCGCCGCCGAAGACCGCAGCCAGCGTCCGGACGGTTCCGCTGCCGTCGGTGGTGGTGGAGGCACTCGCCTGGCATGTCAAGACGCACGGGGTGGGCGTTGACGACCTGCTGTTCTGCCGGGATGACGGGGAGCCGATGCGGCGGACGGGCTACAGCGCTCAGGTGTGGCGCCCGACGGTGGCCCGTGCCGGGTTGGCGTCGACCGTTCGCTTCCACGACCTGAGACACCACTACGCCTCCCTGCTGATCCGCCATGGCGAGAGCGTCAAGACGGTGCAGGCGCGGCTGGGTCACGCGTCGGCGGCCGAGACGCTCGACACCTACAGCCACTTGTGGCCGGACTCCGACGACCGGACGCGCGAGGCAGTGGACTCGGCGCTCGGCGGGCGGCTGGATATCCTGACGACCAGACGGACGCCGGCATGACCGGTGAGGGCGGTGATCGACGTGACGGAACCCGAGACGTCCCCGGGCCTGCCGGTGCCGGAGCAGGCGCGGGCGCTGACCCCGGAGGAGCTGCGCAGCCTGCGGTCCCCGCTGCCCCCATGGGAGGACAGCGTGATCGAGGATCTGACGGAGGAGGAGGAGGCCGTCTTCTGGGAGGCCATCACCTCGGCATGACCTCCTTGGCCCGGGGCCCGGTCGTCGTCGACACGGGCGTCTTCGGGGCGAACCTGCTCCCCCGGCACGGCCCGCTCGCCTCGGGCTACCGGCCGCTCCTCACAGGTCGCCAGGCGATCGTGTCGTTCGTGACGGTCGCCGAGCTGCGGTTCGGTGCCCGTCGCGCTGGCTGGGGCGAGGCCCGGATGGCGCGTCTGGTGGCTCAGGTCGGCCGGGCGCACGTGGTCTGGGCGCACACCGACCTCACGGACGTCTACGCGGACCTGCGGGCGTGGTGCGTCGCCCACGGGCACGCGCTCGGGCACAAGCCGCACGAGGCGGACCGCTGGGTGGCCGCGACGGCGCTGTACGCCGGGGTCCCACTCGTCGCGCACGACGCCGTGTTCCGGGGCGTCAAGGGTCTCGACCTGCTCACCCGGCTGTGACCCGGCTCGAAATTCTGCGGACCAGGTGCGGACTAGCCATCACCCCGGATGCCATCTCTGCAGGTCAGATGGGGTTTAGTGGACGAGCCGGCCTGTAAGCCGGATTCTGTCCCGCCGGTCTCCCGGCGGAGGCGGCCATCCCTCTCGGAGCGCCGTTGCCGACGCCCTCCAGCGGCCTACCCGGACGCTCGGGCGGGCCACCCTCGAACGCGTCCTGTCTGGCCTTGCTCCCGGTGGGGTTTACCGAGCCGCACCGGTCACCCGATGCGCTGGTGGTCTCTTACACCACCCTTTCACCCTTACCGGCCCCCTGAGGGGTCGGCGGTCTGCTCTCTGTGGCACTGTCCCGCGGGTCACCCCGGGTGGGCGTTACCCACCACCGCGCCCTGTGGAGTCCGGACTTTCCTCGGCGGGCCCGGGGGCCCGACGCGGCCGCCCGGCCGGCTCGTCCGATCGACGACTGTACTCCGGCGGCGGCCGCGGGAGGAGCGCTCAGCCGGAGTGCGAGGCCTCGTGCTCGGCGACCTTGACCCGGACCTCGTCCATGTCGAGGTCGCGCACCTGCTGGATCAGCTGCTCCAGGGTGGGGGCCGGCAGCGCGCCGGGCTGGGAGAACACGAGGATGCCGTCCCGGAACGCCATGAGGGTCGGGATGGACGTGATGCGCGCGGCGGACGACAGCCCGGGCTCCGCCTCGGTGTCGATCTTCGCGAAGGTGATGTCGGCGTGCTTCTCGCTGGCCTGCTCGAACACCGGGGCGAACTGCCGGCAGGGCCCGCACCACGCCGCCCACCAGTCCACCAGCGTGATGCCCTCACCGGTGACGGTGCTCTCGAAGGTGTCCTGGCTCAACTCGACCGTCGTCATGCCCCCGTCAACGCGGCCGGCGGCGGGACCGATTCCCGGGTCCCGGCCGTGTCACCCGGCCTCGGTGCGGACGAGGATCCGGCCGCACTCCTCGCACCGAACGACCTCGTCCGCCGGCAGCGCCCGGATCCCGGCCAGATCGGACTGCGGGATGTCGAGGTGGCACCCGCCGCACCGGCCCCCGGCCAGCCGGGCGGCGCCGACGCCGCCGCGCGAGGCGCGGAGCTTGTCGTACAGGGCGACCAGGCTCGAGTCGATACCGGCCGCCGTCGAGGCCCGCTCACCGGCGACCCGCCGCCCGTCGGCCATGACCTCGCCCAGGACGCGGTCGCGGGCCGCGGTCGCCTCCGCCAGCTCGGCGCCGGTCTCGGCCAGCTCCTTCTCCACCGCGGCGAGGCGCTCGGCGTCGGTCTCGCGCCGCTCCATCACCTCCAGCTCGACGTCCTCGAGGTCGCGCTGTCGAGCCGCGAGGGTCTCGAGTTCGTGCTGCAGGCCCATGAGGTCCTTGCTGCTCCCGGTGCCGGCAGCGAGGCGGTCGCGGTCCCGGTCGGCCCGGGCCCGTACCTGCTCGACCTCCCGCTCGGCACGGGCTACCTCGCGGTCGAGGTCCGACACCCGGGTCCGCTGGATCACGGCGTCCTGCTCCAGGGTGGCCACCCGGTCCGCCAGGCCGGCGGCGCGGGCGGCCTCCGGCAGGGTCCGGCGCCGGTGGTCGAGGCGGGACAGCGTCGAGTCGAGGTCCTGCAGGTCCAACAGGCGGGCCTGGTCGGCGGCGGCGGCTCGGGTCACAGGCGGATGCTCCAGGGGTCGGTGCTCGTCGTCGACACCCGCGCGTCGACGGTCAGGCCGCGGGCGTCCAACCCGGCGAGCAGGCGTTCGCGGGCGCCGAGGAGCCATGGCCACTCCCCCGCCCAGTGGGCGACGTCGACCAGCCACGGCGGACCCGCGGCCAGCGCCTCGGAGGCGACATGATGCCGCAGGTCGCTGGTGACGAAGACGTCCGCGCCGGCCCGGCGGGCCGCGCCGATCAACGAGTCCCCGGCGCCGCCGCACACCGCCACCCTCCGGACCGCGGCGTCGAGCGGCCCCGCGACCCGGACCCCGGCGGACGTCCGGGGCAGCGCCCGGGCGACGTGCTCGGCGAAGACGCCCAGCGGCGAGGCGGAGGCCAGGTCCCCCACCCGGCCCAGGCCGCGCGGGCCCGGTACGTCGGCGAGCTCGAGGACGTCGAAGGCCGGCTCCTCGTACGGGTGGGCCGCCCGCATCGCGGCGACGACGGCCGCCCGCCGGAGGCGCGGCAGCACCATCTCGACCCGCTGCTCGGCGACGTGCTCGCGGTGGCCCACGGCGCCGACGGCCGGGGCGGCTCCCGGCTGCGGCTCGAACGTCCCGGTGCCGGGCGCGGCGAAGGCGCACCGGCGGTAGCCGCCGATGTCGCCGGCGCCGACCGCGGCCATCGCGTCGACGAGCGGGTCGGCCGCGGCCTCGGGCACGAACACCACGATCTTGTCCAGCGGCGGCCCGGGCGCCGGCTCCAGCGGCGACAGGTCGGTGAGGCCGAGGACACGCGCCAGGGCGTCGCTGACCCCGGGAGCGGCAGCGTCGGCGTTGGTGTGGGCCGTGAAGAGGGCGCACCCGCCGCGGACCAGCCGGTGGACCAACGCCCCCTTGAGGGTGTCCGTCCCCACGCCGTGGACCGGGCGCAGCAGCAGGGGGTGGTGCACCATCAGCAGGTCGGCCCGGTCGTCGAGGGCCTCCTGCACCGTGTCGGCGGTGGCGTCGACGGCGAGCAGGACCCGGCGGACCCCGGCGGCCAGGTCACCGGCGACCAGTCCCACCGCGTCCCACTCCGCGGCCAGCGCCCGGGGGTAGGCGGCGTCCAGGACCTCGACGACCTGGGCCAGCGTCGCCGCCCCGCCCGCCGCCGTCGCCATGCCCGGGACCCTAGCCGGACCGGGCGAGGGTCGACGCCTCCTGCGCGCGCCGGGCGACACGAGTGGCCGTGGGCCTGGCCGGGATCGAACCGACGACACCCGCGGTGTAAGCGCGGTGCTCTGACCAGCTGAGCTACAGGCCCTCGGGCTCAGGCTAGAGCGCCGCCAGGGCCTCGCGGTACGAGGCGACGTCACGCGCCTCGCCGAGGCCGTTGACCTGGGACCAGCGCAGCACCCCCGAGCCGTCGACCAGGAACGACCCCCGGGCGCTGGCGCCGACGTTCTCGTCGAACACGCCGTAGGCCCGGCCCACGGCACCGTGCGGCCAGAAGTCGCTGAGCAGCGAGAACGAATAGCCCTCGGCCTCGCGCCAGGCCCGCAGCGCATGGACGCTGTCGCAGGAGACGGCGAGCACCCGGACCCGGTCGTCGGCGAAGGCGGTCGGGTCGTCGCGCAGCTCGCACAGCTCCCCGGTGCAGATGCCGGAGAACGCGAACGGCAGGAACACCACCAGCGTGGGCCGGCCGTCCCCGAACGGCGTCACGGGGGTGCGGTCCTGGTCCGGCAGCGTGAAGCGGGGGGCGGGCGCGCCGATCGCGGGCGCCGCGGAACCAACGGTCTCAGCAGTCACCCCCCCATCCTGTCCCACCAGACCCCACCACCCTCCTCAAGGCCTGCTTGGCCCGGGATCCGGCGGAGAACCTCCTGGTCGCGCCCGGCGAACACAGCAGAATCCCGGGCCAAGCCGACCATTGAGGGGGTGGGGGGTGGGGGTGGGGCAGGGGGTCAGCGGCGGCCCTTGGAGGTGAGGCGGGTGCCGGACCAGTCCCGGCAGGCGCTGATGCTGCTGGTGGCGTGCAGGCCGGCGGTGAAGGCGGCCTCCTCGATGTCCGAGGGCTCGACGTGGCCGTCCCGGCCGGACTTGGGCGTCAGCAGCCAGACGACGCCCCCGTCGCCGAGGTTCGTCAGCGCGTCGACCAGCGCGTCGGCGAGATCGCCGTCGGTCTCCCGGAACCAGACGAGGACGACGTCGGCGACCTCGTCGCTGCCCTCGTCCTCGAGGTCGCTCCCGGTGGCGGCCGCGATCGCCGCGCGCAGTTCCTCGTCCACGTCGTCGTCCCAGCCGTACTCCTGGACGACCTGGGAGGCGACCACACCCAACGGCCCGGACGACGACGACCCCGCCTCCGCGGTGGCAGACACCTGGCCCTCCCTCTGGCGATCCTGCGACGCTCCCGGCCGGGGCGGTCCCCCGAGCGGGTCCTAGTGCAGCCCACAGCATGGCAGCGGCGCAACAACGACACCCGGGTAAGGTCAGTGGAACCGCCCCCGACCTTGCACCATGGAGGTGTGGCCGGCACGACGGGTGCCGGGCGACCACGCACAGCACCCGGGCCCACGAGGCACGGGACGAGCAGTGGAGGATCCGTGGCCCTGACGGACGACTCGCCGACCGGCCCGCACTCCGGGGAGGTCCCCGGCAGCGTCGACCCCGACCCGGACGAGACCGCGGAGTGGGTGGAGTCCTTCGACGCAGCGCTGGCCGCGGGCGGCCGGGAACGCGCGTCGTACCTGCTGCGACGGCTCGAGGAGCGCGCCGCGGCCCGCGGTCTCCACGTCGGCGCCGGGGCGCGCGCCGCCGGCACCCCGAGCAGCGACGACACGGCCCGGCTGACGACCGACTACGTCAACACCATCTCCCCGGCGGACGAGCCCGAGTTCCCGGGCGACGAGGAGGTCGAGCGCCGCTACCGGCGCTGGATCCGCTGGAACGCGGCGGTCATGGTGCACCGGGCGCAGGCTCCGGGCATCTCGGTGGGCGGACACATCTCGACGTTCGCCTCCAGCGCCACGCTGTACGAGGTGGGGTTCAACCACTTCTTCCGGGGCCGCGACCACGAGGGCGGCGGCGACCACGTCTTCGTCCAGGGCCACGCCTCCCCCGGGATCTACGCCCGGGCGTTCCTCGAGGGCCGGATCACCGAGACCCAGCTCGACGGCTTCCGCCAGGAGAAGTCCCGCCCCGGCGGGCTGCCGAGCTACCCGCACCCGCGGCTGCTGCCGGACTTCTGGGAGTTCCCGACCGTCTCCATGGGTCTCGGCCCGCTCAACGCCATCTACCAGGCGAGCGTCGACAAGTACCTGACCCACCGGGGACTGCGGGACACCTCGCAGCAGCACGTCTGGGCGTTCCTCGGCGACGGCGAGATGGACGAGCCGGAGTCCCGGGGCGCCCTGCACGTCGCCGCGGCCGAGGGCCTGGACAACCTGACATTCGTGATCAACTGCAACCTCCAGCGCCTGGACGGCCCCGTGCGGGGCAACGGCAAGATCATCCAGGAGCTCGAGTCGTTCTTCCGGGGCGCCGGATGGAACGTCGTCAAGGTGGTGTGGGGCCGGGAGTGGGACCCCCTGCTGGCTGCGGACGGCGACCGCGCGCTCGTCGACCTCATGAACCACACCCTCGACGGCGACTACCAGACCTACCGCGCCGAGAACGGCGCCTACATCCGCGACCACTTCTTCGGCCGGGACCCGCGGACCAAGCAGCTGGTCGCCGACATGTCGGACGCCGACATCTGGAACCTCAAGCGCGGCGGCCACGACTACCGGAAGGTCTACGCCGCCTACGCGGCGGCCCTGCAGTCGAACGGCCGGCCCACGGTCATCCTCGCCAAGACCATCAAGGGGTACGGGCTGGGGTCCTCGTTCGCCGGGCGCAACGCCACGCACCAGATGAAGAAGCTGACGCTGGACGACCTCAAGCAGTTCCGCGACTCGCTGCGCATCCCGGTCAGCGACGCCGAGCTCGAGAAGGACCCCTACCGCCCGCCTTACCACCACCCGGGACCCGACGACCAGATGGTCGACTACCTGCGGCGGCGGCGGCGCGCGCTCGGCGGCGACCTGCCGCGCCGCGACCCGTCGCACCCGCCGCTGCGGCTGCCCGGCGAGGAGTCCTACGCAGTGGCCACGCGGGGGTCCGGCAAGCAGCAGGTCGCGACCACCATGGCCTTCGTCCGGCTGCTGCGGGACCTCATGCGGGACAAGGAGTTCGGCGAGCGCGTCGTGCCGATCATCCCGGACGAGGCCCGCACCTTCGGGATGGACTCGTTCTTCCCGACGGCGAAGATCTACAACCCGAAGGGCCAGCAGTACACGTCCGTCGACCGCGAGCTCATGCTGAGCTACAAGGAGGCCGTCGACGGGCAGATCCTCCACGTCGGCATCAACGAGGCCGGGTCGGTCGCGGCGTTCACGGCGGTCGGCACCGCCTACGCCACGCACAGCCTGCCGATGGTGCCGATCTACATCTTCTACTCGATGTTCGGCTTCCAGCGCACCGGCGACGGCATCTGGGCCGCCACCGACCAGATGACCCGCGGCTTCCTGCTCGGTGCCACGGCCGGGCGGACCACCCTGACCGGTGAGGGCCTGCAGCACAACGACGGGCACTCCCCGCTGCTCGCGGCGACCAACCCGGCGGTCGTCAGCTACGACCCGGCCTACGCCTACGAGCTCGGCCACATCGTCCGGGACGGGCTGCGCCGCATGTACGGCGGGGATCCCGCCGCCGGTGGCGGCGAGGACGTCGTCTACTACCTCACGATCTACAACGAGCCGATGGTCCAGCCGCCCGAGCCGGCGGACCTGGATGTCGAGGGCGTCCTCCGGGGCATGTACCTGGTGGCGCCCGCGGCATCGGGGGCGGCGCTGCAGCTCCTCGCCTCCGGGGTGGCCGTGCCGTGGGCGCTGGAGGCCCAGCACCTGCTGCGCGAGGACTGGGGGGTCGAGGCCGATGTCTGGTCGGTGACCTCGTGGACGGAGCTGCGCCGGGACGCCCTCGCGGCCGACGCCGACCACCTGGAGCGGCCCGGCGGGACCCGCCGGACCCCGTTCGTCACCGCCCGGCTGGCCGAGCGAACCGGTGAGCGACGCGGGGCGTTCCTCGCGGTCAGCGACTACATGCGGGCACTGCCCGACCAGATCGCCCCGTACGTGCCCGGCGACTGGGCGAGCCTCGGCACCGACGGGTTCGGGTTCAGCGACACCCGGCCGGCCGCGCGCCGGTTCTTCCGGGTCGACGGGCCGAGCATCGCGGTCCGGGCGCTGCAGGTCCTCGCCGCCCGGGGCGAGGTGGCGGCCGACGCCGCGGAGCAGGCGTACCGGCGGTACCGGATCGACGACGTCACGGCGGGCACCACCGGCACCGCCGGCGGCGACGCCTGACACCGGGGTGACCACCGGCGACCGCCGGCCGCCGGAGCGCCCGCGGCTGTCCGAGGAGTCGCTGCACCAGCTGGAGTGGGCGACCGGCCGGCTGGCGTCGGAGGTCGTCGCCCGGATGGAGGCCGAGCTGCCGTGGTTCTCGGCGCTCGGCGCGGACCAACGGGCCGCGGTCGGCCTCATCGTCCAGTCGGGCATCCGGGAGCTGGTCCGGTGGTACCGGGCGTACCAGGCCGGGGACGGGGGCCTGCCGCCGCTGCGCCACGCCGACCTCTTCGGGACCGCGCCGCGCCAGCTGACCAGCACCATCACGCTGCAGCAGACGGTGTCGCTGGTCCGGATGGCCGTCGACACCTGCGAGCGCCGGCTCGAGACCATGCTCGGCGAGAACCTCGAGACCCCCGGCGCCCGGGAGATGCTGCTCCGGTACGCCCGGGAGGTCGCGTTCTCCGCCGCCGAGGTGTACGCCCGGGCCGCCGAGACCCGCGGGGCCTGGGACGCCCGGCTGGAGAGCCTTGTCGTCGACGCCGTGGTGCGCGGGGACGGCTCGGACGCGCTGGCCTCCCAGGCGTCGGCGCTGTCCTGGGACGCCGGGCGGCCGACGACGGTCGTGGTCGCCGAGCCCGAACTCGCCGAGGCCAGCCCGGCACTGTGGCGGCGGACCGCCCGCGACCACGACGCGGAGATCATCACCGGCCGCCAGGGCCCCCGCCTGGTGTGCCTGATCGGCGGACCGGAGGACCCGCTGCCGCTGGTGCGGGCCCTGCTGCCGCTGCTCGGCGAGGGTCCGGTGGTCGTCGGCCCGACGAGCCCGGGCCTGGCCGAGGCCGGGCTGTCCGCCCGGGCCGCGCTCGCGGGGATCGCCGCCGCCCGCGCGTGGCCGGACGCCCCGCGCCCGGTGCCGGCCTCGGCGCTGCTGCCCGAGCGCGTCCTCGCCGGTGACGACGACGCGAGGCAGGCGCTGCACGACACGGCCTACGCGCCGCTGGCCGACGCCGGCGGCGACCTGCTGGCCACCGTGTCGGCGTACCTGGCGCACGGCGGGACCCTCGAGGCGACGGCGCGGCAGCTCTTCGTCCACCCGAACACGGTGCGGTACCGCCTGGGGCGGGTCGCCGAGCTGACCGGGCTGCGGCCCACCGACCCACGAGGCCGGTGGACCCTGCAGGTGGCGACGGCGCTCGGGCGGCTGCGGCCCGACCGCCCCGGCGACTGACCCCTCCCACGACGCCCGACGGGTGCGCCGTCCGGTCGCGGCACCCGGCCGGCTTTGTGGGAACCCTCCAAACGTCGAGCGGAAGAATGGTGGCGACCGGAGCCAACACGGGCCGGTCCCGTCAGCCACTGTGGGGCGGTGCTCGTCGTCGTCTGCCCCGGACAGGGCTCGCAGTCCCCGGGCTTCCTCGCCCCGTGGATGGAGCTGCCGGGCTTCGGCGACCGGATGACCTGGCTGTCGGCCGTGGCCGGGATGGACCTCGTGGCCCACGGCACCACCTCCGACGCCGACACCATCCGGGACACCGCCGTCGCCCAGCCGCTGATCGTCGCCGCCGGTCTGGTGTCGTTGCTGGAGCTGTTCCCCCACCCCGCGGACGCCTTCCGCCGGGTCGCCGCCGGCGGGGGGCACTCCGTGGGCGAGATCACAGCCGCGGCCGCCGCCGGGGTCATGACCGCCGAGCAGGCCATGGTCTTCGTGCGGGAGCGCGGCCGGGCCATGGCCGCGGCCGGCGCCGCCATCCCGACCGGCATGAGCGCCGTCGTGGGCGGGGAGGCGGACGAGGTCGCGGCCGCCGTCGCCGCCGCCGGCCTGGACCTCGCCAACCACAACGGGACCGGCCAGGTCGTCGCCGCCGGGCCGCTGGAGGACCTGGAGAAGCTCGCCGCGAACCCGCCGGCGCGGGCCAGGGTCATCCCGCTGCAGGTGGCGGGCGCCTTCCACACCCGGTTCATGGCGTCGGCGGTCGACGTCCTCGAGCGCTACGCCCGGGCGTTGACGACCCACGACCCGCGCTCCCGGCTGGTCTCCAACGCCGACGGGACGGTCGTGCACGACGGCCGGGAGGTGCTCCGCCGCCTCGTCGCCCAGGTGGCCCGGCCGGTGCGGTGGGACCTCTGCCTGGAGACCTTCCGCGACCTCGGCGTCACCGGCCTCATCGAGATCCCGCCCGCCGGCACGCTGGCCAACCTCGCCAAGCGGGCCCTGCCGGGGGTCGACGTGGTGGCCCTGCGCACCCCCGACGACCTGCCCCGGGCCACCGCGCTGGTCAAGGAGCACGGCCGCAGCAGCCCGCTCGCGCTCAACCCGACCTGGCGCCTCGTCGTGAGCCCTGCCAAGGGCGTCGTCGCCGTGCCGGCGGACGTCGTCGAGGGCGGCGACGTGCCGCCCGGTCACCTGGTGGCCACCGTCTCGGGGCTGCGGGACCGGCACGAGGTGACGGCGGTCCACGGCGGCACGGTCGTCGAGTGGCTGGTCCACGACGGGGACCCGGTGTCGCCGGGCCAGCCCCTGCTCCGCCTGCACCCCACGGCCGGCGACACCCCGGGAGGACGCGGATGACGGTCGAGATCACCCCACCGGCCGGGGCAGGCCACGCGCGCCTGCTCGGCGTGGGCGCGTACCAGCCCGAGCGGGTCGTCACCAACGACGAGGTCGTCACCTGGATCGACTCCTCCGACGAGTGGATCCGCGAGCGCTCCGGCGTCGTCACGCGGCACTGGGCGCGCCAGGACGAGACGGTCGTCGACATGGCCCTGCCCGCCTGCGCCCAGGCCCTGGAGCACGCCGGACTGACGGCGGCGGACGTGGACGCGGTCGTGGTGTCGACGGTCTCGTGGCCGTACCAGACGCCCTCGTCGGCCGTGGTGCTCGCCGAGCAGCTGGGGGCGACCCCGGCCGCCGCGTTCGACATCTCGGCGGCGTGCGCCGGCTTCTGCTACGGGGTCTCGCTCGCCCACGACATGGTGCGCGGCGGCAGCGCCCGCCACGTCCTCGTCGTCGGGGTCGAGAAGCTGTCGGAGTACACCGACAAGCACGACCGATCGACGTCGTTCCTGTTCGGCGACGCGGCGGGGGCGGTGGTCGTCGGGCCCAGCGACGCCCCGGGCATCGGGCCGACGATCTGGGGCAGCGACGGCGCCCAGTGGCGGACGATCCGCAACCGTCAGGCGTGGACCGACCTGCGCAGCGCTGACGGCACCCGGCTGGAGGGGCCGTGGCCGGCGCTGGAGATGGCGGGTCCCACGGTCTTCCGCTGGGCGGTGTGGCAGATGGCCCCGGTCGCGGCGAAGGCCCTGGAGGCCGCCGGTATCCGCGCCGACCAGCTCGACGTCTTCCTCCCCCACCAGGCCAACGTCCGCATCATCGACGCCATGGTGAAGGAGCTGGGCCTGCCGGACACCGTGCCCGTGGCCCGCGACATCGCCCGCTCCGGCAACACCTCCGCGGCCTCGATCCCGCTCGCGATGCGCCGGATGCTCGACGAGGGCACCGCCCGGTCGGGCGGCCTCGCGCTGTGCATCGGGTTCGGCGCCGGGCTGGTGTACGGCGCCCAGGTGGTCCGCCTCCCCTGACCCGCCGGCCCTCACGGCCGCGCCACGACCGCATCGTCCGACGGACGACACCCCGACCCCACCATCGCACCCGGCGGCGACCCGCCGCCGGGACCGTTCCCGAGAGGAAGCCCGACATGGCCACCGAGCAGGAGATCCACGCCGGCCTCGCCGAGATCGTCAACGAGGAGACCGGCGTGGCCGTCGACGCCGTCGAGCTGTCGAAGTCGTTCACCGACGACCTCGACATCGACTCGCTGTCGATGATGTCCATCGTCGTCAATGCCGAGGAACGCTTCGGCATCCGGATCCCGGACGAGGACGTGAAGAACCTCGCCACGGTCCAGGACGCCGTGTCGTACATCGCCCAGGCCCAGGGCTGACGCCACCGGGGGACCACCGCTCACCGGCACCGCCGCCCACCGCGTCCCGCGGCGCCGCCGGAACCACCGTCGAGGAGTCGCAGGAGTCGCCATGAGCACGTCCGTCGTCGTCACCGGCCTGGGGGCCACCACCCCCCTCGGCGGTGACGTCCCCACCACCTGGGCCGCCGCGATGGCGGGCACCAGCACCGCAGCACCCTGGCGGGGACCCTGGGTGGCCGAGTGGCAGGGCGAGCGGGCCCTGCCCGTCGGGTTCGGCTGCCAGCTGGCCGTCCCCGCCGACGAGGTCCTCGAGAAGGTGCACACCAAGCGCCTCGACCTCTCCGGGCAGTACGCCCTCATCGCGGCCCGGGAGGCGTGGGCGCACGCCGGGCTCCGGGGCGAGGCGTCCGTGCCCGCCGACCGCCTCGGCGTCGTGGTGGGCAGCGGGATCGGCGGGATCGGCACCACTCTGTCCGCCTACGACACGCTGCGGACCAGGGGGGCGCGCCGCGTCCACCCGCTCACGGTGCCGATGCTCATGCCGAACGGCCCGGCGGCGGCCATCTCCATCGAGCTGGGCGCCCGGGCCGGCACCCACACCCCGGTGAGCGCCTGCGCCACCGGGGCGGAGGCGATCGCCGCCGGAGCGGACATGATCCGCTCCGGGCGGGCCGACGTCGTCGTCGCCGGCGGGACCGAGGCGGCCATCGTCCCGCTGTGCATCGCCGGGTTCGCCGCCATGCAGGCGCTCAGCACCCGGGAGGACGACCCCTCCCGGGCCAGCCGCCCCTACGACTCCGCGCGGGACGGCTTCGTCCTCGGCGAGGGGGGCGCGGTCGTCGTCCTGGAGTCGGCGGAGCACGCCGCCGCCCGTGGCGCGACCGTGCACGCCGAGCTGCTGGGGGCGGGGGTGTCGTCCGACGCCCACCACATCGCCGCGCCCGAGCCGGACGGCTCCGGCGCCGCCGCGGCCATGTCGGCGGCCCTGCACCAGGCCGGGGTCTCCCCCGCCGAGGTCCGCCACATCAACGCCCACGCCACCTCGACGCCGATCGGGGACGTGGCCGAGGCCGCCGCGATCCGGCTCGCCCTGGGGCCGGCCGCGGACGGGGTGGCGGTGTCGGCGACCAAGTCGATGACGGGACACCTGCTCGGCGCCGCCGGAGCGCTCGAGGCGGTCTTCACGATCCTCGCCCTGCGGGACCGGACCGCTCCGCCGACGGTGAACCTCGACGACCTCGATCCCGCCGTCGACCTCGACGTCGTCGGCAAGGACCCGCGCCCGCTCGGCGGCGGGGACGGACGGATCCTCGGGATCAACAACTCGTTCGGTTTCGGCGGCCACAACGTGGCCCTGCTGTTCGGGAGCCGCTGATGGCCGCCATCGTCCCCGCCTCGACCACGGCCGAGGGCCTGAGCGTCACCATGTCGCCGGAGCAGGCATCGGAGCAGGCGCCGGAGCAGGCGCCGGAGCAGGCATCGACCCGGGAGCCGGGCCGGGCCGCCGCGGACGAGCGGCCGGCCGACCCCCGTGACCCACTGCCGCGCCTGCGGGCGCTGGCCGACCCGGGCTCGGTCGCGCCGCTGCACACCCCGGACGACTCCGGTGTCCTCGCGGCCCGGATCCTCGTCGACGGCGTGCCCGCCGTGGCCTTCTGCTCCGACGCCCGGTACCAGGGCGGCGCCATGGGCTCCGAGGGCTGCCGGCACATCGTCGAGGCCTACGACCGGGCGCTGGCCGACGGCGTGCCGATCGTGGGGATCTGGCACTCCGGCGGAGCCCGGCTCGCCGAGGGAGTCGTCAGCCTGGACGCGGTCGGCCGGGTGTTCGCCGCGATGACCCGGGCCTCCGGGCGGATCCCCCAGATCAGCGTGGTCGTGGCGGCCGCCGCCGGGGGCGCCGCCTACGGGCCCGCGCTCACCGACGTGGTCGTCCTCGGCCCCGAGGGCCGGGTCTTCGTCACCGGACCGGACGTGGTCCGCTCGGTGACCGGCGAGGCCGTCGACGCCCTGCGCCTCGGCGGTCCGGAGCCGCACGGGCGGCGCTCCGGGGTGGTGCACGTCGTCGCCGAGAGCACCGAGGACGCCTACCGTCGGGGCCGGCTGCTCGTCACGCTGCTCGGGGCGCCCGGGAGGGTGGACCCGCAGACCGTGGCGGCCCGCGACCTGGGTCGGCACCTGCCGGAGTCGGCCAAGCGGGCCTACGACGTGCACCCGGTCGTCAACGAGCTGCTGGACTCCCCCGGTCTGGAGCTGCACCCCCGGTGGGCACCCAACATCGTGACGACCCTGGGCCGCCTCGGCGGCGGGGCGGTCGGGGTCGTGGCGAACAACCCGATGCGATTGGGCGGGTGCCTGGACTCCACCTCGGCCGAGAAGGCCGCCCGCTTCGTCCGGATGTGCGACGCCTTCGGCGTCCCCCTGCTGGTCCTCGTGGACGTGCCGGGCTACCTGCCGGGCGTGGGCCAGGAGTGGGACGGGGTCGTGCGGCGCGGGGCGAAGCTGCTGCACGCCTTCGCCGAGTGCACCGTCCCCCGGGTCACGCTCGTCATGCGCAAGGCCTACGGCGGGGCGTACATCGCCATGAACGCCCGTTCGCTCGGCGCCACCCGGGTGCTGGCGTGGCCGACCGCCGAGGTGGCCGTCATGGGCGCGGTCGCGGCGGTGCGGATCCTCCACCGCCGGCGCCTCGCCGAGGTGCCCGAGGACGCCCGGGCCGCGGTCGAGCAGGAACTGGCCGTCGAGCACGAGCGGCTGGCCGGCGGGCTGGACCGGGCGATCGAGATCGGCGTCGTCGACGAGGTCGTCCAGCCGGTCGACACCCGCGGTGCGCTGGCCCGCGCCGTCGCCGGCGCCCCCGCCACCCGCGGAGACCACGGCAACATCCCGCTGTAGGGCCCGCCGGGTTTTGGACGGATAACCAGGCGGGAGAGGCCCCCAGGGGAGGTTTTGGACGGATAACGGGGTGGGAGGGCCGCCCCCCGGGGTTTGGACGGATAACGGGGTGGGAGGGGCCCAGCCCGGAAGGTCATGGACGGAGACCGGGGCTGAGGGGCTCAGCCGACCCGGTGCAGCCAGCGGACCGGGGAGCCGTCGTGGTCGGCGCCGGTCCGGAAGGGCTCGAGCTCGTCGTCCCAGGCGGCGCCCAACGCGAGGTTCAGCACCCGGCGCAGCTCGGCCGGGTCCGTCTCGTCGAGAGCGGCGCGGACCCGGTCCTCGGGCACCACGACGTTGCCGTGGACGTCGACGACGGCATGGTGCAGTCCGAGGTCCGGGACATGGCTCCACCGCCCCCCGTCGCAGCCGCGACTGGGCTCCTCGGTCACCTCGTACCGCAGGTCCGGCCAGCCGCGCAGCGCACTGGCGAGCCGCGGCCCGAGGCCCTGGTCGCCCACCCACGGCACCTCCGCCCGCAGGAGGGCGGGGGCCACCGGTTGGGGCGCCCACTCGAACTGGACGCGGCGGCCCAGCACGCGACCCGTGGCCCATTCGACGTGCGGGCACACGGCACGGGGTGCGGAGTGCACGAAGAGCACCCCGCGGGTGGGTCCGGACACTGGTCCTCCTGAGGTGTGCTCGAGGTGCGTCTTCCCCTACGCCCTCGAACCCCGGGACGACCCGCGACCGGTGATCGGACCCGGTCAGTATGGGGTGGCCACCGGGCGCCGCGCCACCACCGGCGGGGGATCGACCGGTGGATCGGGCCGTGGCCGAACGGCGGAGGCGGCGACCGGGCGGGGATACTCGGACCATGGTCGAGGACTCGAGCACTCGAGCACTCGAGCACTCGCGAACCAGGGAGCGGAGGAGCGGCATGGCGAGGTGGTCGTCAGCGGTGCGGGTGCTCGCCGCCGCCGGGCCCGTGGTCGCGGGCGTGCCCTGGCAGGCGCTCGGCCGCCGGCTGGGGCTGCCGTTCCGGCGCCCGGCCGCCCGCGACGTCCTCGTCGTCGTCCCGGCCACCCTGGCCGGCGCCGCGGTGTCGGCCCTGGCCGT
>JBHJOJ010000113.1:0-2719 GCA_050329835.1 Kineosporiaceae bacterium | reverse complement strand
CCGACCGACATCACCGCGATGCGCCGGCCCATCCAGGCCGCCATCGACGCCGGGATCGAGGTCGTCCTCGTCGACACCACGCTGGAGGACACCTCCGGCACGGTGGCCCGGGTCGCCTCGGACAACGTCGGCGGCGGCGCGGCGGCCTTCCAGGCCATCGAGGAGGCGGTGCCCGACGGCGGCAAGGTGCTGGTCATCAGCACCGAACCGGGCATCAGCAGCGTCGACGCCCGGGTCCAGGGCTTCGAGGAGGCGGTCGCCGAGAACTCCGCCTTCGAGTACCTCGGTGTGCAGTACAGCCAGAACCAGCCCGCCCGAGCGGCCGAGATCATCACGAGCGCGCTGCAGGCGGACCCCGACATCGTCGGCGTCTTCGCCACCAACCTGTTCTCCGCCGAGGGGACGGCGACCGGGATCCGGCAGGCCGGGGCCGAGGACATCACGGTCGTCGGTTTCGACGCCGGACCCGCCCAGGTCGAGGCGCTGCAGGACGGCACCGTGCAGGCGCTCATCGCCCAGCAGCCGGCGACCATCGGCGCCGAGGGCCTGGCCCAGGCGATCGCCCAGCTCAACGGCGAGGCGGTGGAGGAGGACATCCAGACCGGTTTCACCATCCTCACCGCCGAGAACATCGACACCCCCGAGGGCGAGGAGGCGGCCTACCGCTCCAACTGCTGAGCGGGCCACGACGGGTCCGGCGACGGCAGGCCGTCGCCGGACCCGGTCACGGTCGCCAGACCGAGGATCAGCCCCTGGTCACCGGCATGCCACCTCTGCGCACCTGGCACACGAACCGGTCGTGAACGGATCTCCTCAGTGCTACTTGGCCCGCGAGTCGGTCGTCAGCGGGGCGGGAACGGGGTCCGTTCACGACCGTTCCGCGGGCCAAGTGCTCGGGGCACGACCTTTCCGGGTGCCAAGTCAGCCACCCGGTCCGGCGGGGCCGGCCGAACCCGCGTCGCCGGCTCCCGGCGCATCCGCCACATCACGGGACCGCCGGGGATCAGCGGGCCCGGCTCCCCGAGGACTGCGAACCCGGACGCGCGGTAGTAGGCGACGTTCGTCGCCGAGCTGGTCTCGAGGTACGCGGCGAACCGGTCGCGGTCCGCGCGCCGCAGCCCCTCGGCGAGCAGCGCGCGGCCGACACCGGTCCGCTGGACGGCCGGGTCGACCCCGAGGACCTGGAGGTACGCCACGGGCTCCGGCGGGAAGGCGGCGTCGACCGCGTCGCCCAGGCGGCGCGCCTCCCGGCCGGCCGGGCCGAGGCGGAGCAGCGGCAGGACGTGCGGCAGGACCCGCAACCGGCGAGCCGCCGACATCGGCCAGCGGCCGGGCGGTTGCCACACGGCCACCCCGGCGAGCCGCCCGCCGCGCTCGGCGACATCGGCGTGCGGGCCGGCGTCGGCGACGGCCGCCGTGAGCACGGCGTTCAGCACGTGGGCACGGCGTACGGGGTCGGTGGCGACGTGCACCCAGCCGGGGTCGGCGTGCAGGGCACCGGCGAGGATCCGGACGGCGTGCCGCCGGTCGTCGCGGCGCGCCGGGCGGACGTCGACGCTCACCGGGCGCCCGTCGCGGCCGGGTCGCCGGACGTCGCGACACCGCGCCTCGCGGCCCGGGCCGACGCCCACGCGATGAGAGGTGACCCGACGAGGGTCGGCAGGATCCAGCCCACCGGGTGAGGCCACTGGACCACCAGGAACGCCGTGACGAAGGAGACGTACGACCCGGCCACCAGTCGGACGTGCCAGGGCCGCCAGCCCGCGGGGCGGCGGCGGGCGAGCAGCCAGCCCCCGAGGGCGGCGGCCTCGGTGAGGACGGCGACCAACCCGAGCGCCGCCAGCCGGGCGGGGTCGAACAGCACGAGACCGACGGCCGTGACCGTCAGCACGGCGACGCATCCCTGGTAGGCGAGCCCGAGCCGGGCGTGGAGCCGGCCCTTCGGGACGAGCATCGCGGCCGGACCGGCGGCGAGACCGGCGACACCGGCGATCACGTGGAGAGCGACGAGGATCGTGTGAACCATGGACAACCTTCCACTGTGGAATGTCGACGTAGGCTTCACTTCAGACGTTCCATAGTGGAATGTCAAGGGGTCGGCGCGGGAGGTGCGGTGACGACGGGTCCGGGGCTCAACGCGACCGCCGCGTCGCTGCTCGGCTTCCTCCACGACGGGCCGCAGTCGGGCTGGGACCTCGTCGCCACCGCGCAGCAGGTCATCGGCAACTTCTGGAGCCTCACTCCGAGCCAGGTGTACCGCGAGCTGTCGTCGATGGCGGCGGCCGGTCTCGTGGCGGCGGGGGAGTCGGGTCCGCGGGACCGCCGCGCGTACGAGCTGACCGGCGCGGGCCGGGAGGCGTTCCGGGAGTGGCTGGACCGGGAGCCCGGCCGCGAGCAGATCCGCTACCCGCTGCTGCTGGTGCTGGCGTTCGCCCGGCACCTGCCCGCCGACCGGCTGGCGGAGCACCTGGCGTCCCACCGCCGGGCGCACGCCGAGAAGCTGGCGGGCTACCGCGCCCGGCGGGAGGAGGCCCTGGCTGCCGGGGCGGCGCCGCGCGACCTCGTGACGCTCGACTTCGGCATCCGGTACGAGGCGGCCGTCCTCGACTGGTTCGACCACCTGCCGCCCGACCTCGGGGCGGTCCCCCCGCCCGGGTGACCCCCCGGCGGACCGCTGCGGCCCGCCCGGCGGGCCCGGGTCGCGGGCAGCGCGAGCCCC
>JBHJOJ010000112.1:0-25168 GCA_050329835.1 Kineosporiaceae bacterium | reverse complement strand
ACCTCCTGCCGGGCAGCGTCGGCGGCGGCCCCGCGGGGCCGGAGGAGCGGGCGCCGCTCGCGCGCGAGGCCGGCACCGTCCGGTCCCGCCTCAGCAGCCTGCAGCAGGGGGTCCGGGCGGGTCGCACCCGCGCCGAGGACGGGTCGGAGGGCTCGCCCGGCGCTGCGGAGGACCCGGCGGCCGACGACGCGGTCGACGAGCGGGACGTCGCCGGGGGGCGGCAGGGGTGAGGGCGCGGACCGGCCGTGCCGTCGTCGTCGTCGCCTGCGCCGCTGCTGCCGGCGCCGCGGCGGCCTGCACCGCGGTGTCGGAGCCGGGCGCCGGTGCCTCCCCGGCCGGGAGCGGGCCGATCGTGCTGGCGGTCGCCGACAACACGGCCTTCGCCCGCGACGTCGCGGCGGGCGCCCGGTCGGTGGCCGCCGAGACCGGCCGCGAGGTCGTGGTCGTGGACGCGGCCGGCGACCCGGACCGGCAGGCCGAGCAACTGGAGATCGCCACCGAGATGCAGGCGGCCGCAGTGATCGTCAACGCCGTCGACATCGGGGACCCCGCCGCCCGGGTGGCGCCGGTCGCCGACGCCGGGATCCCACTGGTGGCTCTCGACACGGCACTGCCGGGGGTACCCCTGGCCAGCTACGTCACCAGCGACAACGTCGACGGGGGCCGGCAGGCGGCCCAGCGCCTGGCCGCTCTCGTGGGGTACAACGGGGCCGTTCTCCACCTCGAGGGCAACCCGGCCACCAACGTCAGCCGCGAGCGCGGCCAGGGCTTCGAGGAGGGCCTGCGGGACTTCCCGGGCGTGGTGGTGGTCTCCCGGGTGACGGCCGACTTCGACCGGGACGTCGCCCTCTCGGTGATGTCGGACCTGCTGGCCGCCAACCCCGGGATCGAGGGCGTCTTCGCCGAGAACGACTCGATGGCCCTGGGCGCGGTGGAGGCGCTGCGGGACCGCGCCGGGGTGGACGTCCAGGTCGTGGGGTACGGCGCCGACGGGCCCGGGATCGGCGCCGTCCGGACCGGGACCCTCGCGGGCACCGTCGACGTGCGGGCCGAGGAGCTGGGGGAGGTGGCGATGCGGCAGGCGGTCGGGGTGGCGTCGGGGCAGCAGGTGGAGGACGTCGTGGCCGTGCCGGTCGCGCTGGTCGACCGCGAGGACCTCAACTCGCCCGACGGCTGACTTCCTCGCGGGCCGCGGCCGGTGGCGCCGCGGCGCTGCGGCGGGTCAGCCGCAGCACGGCCAGCCCGTAGAGGGGGAGGGCGACGAGATTGGCGGCGAACAGCTGCCAGCCTGCGTCGCCGGCGGTGCCGAGGGCCGCGGAGGCGTCGAGGAAGGGCACGGTGAGCGCGAAGAACAGCAGGTTGTTGACGACGTGGAGGGCGATCGCCGGTTCGAGTCCCCCCACCCGGGCGACCAGGACGCCGGCCACCACCGAGAACCACAGGAGCTGCAGGACCCCCCACAGCGTGCTGGGCAGGTGGGCGAGGGTGAAGAGGGCCCCGCTCAGCAGAATGCCCGGCCACACCCGCCCGACGGCCTGCATGACGAGACCGCGGGCGAACTCCTCCGCGGTCGCCTGGAACGGGACCAGCAGGGCCACCAGCGCCAGCCCCGCGAGGACGCGCTCCGGCGGCTGCAGGGTGGCGTCCGGCGCCGGTTCCCCGGCCGCGAGGACCGTCAGCAGCACGATCACGAGGACGACCGCGCCCGCGGCCGGGCCGAGGCAGCGTCCGAGCACGCCCGCGCGCAGCCGCCCCGCCACGGACGACAGCGTCCCCGGCCGACGGCCCTCCGCGAGCCGGACGGCGAGCAGCAGCGCCGGCAGGACCGCGGCGACGACGGCGAGGGCCGCGCCCAGGTCCCACAGCGGGTCGTCGAACAACCGGGTGCTGTCGGGGTCGGTCACCCGGATCCCGGTGCCGGTGGCGGCGGCCAGCAGCAGCACGAGCAGGATCGTCGCCACCACTGCGGTCGTCCCCAGCGCCGTCGCGAGCAGCGCCGACAGCAGCCGCCGCCACCACGCGACGCCGAGGCGGCGCGGCAGGTCGACGTACCCGGTCACGGGCCGACGGTAGCCCGGCGGCCCGAGGGTCAGGGCAGCGAGGTGACGGGCGGCTTGTCGCTCCACGGGAACTCGATCCAGCGGTCGGTGCGCCGCCAGACGTACTCGCAGCGCACCTGGGTCCGCGGCTTCTCGTAGAGGACGGCGGTGCGCACCTCGGCCACCCGGGACGCGCAGAAGTCGTGCACCAGGCGCAGGGTCCGCCCGGTGTCCGCCACGTCGTCGGCCACGAGCACCCGGGCGTGGGTGACCTCGGCGAGGTCCGGGACCGGCGGGAGCAGCATCGGCACCTCGAGCCGCTCGTCGACCCCGGTGTAGAACTCGACGTTCATCGTGTAGAGGTTCTTGACACCGAGGGCGTAGCCGAGCGCTCCCGCGACCAGCAGCCCGCCCCGCGCGATGGCGAGCACCATGTCGGGCTCGTACCCGTCGTCGACGACGAGGCGCGCCAGGCGCCGGGTCGCGTCGCCGAACTCCGGCCAGGAGAGGCGCTCGCGGTCGTCGTGGGGGACGGGGGCGAAGGGCGCCGGTGCCGGGTCGGGCGACTGCACGGGGCGACCCTAGGGCGGCGGCGGCGTCCGCGGCGAGCCTCGCCCCCGGCCGGGGACCGGCCGTCCGGAGGATCCCCGTTCCCCCGGACGGACCGGATCTGTCCGCGACGGCGGGGATTCCGGGCATGAGGGCGTCCGTACCCCTACGTTCCCTCCATGACCACAGCCGAGCGCGATCCCGCCGGGGCGGCGGCGCCCCAGGTCCAGCGGCTCGCCGAGATGGAGGAGCCCCTCGCGGGCGGCGACCTCACCCGCTGGCTGGCGGAGTACGAGAGCCGCTTCGGGGCGATGAGCGAGGACCGCCTGCGCGAGATCGCCACCCGGACCGGGGTCGCCTACGTCCCGCCGAGGGCCTCCTGAGACGGACGCGGGGTCGTCCTACGCTGATACGCTCCTCGGTATGAGCACGATCGAGCGGGTGACGGTCAGCCTCCCGTCGCAGGTCCGCCAGCAGGCTCAACGCCTGGCGGAGACGGAGGAGATGACCTTCTCGGCGGTCGTCACCAGCGCGCTGGAGGACTGGATGCGGGGACGGCTGCTGGACAAGTGGCTCGAGGACTTCGAGGCGGAGTTCGGCCCCATCACGGAGGACGAGCTCAAGGCCTTCGCCGAGCGCAGCGGGATGCGGTACCTGCCTCCGCGGGATGCCCGATGACGGTCGTCCTGGACGCCGGAGCGCTCGTCGCCGTGGATCGGGGCGCTCGCGAGTCGGGTTACCTCGTGGCGCTGGCCCGGCGCGAGCCGGGCATCGCCGTCACCGTGGCCCCCGTCGTCACGCAGGTCTGGCGCGACGGCGCCCGTCAGGCCCGCCTCGCCCGCTTCCTCTCCCTCGTCGACGTGCGGCCGGTCGACGAGGACACGGCCCGCCGCGCCGGGGGACTCCTCGCGGCGGCGGGGACGTCCGACGCCGTCGACGCCCTGCTCGTCGACGCCGCCGGCCCCGGCGACACGATCGTCACCGGCGACGGCGACGACATCGAGCGCCTGGTCCGGGCGAGCGGTCGCCCCGTCACCGTGGCGCGGGTCTGACGAGTGGGGTCCGGAGTCGGCGCCCCCGGTCGTCACTGCGCCGGGAACGGGGGCTGCCACCACGGCGGGTGCGGGCCGACCTCGACCCGGTCGACCCACTTGACCCAGCGGTAGCCGCGCGAGCCGCGGGCCACCAGTCTCACGGGGGCGCCGTGGCCGTCGCGCAGCGGCTGGCCGTCGTACCCGTCGGCGAGCAGCAGGTCGTCCAGATCGGCCGTGTCGAAGCGCACCCAGTAGCCGGTGCGGGATGTCACGGTCAGGCTCCGGGCGCCCCCGAGGTCGCGCACCAGCTCCCGCAGCGGCACCCCGTCCCAGTCCTGCCACGCGTACCAGCCACCGGTGCAGTCGAGGGCGACCCGGCGGGTCTCCCTCGGGAGCCGCCGGAGGTCCTCCGGCGAGTACGCCGCCGTGCCCGCCGCGTCGCGGACCGTGACCCGCCACGCCGCCACGTCGATCTCCGGCCGGTCGTCGGCCAGCCAGATCACGCGCGGCATCCGGGCGGGGTCGAACGACGCCAGCTCGTACGACCCCGTGAACCGCCGCCGGGCACCGCGCAGTCCGGTCACGCGGACCGCGACCTCCGTCGCCGCCCAGGCGCCGGCGCCCGTGGCAGCCACCGCCGCCCAGCGGAGGAGGTTCCGGCGGCGCAGGTCGTGCCGGCGGGGCCGGGTGGGTCGCCGGGCCACGTGCCACGCGGCGAGCGGCACGGCGGCGAGGCCGAGTGCCACGTGCCACCACAGGGCGCTGGTCCGCCCGCCGAGCGACCCGCCGAGGCCGCCCAGGTCGACGGCGGCCCCGGTCGCGTGGAGGTACCCCGTGACCAGGGCCGCGACCACGGCGATCGCCAGCCCGAGCGACACCCACCGGTCCCGGCGGCCGCGCCCCCACCCCCGACGCCCGATCCGGGTCTTCCAGGGCACCAGGGCCACGAGCGCCAGGCCCGCGACCCCATGGGCGACGACCACCCAGCGGCCGGCCGGATCGCCGGCCGCCCAGGTGCCGAGGCCCGTGGCCAGCACCACCACGAGACCCGCGAGCAGGGCCAGGTTCGTCGCCCGGGTGGGCGGCGGTCGGCGCACGCCACCAGTGTCACCCGGACGCGTCGGCGGGCGTATCGCCCGGCCCCGGCGCCCGGCCGGACGCCCGGCGGCGCAGGTGTCGCCCTGGTCCGCTGGGGGCGCCCGCTGGAGGTCAGCGGGCGTCCCCCACCGGCAGGGACGAGTCAAGCCGCTCCGGGTGAATCGCGCCCGACGCGGAACTGGGGGAAGCCTGGGAATCACGCCCGGCCCCGCCACCGGCGACGGTGCTCGCGGCGCATCACTCCGTCGGGTCGGGACCCAACCGGTCGAGGAAGTCACGCGGTCCCATCACGGGGGTCCCCTGCGGCAGACGCCCCCGCAGGCCGCGATCGGCGGTGACGACGACGGCGCCGGGCCGGCGAGCCGCCTGCGACACGATCTCGTCGTCGCCGGAGCCGGCGGCGCGGACGACGTCGACCCCCGGCAGATCGGCGACCGTGGACGCGGCACCCTCCACCACGGCGATCACGGAACCGATGCCGGCGTCGGCGACGCGCCGGAGCAGCCGTCGGGTCGCCCCCGGCCGGTCCCGCCACCAGCCGTCCGGGCGGGAGCCGACGACGTTCGCCACGTCCACGATCCACTCGGCCGACGTCGTCACCATGAGAGGATCGCGGACGTGAACGATCGTGTCCGCCTGGGCTCGGGGGGGTCGTACGAGCCGATCGTCGGGTACTCCCGGGTCGTGCGCGTCGGCCCCGTCGTCCACGTGAGCGGGACCACTGCTGCGCTGCCCGACGGCGGGGCGGTCGGCGGCGACGACGTCGCGGAGCAGGCCCGGGAGTGCCTGCGCCGCATCGAGGCCGCGCTCGTGCGAGCGGGCGCTCGTCTGAGTGACGTCGTCCGGACCCGGATGTACGTCACGGACATCGAGCGCTGGGAGGCCGTCGGCCGGGTCCACGGGCAGGTCTTCGGCGAGGTCCGGCCGGCCTCGACCATGGTCGAGGTGCCCCGCCTGATCGCACCGGAGCTCCTCGTCGAGATCGAGGCCGAGGCGATCGTCGAGGGCGGGACCATGACGCCGGGATAGCGCCGGACGGGGCCGGTTCCGGAGGACGGTCCCGGAGCGGCCCGCCCGGCGTGCCGGGCCGGGACGTCAGCTCATGCCGCCGTCCACGACGAGCTCCTCGCCGGTGATGAAGGACGCCTCGGGCGAGAGCAGGAACGCCGCCGCCGCGGCGACCTCGTCCGGGCTCCCGAAGCGCCCCAGCATCACCTGCGGCAGGATCGCCGCGCCGAAGCCCTGGATCTCCTCCGCGCTCATCCCGGTGCGGTCGAAGAACGCGGTGCCGATCGGCCCGGGGCTCACGGCGTTGACCCGGATCCCCCGGGGGGCCAGCTCCGCCGCGACGGCCCTCATGGCCGAGCGGGCCGCGCCCTTGGTGGCCGCATACACCGACGCGTTCGGCATGGCCACGTCGTTGACGATGGACGTGTTGAAGAGCACGGCGCCCCCCTCGGGGATCGCCGCCTCGACGGCTGCGAGGTGGAGCAGCGGCCCGCGCACGTTGATCGACATCTGCCGGTCGAACTCCTCGGGGGTGACCGAGCTGACCGGGGCGAACGCTCCGAGCCCGGCGTTGAGGAACACCGCGTCCAGGCGGCCGGCGAGTCGCTCGGTCACGGCGGCGGAGACGGTCTCGCCGGTCCGGGCGTCGGCGGAGTCCGCCGCGAGCGCGTCGATCCCGTCGTGGCTCGCGGCCTCCGCCAGTCGGTCGGGGTCGGTCCCGGTGACGAGGACCCGGGCGCCCTCGGCGGCGAGCCGCCGCGCGGTGGCCAGGCCGATGCCGCTGGTGCCGCCGGTGACGAGGGCGTGGCGTCCGGTGAAGCGGGCCATGAGATCTCCTTCAGGGTTAGGGATTGTTCGCTTCCTAATAACGGCAGGGTCGGGCGAGGACGGGCGCAGAGCGCGGGATCAGATGAGTCGTTCGAGAGCGGTCCGGAGCAGGGTGCGGGCGGAGTCGGTCGAGACCCCCTTGCGGGCCTCGACCTGGAGGCCGTGGACGAGCACCTGGAGCAGGCGGGCGTCCGCCGCGGGGTCGGTGGACCGGAGTTCTCCCGCGGCGGCCGCGCGGGCCAGGGCCCCGGTCAGCTCGTCGTGGACCGCGCGGTCGTGGCGGGCGAGCCGCTCACGGACCCACGGGTCCTCCGAGGAGTCCAGGGCGCACGTCACCGCGTAGCAACCCGCGGGCCCCGCCTCGCCGCCCGCGGCCCGGGCGACGGAGTCCAGCCAGCGGTCGACGCCGGTCCGCGGGGACGGCGACTCCCGGAGGGCGCGGACTGCCTCGGCGAGGGCGGTGTCGAGGTAGTCGTCCAGCGTGGCGTGGTGGAGACCGGCCTTGCTGCCCCAGGCCTTGTAGATGCTCCCGGACGCGAGTCCGGTGGCGCGGCAGAGGTCGCTGATCGACGTGCCGGCGACACCGCCGTCCCAGAACGCCTCGCGGGCGTGGGCGACGGCGACGTGCTCGTCGAACTCCCGCGGTCGCGCCACGCGTGCAGCCTACCCCATTCGGGAACGATCGATTCCCATCCAGGGGCCGGCCGGTGACCGGGTCACGCCGGTGCCGTCACGAGGCGTCGGCGCTCGACCCAGAACAGCCGCCGGGCGTCGCAGTCCGCCGGGTCGCGCAGGGAGCAGGTGCTGCAGTACGCGGGCTCGCCCGGGGACACCGGGAACCGCTCCCGGTAGGCGCGCACGTCGTCGTCGAGCGCCTCGTCGTCGGCGGTCTCCTGGTCGCACTGGTAGGCCAGGCAGCACCCGGCGCGCTGCATGACGTAGAACGGGCCGACAGCGGACGGCGACACCCCGAGGCGAGGTCGCCGTGCCCACGGCGCGGCGGGGGGCCGCAGCGCCCGTGCCAGGCGGTCCGACGTCGCCTCGGCCACGGGCACCTGCGGGTCGAAGGCGACGGCGCCACCGAGGGAGTCGGCCACCTCCGACCACAGGGCACGGCGCCCGACGCGTGCCAGGTGCCGAGCGGCCTCGACGAACGGCTCGACGACGGCGACCAGGGACCGCAGGGTCGCCTCGTCCACGTCGGCGTCGCCGCGTACCGTCGTCACGCCGCCGGCGCCCTCCCACGGGTGGCCGACGGGGACCACCAGGCGAGCGTCGACCGGCCGGACCAGGTCCGCCCAGCCGCCGGTCGCCATCCGCAGGCGGACCTCGCCGGTGTCGACGAGCAGGCCGGCGCCGGTGGTCGCGAGGACGAAGCCGACGGCCTCGGCCACCGCCCCGGCAGTCCAGCTCAGGGTCCACTTGGCGGCGGCGGCCGGTGTGGCCGAGCCCTGGCCGGCGAGGCGGGCGTGGATCGCCCGCAGGGCGGCCCCGTCGCGGGCGAGGAGATCGCGCGGGAGCACCCAGGTGGCCGGCGCCGCGTCGTCGGGGCCCTCGGCCACGGCGAGCGAGTGCCGCTCCAGGGCCGCGGTCACCTCCGACAGCGGAGACCACTCGCCCGGGCCGCGCGTCGTCCCCCCGTCCGCCTCCGCCGTCACGGCCCGATCGTAACTGAGGGTCGGCTAACCTGGGTATCGGGCACCTGTCCTCAGGACATCGCGAAGACCAGGCGGGCCGGGACCCGACCCGCGAGCACCTCCTCGAAGCAGTCGTTGACGTCGTCGATCCGGCGCTCCTGGGCGACCACCCGGGTGCGGCCCTGCGCGTGCAGCGCGAAGACGTCCCGCAGGTCGTTGCGCGTGCCGACGAGCGACCCGATGACGCGGATGCCCTTGAGGACGGTCTCGAAGACCGGGATCTCCAGGGCGTTGTCCCGCGGCAGCCCGACGAGGACCAGGCGCCCGTTGGGGTTGAGGGCGGCGTGGGCGTCCGCCATCGCCCGCGGGGACGGGACCGTGACGAGGACGACGTCCGCGCCGCCGAGCGCGACGATCTGCTCGGCGGAGTCGCCGCCCCGGGCGTCCACGACGTGGTCCGCACCGAGGTCCTTGGCGAGCTGCAGCTTCTCGTCCTCGACGTCGACTGCCACGGTGGTGGCGCCGAAGATCTTGGCGTACTGCAGGCCGAGGTGCCCGAGCCCGCCGATGCCCACGATCGCCGCGATCTCGCCCGGCTTCGGCTCGGCGACCTTGAGCGCCTTGTAGGTCGTCACCCCGGCGCAGGTGAGCGGCGCGGCGTCGAGGGTCGACACCCCGGCCGGCACCTCGACGACGTGGCTGGCCCAGGCGAGGGTGTACTCGGCGAAGCCGCCGTTCATCGTGTAGCCCATGTACTGCGGGGTGGGGCAGTAGGTCTCCCACCCGGCGACGCAGTAGCGGCAGGCGCCGCACGCCCGGCCCAGCCACGGCATCGCGACGACCGTCCCCACCGCGGGCGTCTCGACGTCCGGCCCGACCTCGACGACCTCGCCGACGCCCTCGTGACCGGGGATGAGCGGCAGGATCGACTTCACCGGCCAGTCGCCGCGGGCGGCGTGGATGTCCGTGTGGCACAGGCCGCTGTGGCGGACCCGCACCACCACCTGGCCGGGCCCGGGAGCCGGGCGCGGCACGTTCGTGACGGCGAGCGGCTCGGTGTACGAGGTGACGACTGCAGCCTTCATGGCGGGACCTCCTGGCGTCTCGGGTCCAGCCTCCCGGGACACAAGGCCCGCACGGTGGGACGGAGGTCCTGCTCAGCCGCCCGCGACGGCGCGCGTGCGCTGGGCCGTCCCCGGTCCGCCGTAGGGGTAGTCGGCCGGCCGCGGGTCGCTGGCGGCGTCGAGCGCCGCGGTCTCCTCGGCCGTGAGGTGCAGGCCGGCGGCGCTCAGGTTGCCGGCCAGCTGGTCCCCGGTGCGGGCACCGAGCACGACGGAGGTCACTCCCGGGCGGTCGTGCAGCCAGGCCAGCGCGACCTGCGACATCGGCACGCCCCGACCGTCCGCCACCCGGCGCACCGCGTCGACGATCGCCCAGGTCCGCGGGCTCGCGTTGCGTCCGGCGTAGGCCTCCACGCCCCGCCCGGGGTTCTCCCCGAGCCGGGTGGTCCCGGTCGGGTCGGTGTCGCGGGCGTACTTGCCGGTGAGCCACCCGCCGCCCAGGGGCGACCACGGGAGCAGGCCGAGCCCCGCGTCGAGGCAGGCCGGCACGATCTCCCACTCGACCTCGCGGACCAGCAGGTTGTACTGCGGTTGCAGGGTCACCGGCACCGTGAGACCGAGCCGCTCGCACGCGGCCACGGCCTTGGTCACCTGCCATCCGGTGTAGTTGGACAGGCCGACGTAGCCCACCATCCCGGCCCGCACCACGTCGTCGAGGAACCGCAGGGTCTCCTCCAGCGGGGTGACCGGGTCCCAGGCGTGCACCTGGTAGAGGTCGACGTACTCGACGTCGAGGCGCCGCAGCGAGTCCTCCAGGGCGACCCGCAGGTGCCGGCGTGACAGGCCCACGTCGTTGGGTCCGCTCCCCATGGGGAAGCGGCCCTTGGTGGCGAGGACGACCCGGTCGGTGACGTCGGCGGGACGCGCTGCGAACCAGCGACCGACGATCTCCTCCGAGGCGCCGGCCGCGGTGCCGTCGGGCGGGTAGACGTCGGCCGTGTCGACGAGGGTCCCGCCGGCCTCGACGAAGGCGTCCAGCTGGGCGTGCGCGCCGGCCTCGTCGGTCTCGGCGCCGAAGGTCATGGTGCCGAGCGCGTACGTCGAGACGACGCAGCCGCTGCGGCCGAGGGTGCGGTACTCCATGGCGACCACCCTCGCGCACCGGAGCGCGCACCGGTCAACCCGAGGGGTGTCGCGTGGCGTCGGGGCCGGCCGCCCTGACGGTCCGCAGCTGTGCCGCGGCCGTCGACGGCCGGTGACTCACTCGGTGGCGTAGATGGCCGCGGTGATGACCTCGTAGACCCGGTTGGGCTCGCGGATGTACTCCAGCTCGCGCAGCGCCTGGACCTGCCCGGCGGACTCGAGGATGAACGTGCCGTAGCCGAGCAGCGCCCCCAGGAGGTCGCGCTCGTACTTGAAGTCCGTGACGCGGCCGATCGGCAGCATGGCGACGCCCGGGATGATCCCGCTCACCCGCATGACGCGCTTCTGGGTGACGACGATCCAGTCGACGTAGTGCTCGATCCACTGGATCACCCCCCAGCCCAACAGGACGATCCAGGCGAAGCTGATCGTCCCGAACAGCAGCGACGGCAGGTTCAGCAGGCTCACCCCGTAGAGCAGGACCAGCCCGGCGAACACGATGGCCGTCGGCTTCACCAGGGTGATGGGGTGCTGGCGCAGCGGCTCGATGAGCAGCCGCTCGCCCGCGGCGAGCCGGTCCTTGACCCGCTTGGGGGGCTGACGCGGCCGGCGGGGCGCACCCGGCCGGCGACCGCTGCGCCCGGCGCCCCGTCCGCCGCCTCCGCCCCGGGGACGGCGGGTCCGCCGTTGGGTACGGACGACGTCCGGCGGGGGCGTGGCACCCCCGGCCGAGGGGTGCGGCGTCGCCGCCCCGGCCCCGCCGGTGCCGTCGTTCACGCCGCCTCAGCCGGGCAGCAGGACAGCGGCGACCGCACCGGTCACCGCCGCCGGGCGCACCACCAGCCCGGTGGTCTGCAGCTCGCCGATGAGGGCGTCGAAGAAGGCGAAGACGGCCCCGAAGAGGGCGGCGATGCCCTCGATCGCGGCGACCACGATGTTCGCCGCGTCCTGGGGGCTGTTGAAGATCGCGTAGATCAGGAAGACAAGGAAGATCCACCCGACGATGCGGAGCCAGCGGGGAGCCTTCACCCGCACAGCATCCGGGACGGGTGTCCGGATCGTCCACGCGCCACGCCGCTCCGCCGGGCGTCCCGGTTGCCCGTCCGGGCAACCGGCTCAGACGACGCCGTAGAGCCGGTCACCGGCGTCTCCCAGGCCGGGGACGATGAACCCCCGCTCGTCGAGGTGCGAGTCCAGGCCGGCGACGACGACCGTCAGGTCGTCGCCGGGGCCGAATCGTGCCCGAAGGGACTCCAGCCCCTCGGGCGCGGCGAGCAGGCAGATGGCCACGACGGAGCCGGCGCCGCGCGCCCGGAGGTACTCCACGGCCGATCCGAGGGTCCCCCCCGTGGCGAGCATCGGGTCCAGCACGAAGCAGGTGCGCCCGTCCAGCCGGTCCGGCAGCCGGTTGGCGTACGTCCGGGGCTGGAGCGTCTCCTCGTCCCGGAGCATCCCGAGGAAGCCGACCTCGGCGGTCGGCAGCAGGCGGGCCATCCCGTCGAGCATCCCGAGCCCGGCCCGCAGGATCGGGACCACGAGGGGCCGCGGGTTGCTCAGCCGCACGCCGTCCGCCGGCGCGAGCGGCGTCTCCACGACGACCCGCTGCACGGGCACCTCGCGGGTGGCCTCGTACGCGAGCAGCGTGACGAGCTCGTCGGCCAGTCGCCGGAAGGTCGGCGAGTCGGTGTCCCGGTCCCGCAGCCGGGTGAGCTTGTGGGCGACGAGCGGATGATCGGCTACGTGGACGCGCACGGGCGTCACCGTAGCCACCCGGCGGGCGCTGCGGCGGTGTCGCGGAGCGTGGCCGTGGGGCCGTCGTGGTGACACCATGTGGTAGTGCCGTACTACACCGCCGTCGTCGCCGGCGGCGACCGCGCCTGGGACCTGGTCCCGGTCGACCTGGACGACCTCGAGGACGCGAGCGAGGTCGCGGACGCTGTGTTGCTGGCGACCGGAGGCCGGGGCGCCGTGGCGATCGTCGAGCACGAGGACGACTGGTTCGCCCTGGTGCGCGTCGAGGCGGAGGAGGACCCCCGCGTCTTCGTCTCCGACGTCGACGCGGTGGCGGAGGGTCACTACGCCCGGCTGGCGACGGATCTGGGTGAGGGCCCCGACGGCGTCGCCGGTCTCGACGCCGGGGGCGTGGCCGACGAGGACGCGGAGGACGCCGAGGACGGCGTCGGCGGGTCCGGTCACCTCGGCGAGGTGGCGGACCTCGGCCGGGCCTGGGGCGGGGACCCGGCACTGCTGGAGGACCTCGGGCTGCCCGCCGCGGATCTCACCGGCCTCGTCGAGGAGGCGCCGGACCCGGGGGCGGCGGTCGTCGAGATCGCCAAGCGGCTGGGCTTCGACGATCTCGTCGACTCCTGGCGCTGACGACCCGGTGACCGCGGGGCCGGCGGCGGGCCGCCGGTGGTCCGGTGCCATGGACCTGGCCCTTGCGGAGGCCGGGGCGGCGGCGGCCCACGACGACGTCCCGGTCGGGGCGGTGGTGCTGGGCGGCGACGGCCGGCTGCTGGGCCGCGGGCACAACGAGCGGGAGCGGCGTGGGGACCCCACGGCGCACGCCGAGGTCCTCGCGCTGCGCGCCGCGGCGACGGCGCTGGGACGGTGGCGGCTGGAGGGTTGCACGATGGTGGTGACCCTGGAGCCGTGTGCGATGTGCGCGGGCGCGGTCGTCGCCGCCCGCCTCGCCCGCTGTGTCTTCGGCGCCTGGGACGACAAGGCCGGGGCCTGCGGGTCCGTGTGGGACCTGCCCCGGGACCCGCGCTCGCCGCACCGGGTCGAGATCGTCGGCGGGGTCGGCGAGCAGGCGTGCACCCGCGTGCTGCAGGAGTTCTTCGCCGGTCGCCGCTGAGCGCCGACGGGGCTCAGGGCCGGTCCGGTACTCTCGGCGGCGGTGGCGTGTCCGAGCGGCCTAAGGAGCACGCCTCGAAAGCGTGTGAGGGGGAGACTCCTCCGTGGGTTCAAATCCCACCGCCACCGCTCCTGACCTGGGACGACGCCTGCCCCACGGTTGGTGGGTCCGGGCGCCGTCGCCCAGGTCGCTCTCGTGGTCCCACTTCTGGTCCCACTTCTGGTCCCTGGGGCCGCCCGGCACGGATGCTCGCGGCGCCCGCCGCCGGTCACGGGGTGAGACGCCTGCGGGGTCCTGGCGCCATCCGCTCGCGGCCGGCCCCGGCCTCTCCGGGGCCGCGTGGCCCACATCGGACCGATGAGTTCGAGGCCCGGGCACCGTCTTCCCGTCGACACACGTCATCGACCTGGAGGACACCATGGCGACCCGCCTCATCGAGAAGCAGATCGACGTCGACGCCGCCCGCGAGCGGGTGTGGGAGGTCCTGACCGGCGACACCACGTACCGGCAGTGGACCGCGGAGTTCGCCGAGGGCTCCTACGCCGAGACCGACTGGCAGGAGGGCAGCACCGTCCGGTTCCTCGGCCCCGACGGCACCGGGTTGGTCGGCCGGGTGGCCGCCAGCCGCCGACCGGAGTTCCTCGACGTCGAGTACACCGGCATCGTGGGCGACGGCAGCGAGGACACCGCCAGCGAGCACGCACGGTCGTGGGCCGGGACGCACGAGACCTACCGCCTGGCCGACTCAGGTGGCGGGACGCACCTCGCCATCTCCGCCCCGATGGAGGACGCCTACTACGACGACATGGTGCAGGCCTGGGACCGCGCGCTGACCAGGGTCAAGGAGCTCGCCGAGGAGCGTTAGGCGCGGCCCGGCGTGGTGGCGTCCACGAGCGCCGACACGGCCGTGCGGGCTCGAACCCACGATCGGCGGATCAAGAGCAATCACCGGTGACCGTCGCGGCAGACCACGAAAGCGTGTGAGGGGGCCAACTCCTCCGTGGGTTCACATCCCACCGCCACCGCCACCGCCACCGCCACCGCCACCGCCACCGCCACCGACCAGAGGGGATGTCCCTGAACCCGGCCGCCCTCCGGCCGTGACGGCGATCCGCCGGGCCACCGGGGCGGCGGGCCCGCGGTCGGGGAGGATGACCGGGTGAGCCAGGTGCCCGACACCCTGGTCCCGGTTCCCGCGGGGCCCTTCGTCATGGGGACGGACTCCCCGGCGGCCCTGCCCGCGGACGGCGAGACCCCGGCCCGGCGGGTGGACCTCCCGGCCTTCCGGATCTCGGCGACCGCGGTGACCGCGGCCGAGTTCGCCGCCTTCGTCGACGACACCGGCCACGTGAGCGACGCCGAACGGCACGGGTGGTCGTTCGTCTTCCACTCGGCCGCGCCGCGCGGCGGCCCGGGCGGTCCCGGGCTTCTGCGGGCCGCCTCGGTGCCGTGGTGGGTCGCCGTGCCCGGGGCGTCGTGGAGCCTGCCGGCCGGTCCCGGCTCCTCGTGGCGGGAGCGGCCCGACCATCCGGTGGTCCACGTCTCGTGGCACGACGCCGCCGCCTACGCCGCGTGGGCGGGCGGGCGGCTGCCCAGCGAGGCGGAGTGGGAGAAGGCCGCCCGGGGCGGCGTCGACGGCACGACCTTCCCCTGGGGCGACGAGCTGGTGCCCGGGGGCGAGCATCGCTGCAACGTGTGGCAGGGGTCCTTCCCCGACCACGACACCGCGGAGGACGGCTGGTCCGGGACGGCACCGGTGACCGCCTACCGGCCGAACGGGTTCGGCCTGTTCGGCGTCGTCGGGAACGTCTGGGAGTGGTGCGCCGACTGGTTCGACCCGGACTGGCACCGGCTGGCCGGCGGCGCCGCCGCGGTCGACCCGCGGGGCCCGGCGGACGGCAGGGTCAGGGCCATGCGAGGCGGCTCCTACCTCTGCCACGCGAGCTACTGCACGCGCTACCGGCTCTCGGCCCGGACCTGCAGCACCCCGGACAGCTCCGCGGACAACCTGGGGCTGCGGCTCGCGGCGGACGCCGCTCAGCCGGGCTGACGCGGCCGCGGCGGGTACCGCCGCGGCGGCGCGCAGCGGCGCACGAGGGCCCGCATGGCGTCGAGGTCGGGCAGGTCGACGCCGAGCGCCCGGGCCTGGACCAGCGCGTTGCCGAGCGCGCTCGCCTCGGCGGGCCCGGCCAGCACCGGCAGCCCCGCCGCATCGGCGGTGGCCCGGCACAGCAGCGCGTTCCGGGCGCCGCCTCCGACCAGGTGCAGCGCCGTGACCTCCCGTCCGGTCAGGGCCGCCATCTCGTGGACGGCACGGGCGTGGGCGGCGGCCAGGCTGTCGATCACGCACCGGACGACCTCCGCCGGGCTGTCCGGGACGGGCCCCCCGGACTCGCGGCACAGCGCGGCCAGCCGCCCCGGCATGTCCCCGGGCGGCAGCAGGGACGGGGAGTCGACGTCCACCAGCCAGCGCCCGGCGGGCAGCCGGGAGGCCTCGGCGAGGAGCCCGTCCAGGGCGACGGGCACACCGCGACGGGCCCAGGTCCGCAGGCTCTCCTGCAGCGGCCACAACCCCGTGACGTTGCGCAGGTACCGGATCGTGCCGTCGACGCCCGCCTCGTTCGTGAAGCCCGCGCTCCGGCTGTCCTCGGTGAGGACCGGCGCCGTCAGCTCGGTCCCCACCAGCGACCAGGTGCCCGACGAGACGTAGGCGAAACGGCCGCGCCCGGGGGTGCCGACCACCGCGGACGCGGTGTCGTGCGAGCCGACCGCGACGACCGGCACCGGCCCGCGCAGGCCGGTCTGGTCGAGCACGTCGGGTGACAGCCGCCCGAGCGTCTGCCCCGGTTCCCGCAGCGGCGGGAGCAGCGAGGGGTCGAGGCCGAGCGAGCGCACCAGCTCGGTGTCCCAGGTGCGGGTGCGGGCGTCGAGGAGCTGCGTCGTGGACGCGTTCGTGATCTCGGCGCCGACCGCGCCGCCGGCCGGGCCGCCGGTGAGCCAGTAGGCCATCAGGTCCGGTACCAGGAGCAGCGTGCGGGCCGCCGCCAAGCGGACGGAGCCCTGCTCCGCCACCAGCTGGTTGACGGTGTTGAACGGCAGGTCCCGGATGCCGGTGCGCGCGTACCGCCCGGCCGGGTCCACCATCGCCGCGACGCGGGCCGCCGTCCCGTCGGTGCGCCCGTCGCGGTGGTGGACCGGGTTGCCCAGCAGGCGTCCGTCGCCGTCCAGGAGGCCGTAGTCCACCGCCCACGTGTCGACGCCGACGCCGTCGAGGCGCGGGACCTCCCGCCCGGCCAGCCGCAGCCCCTCGAGCACCCCGCCGTAGAGGGCGAGCACGTCCCACTGCAGCTCCCCGCCCACCCGGACGCCGCCGTTGGGGAAGCGGTGCACCTCCCGGAGGTCCAGCGAATCCGGCGACACCGTCGCGAGCACCACCCGGCCGCCGGAGGCGCCGATGTCGACGGCCGCGACGGCGACGGCGGTGCCCGACCCCACGGCCGCCTCAGCGCAGGAAGGCGGCGGCGACGCCGGAGTCGACCGGCACGTGCATCCCCGTCGTCCGGGAGAGCTCCCCGGCCACCAGGACGAACACCGCCGCCGCGCAGTGCTCGGGCAGCACCTCGCGCCGCAGCAGGGTCCGGTCGGCGTAGTAGCGGCCGAGCTCCTCCTCCGGCACCCCGTAGCGGGCTGCCCGCCGCGCCCCCCAGCCACCGGCGAAGATCCCGGAGCCACGGACCACGCCGTCCGGGTTGACGCCGTTGACGCGGATCCCGTGCACCCCCAGCTCCGCCGCGAGCAGGCGAACCTGGTGCGCCTGGTCGGCCTTGGCGGCCCCGTAGGCGACGTTGTCCGGTCCGGCGACCACTCCGTTCTTGGAGCTCACGTAGACGATGTCGCCGCCCATCGCCTGCTCCGCCATGACGCGCGCCGCCTCGCGGGACACCAGGAAGCTGCCCTTGGCCATGACGTCGTGCTGCAGGTCCCAGTCGTGCTCGGTCGTGTCCAGCAGGGGCCGGGAGATCGAGAGCCCGGCGTTGTTGACGACGAGGTCCAGGCCGCCGAAGGCGAGGACGGCGTCCCGCACCGCGGCCGCGACCTGGTCCGGGTCGCTGACGTCGGCGGCGACCCCCGTCGCCGCGTCCGGCCCGCCGATCTCCGCGGCCGCGTCGCGGGCCCCGTCGGGGGACAGGTCGGCCACGACCACGCAGGCCCCCTCGCCGGCCAGCCGCCGGGCGGTGGCCCGCCCGATGCCGGAGGCTCCCCCCGTGACCAGGGCCACCCGGGTGGCCAGCGGCTTCGGCGGGGGCATCCGCCGCAGCTTCGCCTCCTCCAGCGACCAGTACTCGATGCGGAACTTCTCGCTCTCGTCGATCGGGGTGTAGGTCGACAGCGCCTCCGCGCCGCGCATGACGTGGACGGCGTTGACGTAGAACTCCCCGGCCACCCGCGCGGCCTGCTTGGTCGCGCCGTAACTGACCATGCCCACGCCCGGCAGGAGCACCACGGCGGGGTCGGCGCCGCGCATGGGCGGGCTGTCGGCCGTGGCGTGCCGTGCGTAGTAGTCGGCGTACTGGGCGCGGTAGGCCGCGTGCAGCTCGCGCAACCGGGCCTTCGCGACGTCCAGCGGGGCGCTCGGGGGCACGTCGAGCACCATCGGTTTCACCTTGGTGCGCAGGAAGTGGTCGGGGCAGCTCGTCCCCAGCTCCGCGAGGGCGGGGTGTCGGCGGCGGCTCACGAAGTCCAGGACCGCGTCGGTGTCCGTGAAGTGCCCCACCTGCGGGCGGTCCGTCGAGGCCAGGCCGCGCATCAGCGGCGCGAGGGCGGCGGCGCGGTCCCGCCGCTCGGCCGGGGCCAGCGGCTCCAGACCGGGGACGACGGGCCCAAAGGGCTCGGCGGCGCCGTGGGCGTCGATGAACGCCTGGGCGGTACGGATGATCTCGAGGCTGTTCGCCTCGCACTCCCCGCTCGAGTCGCCCCACGCCGTGATGCCGTGGCCGCCGAGCACGACACCGATCGTGCGGGGGCGCTCGCGCGCCACGGCGGCGATGTCCAGGCCGAGCTGGAAGCCGGGTCGCCGCCACGGCACCCACGCGACCCGATCGCCGAAGATGCGCCGCGTGAGGGCCTCGCCGTCGGCGGCCGTCGCGAGTGCGATGCCCGCGTCGGGGTGGAGGTGGTCGACGTGGGCGGCGGCGACCAGCCCGTGCATCGCAGTGTCGATGCTGGGCACGGCGCCGCCCCTGCCGTGCAGGCAGTGGTCGAGAGCCGCGACCATCTCGTCCTCCTGCTCCACCCCGGGGTACACCTCGGCGAGGGCTCGCAGGCGGTCCAGCCGCAGCACCGCGAGACCCGCCTCGGTGAGGGTGCCGAGGTCGCCCCCGGAGCCCTTGACCCACAACAGCTCTGCGTCGGAGCCGGTGACGGGGTCGAGCCCGGTGCCCTTGGCGCTGGTGTTCCCGCCGGCGTAGTTGGTGACCGTCGGGTCGGAGCCGAGCCGGTTGGCCCGGGCGAGCAGGTCGGCGACGACCGGGCGGCGCCCGCGGTCCCCGGCGCCCGCATCGGGTCGGCTCACGCGCCCCACCCGCTCGGCGCGCCGCCGCGGCGTTCCGCCGTGATCCTCTCCGCGTACCCGGAACGGCGGTAGGCGGCCAGCGGGTCGGGGTCCAGGCCGAGCTCGACGCGAACCTCCGCCAGCAGGGGCCGCACGTCGGTGGCGAAGGCGTCCATGAGGACGCCGTGGGCTCCCAGCACGTCACCGGCCTGCTGCGCGGCACCGAGCGCGGCCCGGTCGACCAGCAGCGCCTTGGCGGTGGCCTCCTGCACGTTCATGACCGACCGGATCTGCCCGGGGATCTTCGGCTCGACGTTGTGGCACTGGTCGAGCATGAAGCTGACCTCCGCCTCCGGCCGCAGCGCGTCGGCGGCGACGATCTCACTCATGATCCGGAACAGCTGGAACGGGTCGGCGGCGCCCGCCATGAGATCGTCGTCGGCGTAGAAGCGGCTGTTGAAGTCGAAGCCGCCGAGCTTGTGGGCGCGGAGCAGGATCGCGACGATGAACTCGATGTTGGTGCCCGGCGCGTGGTGCCCGGTGTCGATCACGACCTTGGCGCGTGGCCCGAGGTCGAGGCAGTGGACGAGGGCGGTGCCCCAGTCCGGCACGTCCATCGCGTAGAAGGCCGGTTCGAACAGCTTGTACTCGAGCAGGATCCGCTGGCTCTCGCCCAGGGCGGCGTAGACCTCGTGCAAGGCGGTGGCGAGCCGGTCCTGGCGGGCGCGGACGTCGTCCTGACCCGGGTAGTTGAGGCCGTCGGAGAACCAGAGCTTGACGTCGCGGGAGCCGGTCTGCTCGGCGATGGACACGCACTCCAGCAGGTGGTCGGTGGCCTTGCGCCGGACGCTGGGGTCCGGGTGGGTGACGCTGCCGAGCAGGTAGGCGTCGTCCTGGAAGACGTTGGCGTTGATGGCGCCGACGGCGACGCCGCGATCCCGGGCATACCGGGCGAGGGCGGCGAAGTCCTCGACCCGGTCCCACGGGATGTGCAGCGAGACCCGGGGCGCCACCCCGGTCAGGGCGTGCACCACGGCCGCGTCGTCGACCTTCTCCTGCGGGGTCCTCGGCACCCCGGGCTGGGCGAACACCTTGAACCGGGTCCCCGAGTTCGCGAACGCCCACGAGGGCAGCTCGATCTGCTGCCCCCGCAGGGCCGACCTCACGTCCTGGCGGGTCTCGACCATCGCCGTGCCCTCCCCCCTGCGCGTGTCGTCGTCACGGCCTCGGCGTGGCCCGTCGGGTCACCAGCCGTCGAGGCCGGAGGCCTCGGCGTTGCGGGCGAACTCGGTCTGCATCGCCTCCGCCACCCCCTGCGGATCCCGGACGCCGGCGACCAGCTCGCCGAGGTTGGGCGCGAGCGGTCCGTAGTCCGCGGCGGCCTGCAGGGTGAGGCTCGGGATGGACTCCGCCTCGAACGCCTCGACCACCTCGGACGTCAGATCGTCGAGCGGCGGGTCCTCGACGTCGGAGAAGACCGACGGCTCGCCCGTGCCCTCGAGGTAGTCGGGGTAGGCGTCCGTCGTCAGCCAGGTGAGGAAGTCCCTGGCGGTGGCCTCGGCGGCGGGGTCCCCGGTGCGCGGCAGCACCGCCGAGCCGAGGTTCGACGCCTGCCACATCACGGCGCCGCTCTCGTTCGGCATCGGGAAGTACCCGACGGAGTCGACCGCCTCCTCGCCCTGGGACCCGGTGAGCGCCGGGACGATCCAGGACGCCTGGATCACCATGCCCGCCTCCCCGGACACCAGCGCCTGCTGCTGGTCGACGTACGTGGCGGTCGTGTGGTCGTCGTTGACGAGCCCTTCCCCGACGAGCGTCCGAAGCCGCTCGAAGGACTCCACGACGCGCTCGTCCGTCCACTCGGCCTCGTTGGCGTTGATGTCCTCGACCAGGCCGTCGGCTGCGGCGTCCGTCAGCCACTCGAACGGGCCGAGCTGCAGCGTCCACGGCTCGCCGCCGGCCAGGTGGACCGGGTCGACACCGGCCTCGTCGAGCGTGCGCGCGACGTCGAGGAACTCCTCGTACGTCGTCGGCGGCTGCAGGTCCTGCTCCTCGAAGACGGCCCGGTTGTAGAAGACGCCGAACACGGCGGGGAACCCGAAGGTCGCCGCGTACTGGACGCCGTCCACCGAGCCCGACTCCCCGGTCAGGTCGAACCGCTGCCGCTCCTCGAGGCCGAGATCGTCCAGCGGCTGCAGGTTGTCGACCTGCAGCTGCCGCAGCCGCCAGGACGCCGGCTGGAAGAACATCACGTCGGGGCGGTCCCCCGTCGTCCACCGGGTCAGCACGTTCTGGTCGAAGGGGCCGGGGACCGTGACGAACTCGACGTCGACACCTCGCTCCTGGCCGTAGCGGTCGACGAGTTCCGTCACGACGTCCGGCGTCTCCTGGGCGCCCCAGAGGGTGAGCGAGTCGGCGAGCTCGACCTCGCCGGTGCCGTCGTCGGCGGGGGAGGCCGGGTCGGCGGAGTCGGCACCGGGGGCTCCGCCGGAGCAGGCGGCGAGCAGGACGGCGACCGCGGCGGCGCCGAGCACGGGGGCTGGCCAGGTGGGCCTCGGCAGGGACATGAGCGACCGACTCCTTCGTCGTCCTCGGTTTCAACGTTTCAACGCCGACACTACGATCTCGGGGACCCCCGTGGCAAGACGCTCGGGGCGGTCGTCGCGGATGGCACCATGAACCCGAATGCGAGCCGCGGACCGGAGGTGAGCGCCGATGGGGGTCCCGTCCCGGGTCGTCCCCCCGGCGGCACCCCGCCCGCAGGGAGGCCGGGCGGTCGGGGTGAAGGACGTCGCGAGGGCGGCCGGGGTGTCCGTGGGGACCGTGTCCAACGTCCTCAACCGCCCGGGGATCGTCGCCGAGGCGACCCGCGAGCGCGTGCTCCGGGTCATCGACGAGCTGGGGTTCGTCCGCAACGAGTCGGCGCGCGCCCTGCGCACCGGGTCCAGCCGGGCCGTCGGGCTCGTGGTCATCGACGCCGCCAACCCGTTCTTCACCGACGTCGCGCGCGGCGTCGAGGACCTGGTCAGCGAGCTCGGCGGCGTCGTCCTGCTCGGCAACAGCGCCGGGGACATGGCGCGCGAGCGCCGCTACCTCGAGCTCTTCGAGCAGCAGCGGGTGCGCGGCGTGATCATCGCGCCGTCGCACGACCGCCCGCCGCCGCTGAACGGCCTGGACCGGCTCGGGATCCCCGTGGTGTTCCTCGACCACCTCCCCGGGTCCGGGTCCTACTCGTCGGTCACGGTGGACGACGTGCGGGGAGGTGAGCTGGCGGTGGAGCACCTCCGGGACCAGGGGCACCGCCGCATCGCGTTCGCCGCCGGCCCCATGACGGTGCCGCAGGTGCAGGACCGGCTGCGCGGGGCCCGGCGGGCCGTGGCCGCGAGCGGGCCCGGCGTCGGCGGGGACGCGGCCGCGGGGCTCAGCGTCCTCGAGCTCGACGACCTCACCACGGACACCGGGCGGGCGGCGGCCGGCAGGCTGCTGGGGATGCCGGAGGACGAGCGGCCCACGGCCGTCTTCGCCGGTAACGATCTCGTCGCGATCGGGCTCCTCCAGGGGGTGCTGCAGCACGGCCTGCGGGTGCCGGAGGACGTCGCCATCGTCGGCTACGACGACATCGAGTTCGCGGCGGCGGCGTCGGTCCCGCTCTCGTCCGTCCGCCAGCCGCGGCACCAGCTGGGACGGAAGAGCGCCGAGCTCCTCATGGACCATGTCGCGGGGGCCGAGCGCGGCAGCCCGGTGGCGGCCACGGCAGTCCGCTTCACCCCGGAGCTCGTGGTCCGGCGCTCCAGCCGGCGTCGGCCCTACGATGCCTGAATGCTTTCAGGAGCGGCCGGCGGGTCCGGGCCGGCGCCGGAGCCCTACCCGGACGGACGGCCCTCGGCGGTGCACCGGCTGCCCGCGGAGGACGCCGGCGTCGTGCTGCGCCACGGTGACGGGCCGGGGGATTGCGACGCGCGGGGGGCACGGGACGTGTGGGTCTTCCGCGACGGCCCCCGGTGGTGCCTGCACTACGACGCCGCGGGTCCCGACGGCTGGCTCTGCGCCCTCGCCACCAGCGACGACGGCTTGTCCTGGACGAAGCACGGGCCGGTGCTGGGCCTGGGCCGGGCGGGCAGCGACGACTCCGCGACCGCCTCGTACGGCACGGTGCACCGCGGCGCCGACGACCGGTGGCACATGTTCTACCTCGGGTCGCCGCGCGCGAGCGCCCCGCCGGACCGGGTGCCCGCGTTCCCCTACCTCACGATGAAGGCGGAGGCCCGCCGGCCGACCGGGCCGTGGACGAAGCGCTACGACGTCGTGCCGTTCCGTGCGGAGGCGGGGTCGTTCGCGGCCGACACCGCGAGTCCCGGCCAGGTGGTCGCGCACGAGGACGGCTACCTGCAGTTCGTCAGCGTCGCGCACACCACGGACAGCGGCACGGTGCTCCGCTCGCTCGCGCTCGCCCGCACCGGCGATCTCGACGGGCCCTGGCAGCTGGCGGACCGGCCGCTGCTGCCGATGGCCGAGCAGGTGGAGAACGCCTCGCTGTACCGGGAGCCGGTGACCGGTACCTGGTTCCTCTTCACCAACCACGTGGGGATCGACCGCACCGGGGCCGAGTACACCGACGCGGTGTGGGTCTACTGGTCCGACGACCTCACGCGATGGGATCCCGACGACAAGGCGGTCGTGCTCGACGGGTCCACCTGCTCCTGGTCGCCGCGCGTCGTGGGGCTGCCCAGCGTGCAGCCGGTCGGGGACCGGCTCGCCCTCTACTACGACGGGCTCGCCACCGGCGGCACCGGGCACACCGGCCGCGACATCGGCCTGGCGTGGCTGGACCTGCCGCTGCGCGTGCCGGGTGGTTGAGGGGCGCTCACCCCAGCCCGCTCACTCCCGCGCCCGCTACCGGGGCCGGACCTGGCGGTGGTCCAGGCCGAGCAGGTCGGCGACGGCGCGCAGGTCGGCGGCGCGGTGACCGGTGCCGAGCGCCCAGTGGTGCCCGACGCCGGACATGCTCCACTCGTCGACCCACTCGCCGGGGTGGCAGCCGAAGTCCACCCGGCTCGTCGTGTTGCCGATCTGCAGCAGGGGGCCGTCGACGACCGCCCCCTCGGCGACGACGAACCCGAGCCGGCCGTCGCGCTGCTGAGCCAGTCCCAGCAGCGTCACCGGCCCGTGCCGCACCCCGAGCTCGACCGAGACGCCGAAGCCCCGCTTGCCGTGGTAGAGGCCCAGGCCCCGCAGCACCGGCCGGGTGTCGCCGATCGCGAGGTGCGCCGGGCCGTCGTGCCCCATCTCGACGACGCCGGCGCGGAAGTCGAGCGCCTGGAACTCCGTGAAGGACCCACCGGCGCCGAGCCGGTCCAGCACCAGCATGGCCAGCGACGTCCGCAGCTCGTACTCCCCCGCCGCGGGCACCCCGCGCGCCGTGAGCAGCGACGCCCCGAGGATCATCCCCGCCGCGACCCGCTCGTGGGTCTCGCCGTCGAGGCCCCGGTGGTAGTACGCGAGGGTGTCCAGGGCGAAGTCGGCGACGAGCCGGTCCAGGGCGACGGACACGCGCGCCCCCCACCGGAGGTCCTCCTCGCGGACCGACGCGTCGAGCCGGAAGAGGTCGCGCGCGAGCGCGACCCGGTCGTCCACCTCCGGTTCCCCGGCCTGCTCGACGCGCACCCGCAGGTCGTCGATCTCCAGGATCTCGACGTGCCCGCCGAGCTGGGCCGGCACGAGGGCGACGTCCGTCCCGACGTCGTACATCCCGGGGTAGAGGTGCCCGAGCAGGCCGTGCCGCCCGGTACGCAGCGCGCTGCGGACGCCGGCCGCCCGGACCCACCGCTCGACCCTGGCCCAGGCGCGGTCCTCCTCCAGGTGCCCGGAGACCGACCGGGCCTCGATCCCGCAGCGGCGGAACGCGTTCGCCATCTCCGGCAGCGGGCAGGCGCCGCAGTAGGCGAGCCAGTCACCGGTGTCGAACGTCGCGTGGTCCATCGCCTCCGTCGGCTGCAGGTTGAGCAGGAGCACGGGCGCCCCGCTGCGCTGGGCCACCGGCACGAGCATCGTCGCCGTCAGGTAGGTGGCGAGGAACGCGACGATGAGGTCGCACCCGGCGGCGCGCAGCCGCTCGGCCGCCGCCGCACCGTCCCCGGCGTCCGAGACGAAACCCGCGTCCACGACCTCGCAGTCCAGGTCCCGCAGGCGCTGCGAGACCCGCTCCGCACTCGCCTGCAGCCGCGGGAGCAGCGCGGGGAACTGCGGCCAGTACGCGCCCAGGCCGCCCGAGACCAGCCCCACCCGTGGGGGCCGGGGCGGCACGCGGGGCAGCAGCGGGGACGGACCCGCCGTCGCGGCCCGGCCGGCGGCCGCGGCGGCGGG
>JBHJOJ010000111.1:0-3069 GCA_050329835.1 Kineosporiaceae bacterium | reverse complement strand
GTGCCCGTGCGGTCGGGGCCGTCGCCCGCAGCCGCCTCGAGGGCGGCGGCGAAGCCGGCCGGGTCCGCGCCGTCCCGACCCCCGGTGCCGGGCCGGTGGCCGGGGAGCCGCGGGGCAGGGGGTGCGATCTGCACGAGGGTCATCGACCGCCTCCGTCCATGGCGGCGAGGACGCGCGCCACATAGGTCCTGGTCTCGTCGTAGGGCGGCACGCCGCCGTGACGGCGCACGGCACCCGGGCCCGCGTTGTACGCGGCCAGCGCCAACCGCAGGTCACCGAAGGAGTCGAGCTGGGTGCGCAGGTACCGGGCCGCGCCGTCGACCGCGGCCACCGGGTCGCGCGGGTCGACGCCCAGCTCGGCCGCGGTGCCGGGCATCAGCTGCATGAGCCCGACGGCACCGGCCCGGCTCACCGCGTCCGGGTCGAACCCGGACTCGGCGCGGGCGACCGCGGCGAGCACCCCGGACGGCAGCCCGTACCGCTGCTCGGCGGTCCGGAAGACGCCGCCGAACGGCACCCCGGCGGCACGGGCCGGAGCCGCACCGGAGACGCCGGCGGTGCCGGCGTCGCCCGTCGGCACCACCCGGCGGATGGTGGAGGGCGGGGCCTGCCGGACGTCGGAGATCTTCACCACGTCCCCCGTCCGGGGGGCGTGGATCATCTTCCCGTCGCCCAGGTAGACGCCGATGTGGTTGGGCGAGCCGCGCCACACCAGCAGGTCCCCGGGGCGCGCCTGCGCGAGGGACGGCACCTCGGTGCCGGCGTGCTGCTGGTCCGCGACCACCCGCGGCACCTGGATCCCGAGGTCGGCGAGGGCGCGCTGCACCAGCCCCGAGCAGTCGAGGCCGGTGGCCGGGTCGGTGCCCCCCCAGCGGTAGGGGACGCCGAGGTACTTGCGCACCGACTCGACCACGTCGTCACCGGTGACCGCGCCGCCGCCGGCGGCGGCGTCGCGCGCTCCGTCGAGGGCACGGGCGAACGCCGCCCCCGTGGCACCGGTCGCCGACCCGGTCCTGGTGAGCGAGCCCAGGCGCGCCTCGATCTGCCCGACGCGCGCCTGCACCGCCTGCAGACCGGCCGGGGCGAAGCCGCTCACGCGACCCGCCCGGCGGGCGCCGCGCCCCGGCGGCCGTGGGCCACCAGTCCGGTCTCGTCCAGGGCGGCCTGCTCGGCGCGGGCGAGGGCGCCGGCGCGGGCCGCGGCCACCCGCTCCACCAGCTTCTCGACGGCCCGCTCGGACCGGCGGTGCACCGTCCACCGCTCACGGGCCTCCTGCTCCGCCGCCGTGGCGTCCGCCAGCCGGGCCCGGGCGGTGACGACGGCGGCCCGGAGGCGTTCCCGCCCGTCGACGCTGCCCTGCCAGGCGGCCCCGGTGACCTCGTGGCCGGCCAGGTTCGCGAGATGCCCGGCGAGGGCCAGCTCGGCGGTGTGGCGGGCCCTCACCGCGGCGCCGTACTCGGCGCGGGCGGTCTCGGCCCGGGCGTGGCGCAGCGCCAGCAGGGTGGTGAGCGAGGGTCGCACCCCCGGCCGGCGGCTCACCGGCCGGCCTCCGCGGCCAGCGCGGCCACCTCGGCCCACGTCGCCTCGTAGGGCGCGGGCTCGTCGAGGCCCTGGCGCAGCAGGTCCTCGATCCGGGGCAGCAGCCGGACGGCGGCGTCCACGTCGGGGTTGGAGCCCGGCACATAGGCGCCGACGTCCAGCAGGTCGCGGGCGTCGCGGTGAGCGGCCAGCAGGCGGCGCAGCACCGCCGCGGCCCGGCGCTGCTCCGGGGTGGTCACCCGGGACGCCACCCGGGACACCGACTCCAGCACGTCGACGGACGGGAAGCGCCCCGAGGTGGCGATCCGCCGGTCCAGCACGACGTGGCCGTCGAGGATGGACCGGGCGGCGTCCGCCACCGGCTCGTTGTGGTCGTCGCCCTCGACGAGGACGGTGTAGACGCCGGTGATCGACCCGGTCTCGCGCGGCCCCGCCCGCTCCAGCAGCTGCGGGAGCAGGGCGAACGTCGACGGCGGGTACCCGCGGGTGGCGGGCGGCTCCCCGGCCGACAGGCCGACCTCGCGCTGGGCCATCGCGACCCGCGTGAGGCTGTCGAGCAGCAGCAGGACGTCCCCGCCGTCGTCGGCCAGGGACTCCGCGATCCGGGTGGCCGTGAAGGCGGCCCGCAGGCGCAGCAGCGGCGGCTGGTCCGAGGTCGCGACGACCACGACGCTGCGGGCGAGCCCCTCGGGGCCGAGGTCGTCCTCGAGGAACTCGCGGACCTCCCGCCCCCGCTCCCCCACCAGGGCGATGACGGTCGCCTGGGCGGCGCTCCCCCTCGTGATCATCGAGAGCAGGCTGGACTTGCCGACGCCGGATCCCGCGAAGATCCCGAACCGCTGGCCGCGACCCGCGGTGGCGAAGGCGTCGAGGGCCCGCACGCCGAGCGGCAGCGGCCTGTCCACCCGGGCCCGGGCCAGCGGGTGGGGGGCGTCGTTGGCCACGGACACCCGCGGCGCCGAGGTGAGCGGCGGACCCCCGTCGAGAGGGGCCCCCGAGGCGTCGAGGACCCGGCCCAGCAGCGACCACCCGACCGGGACCGTGGCCGCCGACCCCAGTCGGCGAACCCGGGCGCCCAGGGTGAGACCGTGGGTGCCGGCAGCGGGCAGGCACCGCAGACCGCCGGCGGCGGCGGCGACGACCTCGGCGGGTCGGGGTCCGGCCGGGGTGTCCAGGAGGACGGTCTCGCCCACCGGCGCCCGCAGGCCCCCCACCTCGACGGCCAGGCCGAGCACGGAGGTCACGGTGCCCTCGATCAGCGGCGCCGCGGCCGGGACGGCCCGGGCGGCCCACTCGCCGACGGCGCCCTCCAGGCGCCTCACCACGCTCTCGCGGTCGCGTGCGCGCTCGGATGCGGGGGCGCTCACGGGGTCACCGCCGCGCGGGCCCGGGCGACCGCCTCGCGGACCCGGGCGTCGATCCTCGCCGCCCCGGTCGCCGCGAGCGCGTCCCCGGGCGCGACCGCCGGGTCGGGCACGACCTCCACCGCGGCGCCCACGGCCGCCGGGTCGAGCGCGGCGGCGTCGTCGG
>JBHJOJ010000110.1:0-7309 GCA_050329835.1 Kineosporiaceae bacterium | reverse complement strand
CGGCGCGCACCGCCGGTACCGGTGCAGGGCGACGACGAGCGCAGTGGCGGCGCCGTCCGCACGGTCGTCGGCGATCCGCACCGGGGTCCGCTCGGCCAGGGCCGCGGCGTACTCCCGGGCGGCGCCGTGCCCGGCGGCGGCCGCCGCGGGGGTGATCCGCGCCCGTGCGGCGAGGCCGTCGGGGGAGTCGTCGGGGGGGACCGCGAGCACGTCGGCGACGGTGTGCAGGCCCGCCCGCTGCAGGGCCCGCAGCGGCAGCCGGCCGGCGACCTCCGACAGCGCGTCGACCGCGGTGGCGGCGAGCGCGGCTCCCACCGCGTGCCGGCGGACCGCCTCGGCGGCCCGCTCGACGTCGGTCCGCACCCGGCGGTCGGCCTCGCCGACCTCGCCGGCCAGGCGGGCCAGCTCCCGGCCCCGCCCGAGGATCTCGCGCGCCGCGCCGGCGGACACGCGGGCCCCGGGCACCGCGGGAGTGTACGGGCGGTCCCCGGGCCCCCTCCGACCGCGCGTCCTGACCGATCCGTCACCTGTCGTCCACTTCTGCGACAGGATGCGGTCACCTGCCCCGACATGACTGTGGCGTTCCCCCGCCACTCGAAGGAGGATCCGCCATGCGGTCCCCGAAGCTGATGGCCGTCGCGGCCCTGACGGGATGCCTCGTCGCCGTGTCCGCGATCGCCGCCGCGCCCGCGTCCGCCCGCGGCCCCGAGCGCCCCACGACCCCGAGGCCGGACGTCACCCTCACGGTCCTCCACACCAACGACGGCGAGTCGTCCCTGCTGCCCACCGTGGTCGACGGCGTCGAGTACGGCGGGATCGCCCGGTTCCAGCGCAAGGTCGACACCCTGCGGATCGGCTCCTACTTCTCGTGGGACCGCGGCGAGTCCCTGCGGCGCGGCAACGTCCTGTTGAACTCCGGGGACAACTACCTGGCCGGCGTCGAGTTCGAGGCCTCCCGGCAGCCCGGCGCGCCGTTCTACGACGCCCGCGCGGCGAGCCTCCTGCGCTACGACGCCCTGGCGGTGGGCAACCACGAGTTCGACTTCGGCCCCGCCACGTTCCGGCGCTTCGTCGAGGAGGTGCCCCGGGTGCCGTTCGTCTCGGCCAACCTCGACTACTCCGCGGAGCCGGAGCTGGCCGACCTCGCCGGCGACCGCCTGGTCTCGAGCACGGTCGTCCACGAGGCGGGGCGCCGGGTCGGCGTCGTGGGCCTCACGACCGAGCTGCTGCCGACCATCTCCTCCCCCGGCGGGGTGGAGGTCCTCACCGACCTGGCGGGCATCGCGCAGGCCGAGGTCGACGCCTTGACCGCCCGCGGCGTGGAGATCATCGTCCTGCAGTCGCACCTCCAGGGCATCGAGAGCGAGAAGGCGCTCGCGGCCCAGCTGCGCGACGTGGACGTCGTGATCGGCGGCGGCGGCGACGAGGTGCTGGCCGACCCCGGCGACCCGCTGTTCCCGGACAACGCCGACGACATCGTCGGCGAGTACCCCCAGGTGGTCGACGACTCCGAGGGCGTCGCCGTGCCGGTGGTCACCACCCCCGGGAACTACCGCTACGTCGGGGCGCTGGAGGTCACCCTCGACCGCGACGGCCGGGTGCTGTCGTGGGACGACGGCGACTCGGGCATCCGGCTGGTCACGGACTCCGGCCCGGAGGCGGTCGGGGAGTCCTCCCTGCAGCGCCGCCTGGTCCAGGACCCGGTGGCCGAGTTCGTCGCCGGGCTGGAGGAGACGGTCGTCGGCAGCTCCGAGGTGGACCTGGACTGCGAGCGCACCGAGGTCCGCGGCCGCGAGACGAACTGCGGCAACCTCGTCGCCGACGCGCACCTCGCGACCGCCCGGGCCCAGGCGGCCGCGTTCGGCGTCGACGCGCCGCAGGTCGGCATCCAGAACGGCGGCGGGATCCGGGGCGAGGTGGACCAGCCCGCGGGGCCGATCACGGTCGCCGACACCTTCCGCCTGGCGCCGTTCGGCAACTTCGTGGCGGTCGCCGAGGACGTGCCCGCCGAGACCCTGCGCCAGACGGTCGAGCAGGGCGCGATCCGGCTGCCGGAGGCGGGCGAGGGCGGCTTCGTCCACCTGGCGGGAGCGAGCGTGGTCATCGACCCGGCCTTCCCGGCCCGGGTGGCCGACCCGACGACCGGGGCGCAGGTCACCCCGGGCCAGCGGGTGCGCTCACTCGTCCTCGACGACGGCACCGTCCTCGTCGAGGACGGCGTGTCCCGCGACGTCACGGTCGACGTGGCCGGGCTGAACTTCTCCCTGGCCGGCGGCGACCGGTACCCGGCGGTGCCCTTCACCACCGTCGGCGTCACCGACCAGCAGTCCCTGCGCGGCTACGTGGAGGCGCTGCCCGGCGCCACCGTCACCGCCGCCCAGTACCCGCGCGAGGGCGAGGGCCGCATCACCATCCTCGCTCCCTGACCCCCTCGTCGGTCGCCCGGCCGCGTTCTCAGGAGCTGTGCCGGGAATTCGGGATGGGTGCGCTGTGGCGCCGGGCCGGGCCGTGCGGTGGGCGGAGGTCGTGGGGCGGCGTCGGGGTGATGGTGTCCGGCGCGCTACGCAGAACCTACAAATGTAAGAGGCCGGGCATCACCCCGACACCGCCCCACGACCCCCGCCCACCGCACGGCCCGTCCCGACGCCACAGCGCACTCACCCCGGTGAATCCCGAGACAGGCTCAGGACCGGACGGGCGGAGCGGGGTCGGCCGCGGCGGGGGAGCGGCCGACGACGAGGCGGTAGCCGACGTTGCGGACCGTGCCGATCAGGTGCTCGTGCTCCGGGCCCAGTTTGGCGCGCAGCCGCCGGACGTGGACGTCGACGGTGCGGGTGCCGCCGAAGTAGTCGTAGCCCCACACCTCCTGCAGCAGCTGAGCGCGGGTGTAGACCCGGCCCGGGTGCTGGGCGAGGAACTTGAGCAGCTCGAACTCCTTGTACGTGAGGTCGAGCACGTGGGAGCGGACGCGGGCGCTGTACGAGTTCTCGTCGATGACGACGTCGCCCGCCACGATCTCGCCGGGGCCCTCCGACGGCCCCCGGGCGCCCTCGACCCGCCCCACCGCCAGCCGCAGCCGGGCGTCGACCTCGGCCGGGCCGGCGGTCGCGAGCACGACGTCGGTGACGCCCCAGTCCGCCGAGACCGCCGCCAGGCCGCCCTCGGTGACCACCACCAGCACCGGGACGGGGACCGGGACGGACTGCGCCAGCCGGCTCAGGGTGCGGGCTCCGGCGAGGTCGCTGAGCCCGTTGAGCAGCAGCGCCTCGCAGTCGGAGAGGTCGACCAGGGAGCCGGGCTCGGCCGGGAGGACGCGCACCCGGTGGGACAGCAGCGCCAGCGACGGCAGCACGTCGGCGGGCGGCACCAGCGGGTTGCCCAGCAGCGCCAGCTGCGCCATCGGCACCTCCGTCCCCCGCCGGTGCGGGCTCGCCGCAGGATAGGGCCGTCCGCCACGTGGCACGATGCGCCCCGTGCTGCCACGGTTGCTCATGACGGCCGCGGCGCTGGCGGTCGCGGGCGCCGTCGGAGGCGTGGGGCTGCTGGGCGAGCGGGGCCTGGCGGTCGTCGTCGTGGGCGCCTGCGCGGTGGTCGGCCTGGGCTGGACCCGGCTGCTCGACGTCCCCGTCGGATGGGGCATCGGGGTGGTCGTGACCGGCACCGGCGTGGCCACCGTCGCGGTGCACTTCCTCGGCGGCCCGGAGCTGCTGGGCTGGCTGCCGGCGGCCCTCGGCGTGGCCGTCCTGGTCGCCTTCGGCCACCAGATGGTCCGCCGCGACGGGCGGCCGCGGCTGGTCGAGTCCGTCTCGGCGACCATCACCGGCCAGATGGTCGCGGTGCTCGGTGCCGGCTGGCTGGTGGCCCTCACCCTCGCGCCGGACGGCGGCGTCAACGCCGCCGGGGCCGCGGGCTGCGCCGCGGCCGCCGTGATCTCGGCGGTTCCCTGGCCGCGTCGCGCCACCGTGCCCGTCGGCCTGCTCGCGGCCGCCCTTGCGGGCGCCGCGGCGGCCGGCGGCTTCCCATCCGTCGAGGTCGAGCGCGGGCTGGTGATCGGCGCCGCGGCCGGGCTGGCCGCGTTGGGTCTGGACGTGCTCACCCGCCAGTCGGCGACCACCGTCCGCTCCGCACTGGCCGCGGGGGTCGCGACGGTGCTGACCGCCGGGCTCGCCGCCTACGCCATGTCGCGGTTCGTCAGCTGAGTCGGCCGCGGTGCGGGACGCTGCCCGCCGGTTGCGCGGACCGCACCCGTAGCATGGCGGCGTGCTCGAAGCCGTGTTCACGGGCCTGCTGGTGCTCGCCACCGTCGCCATCGGGTGGTCGGCGCTCGTGGTGCTGTACAAGCTGTTCGCGGGGCAGCGCTGACCGTCGTCGACCCCGGCCTGCCGCCGGCGCTGCTGCCCCTGGCCTGGCTGATCGGGGCCTGGGAGGGCGACGGCGTGGTCGGCTACCCGTCCCTGGCGGAGGACCGGCCGTTCGCCCAGCGGGTCGAGGTGTCGCACGACGGCCGGGCCTTCCTGCTGTGGCACTCGCGGACGTGGGCGCTGGACGCCGAGGGCCGCCGGGGCGAGCCCCTGGCCACCGAGGTCGGGTTCTGGCGGCCGGGGCCGGGCGGGCCCGACGAGGTGGAGCTGCTCCTCACCCACGCCACCGGGATCCTCGAGCTCTACGCGGGCCGGGTCGACGGCGGGCGGATCGAGCTCGCCAGCGACGTCGTCATGCGCTCCCCCGCCGCCGCCGAGTACGCCGCCGGGCACCGGCTCTACGGCCGGGTCGAGGGCGACCTGCTGTGGGCCATGGACATGGCGGCCGGGGGCCGGGAGATGGCGCCGCACGCCTCGGCCCGGCTGTGCCGGGTCGAGGCGGCGTGACGGGTCCGGGCACGTCCCGGCCGCCCTGGCGGGCACATCCGGCCCGCGGCCGGCGTTGACCCCGGCATGACGGCGAGCACCGCCCCCGACCTCGACGGTCCCGCGGCCCACCGCAGCCCCCTGCTGGACCTGCCCGGGGCGGTGGCGGCGGACGGCGTCGACGCGGGGACCGCCTGGCACTACGGCGACCCCGGACGCGAGCAGCGCTACCTCGAGGAGGGCCTGGGGGTCGTCGACCTGTCGCACCGGGGCGTCGTCGCGGTCGCCGGCCCGGACCGGCTCGCGTGGCTGCACAGCCTCACCACGCAGCACCTGTCCGACCTGGTCCCCGGGGCCTCGGTCGAGGCGATGGTGCTGAGCCCGCACGGCCACGTCGAGCACGTGCTCCACGTGGTCGACGACGGGGACACGACCTGGCTCACGGTCGAGCCCGGCACGGCTGCCGGCCTCGTCGCCTGGCTCGACCGGATGCGGTTCCTCTCGCGGGTCGAGGTGGCCGACGTCACCGGACGCTGGGCCGTGCTGGGGGAGGTCCGCGCGGTGCCCGCCGCCCCGGGCGAGCCGCCGGTGTGGGTGGACTCGTGGCCGCGGACCGCGCCGGGGTCTGCCGCCTACGGCGTGGCGGAGGACGAGCACGTGGGCCGGGGCCGGCCGTGGCGGGAGGTCCTGGTCCCGCGGGACGGCCTGGTCGCCGCGGTGGGCGAGCGCCCGCCGGTCGGGACCTGGGCCGCGGAGGCGGTCCGGGTGGCGGCCGCCCGCCCGCGGCACCTGTTCGAGACCGACCATCGGACGATTCCCCACGAGGCGGACTGGCTGCGCAGTGCCGTGCACCTGGCCAAGGGCTGCTACCGCGGTCAGGAGACGGTGGCGAGGGTCCACAACCTCGGCCGCCCGCCGCGCCGGCTGGCCCTGCTCCACCTCGACGGCTCCGGACACGCGCTGCCGCCGCGGGCCGCGCCGGTCCGGCGGTCCGGGGACCCGGCCGCCGTGGGGTTCGTCACGTCCGTGGCACGCCACGCCGAGCTGGGGCCGATCGCGCTCGCGCTGCTCAAGCGCAAGGTCCCCGGGGACGCGGCGCTGGCGGTGGACGCGGGCCCGGACGGCGGTCCCCCGGTGGCGGCCGCTCAGGACGCCCTCGGCATGGGCTGAGACCTCGGCGGGAGCGGCCGGGACCGACGCCGGGGCGCCCGGCCGGGGACGAACCGGACGCCTCGGGCGACCCGCGCGGCGGGCCTCGTACCGGGGCCGTTCGGGGGCCATACTCTCCGCCAGCGTCCCGGTCCCGCCTCTCAGGGTCCGGGCTTCACCACACTCGGGAGCACTCGCTCCGGCTCGGAGGACTCATGACGGTCATGGAGGGCGGGCGCCGGCGGATCGACCGCGTCCTGCACCCCCGGTTCCTCGACGGGATGGAGTCGTGGCCGCTGGACCGGCTGCGCGAGGCGCGCGCCGACGCCGAGCAGGAGGAGGTCGACCTCTCCTACGCCCGGCGGCTGCTGCACGGCCGACTGGATCTGCTGCGAGCCGAGGCCGAGCACCGTCGCCGCGGGTCGCGGGCGCTGGCCGCCGACACCACCGACGAGATGGTGTCCTCCCTCGCCGGCGTGCTGGCCGACCAGCACACCCGGTCGTTCGGCATGGGCCGGCACGCGGTGCGCACCCCGACCCGGGTCGGGGAGCACCGCCGGGCCGCCGAGGCCGCCGTCGCCGATGTCCGGATCTCGGACCTCGGCTCTCTCGACGACGCCGGGCTCGACCAGGCGATCGCGCGGCTGGCCGAGTTCGAGGACCAGGTCAGTGCCTCGCGGCGACAGGTCCAGATGGTGCTCGACACGCTGTCGGCCGAGCTCGGCCGACGGTACCGGGACGGCCTCGCCGACGTGGGGGACGTGCTGACCCGGGTGGCCCCGGCCGGCTGAGCGGGTCCGGGCGCCCGCCCTCGCGGCCGGGACGGGCGCCCGGCAGCCTGGGACGGTGAGCTCGCTGCCTCCCTCCCCAGCCGTGCTGTCCCGCCGGCTCGGCCCGCTCGACGCGACGGCCCTGGGCCTCGGCGGCATGATCGGCACCGGGGTCTTCGTCGTCGCGGGCCCGGCGACCGCCGAGGCCGGCCGGTGGGTCCTGGCCGCGCTGCTGCTGGCGGCGGCCGTGGCCGCCTGCAACGCCACGTCCGCGGCCCGGCTGGCCGCCCGGTTCCCGGTGAGCGGGGGCGCATACCACTGGGGCCGCGAGTTGCTCCATCCCGTGGCCGGGTCGCTGGCCGGCTGGTGCTTCGTGGCCGGCAAGGCGGCCTCGGCCGGGGCCGCCGCCCTCACGGTCGGGCTGTCGGTGTCGGCGGCGGCCGGGATCGACGCCCGCCCGGCTTCGGCCTCGGTCGCGGTCGCCGTGGTGGTCGCGGTGACGGCAGCCAACGTCCTGGGCGTCACCCGCACGGCCGCCGCGAG
>JBHJOJ010000109.1:0-3841 GCA_050329835.1 Kineosporiaceae bacterium | reverse complement strand
GGCCCGGCCCGCCCTCGCCCCGCAGTCCCTGGCACGGCCGGGGGCGGCCGTGGCCCCGGTGACCCCCGACGGCCCCGCCGGCCCCGTGGCCCCCGAGCCGTCCGCGCCCTGCTCGGTCTCCCGCTGCGGCCCGGCACGGCGCACTGGGTGGTCCTGGGCTGCGGCTCGTTCCTGCTGGTGTTCGGCCTCGTCATGGTGCTGAGCGCGAGCAGCGTCGAGTCCTACGCCGCCACCGGGTCGCCCTTCGGCACCGCCACCCGCCAGGCGGTGTTCGCCGGCGTCGGCGTCGTGGCGGCCGTAGCGGCGGCCCGCCTGCCGGTCCGGTGGTGGCGCCGTCTGGCCTGGCCCGTCCTGCTGCTCGCCGTCGGCCTGCAGGCGGCGGTGTTCACGCCGCTCGGCTTCGAGTTCCAGGGCAACCGCAGCTGGCTGGACGTCGGCGTCCTCACGTTCCAACCGGCCGAGCTGGCCAAGCTGGCCCTCGTCCTGTGGGTCGCGCACGTCCTCGCGCTGAAGGAGCGCCTGCTCCACCGGCCCGGCCACGTGCTGGTCCCGCTGGTGCCGGGGGCCGTGATCGTGCTGGGGCTCGTCCTCGCCGGGCACGACGTCGGCACCGGGCTGGTCCTCATGGTCATGCTGGCCGCCATGGTCGTCGCCGCCGGGGTGCGGTGGCGGCACATCGCCGCCGCCGCCGTCGCCGGCGCAGCGGTGCTGGCGTACTTCCTCTTCTCGGCGACGTACCGGGTGGACCGGGTCGAGGCCTGGCTGTCCGGGGAGTGCGGCGACTACTACGGCATGTGCTGGCAGCTGGTGCACGGCGAGTGGGCCCTGGCCTCCGGCGGCTGGTGGGGAGTAGGCCTGGGGGCCGGCCGCGTCAAGTGGGCGTGGCTGCCGCAGGCCAGCGACGACTTCATCTTCGCCGTCATCGGCGAGGAGCTGGGACTGCCGGGCACCCTCACGGTGCTCGCCCTGTTCGCCGGCCTGGCCGTGGGGGCCATCGGGGTGGCGCGGGCCACCGGCGACCGCTTCGTCGCCGTGGCGACGGCGGGCATCGTCGGCTGGGTGGTCGGGCAGGCGCTGCTCAACATCGGGGTGGTCCTCGGCATGCTGCCCGTCACGGGGGTCCCGCTGCCGCTGGTGTCCAGCGGCGGGTCCTCGCTGGTCACGACCATGGTCGCGATCGGGGTGCTGGTCTCCTTCGGGCGGGCGGCCCGCGCCCGCCGGCCGGTCGCCGGCGCCGCGCCGTGACGGCCGCCGCCCCGGGCTTCGGGGTCGTGCTGGCGGGCGGGGGCACCACCGGACACGTCGGGCCGCTGCTCGCCACGGCCGACGCCCTGCGGGCACGCCACCCCGGCCGGCCGGTGGTGGCGCTCGGCACGGCCGAGGGGCTGGAGGCGCGGCTGGTCCCGGAGCACGGCCTACCGCTGCGCCTCGTGCCACGGGTGCCGATGCCGCGGCGCGCCGGGGGGGACCTGGTCCGGCTGCCGGGCCGGCTGTCCTCGGCGGTCGCCGCGGCGCGCGCCGGCATCGACGAGGTGGCCACGGCTCCCGGCGTGGACCGGGTGGTCGTCGTGGGTTTCGGCGGCTATGTGGCCGCCCCCGCCTACCTGGCGGCCCGCCGCGCGGGCTCCGCGATCGTCGTGCACGAGGCGAACAGTCGTCCCGGGCTCGCCAATCGGCTGGGCGCACGCCTCACGCGCCACGTCGCCACGGCTTTCCCCGGCACCCCGCTGCCCGGGGCCCGCCACCTCGGACTGCCGATGCGCCGGGGGATCACCACCCTCGACCGCCCGGCCCGGCGGGCGGAGGCCATCGCCCGCTTCGGGCTGTCACCGGGGCAGCCCACCCTGCTCGTCACGGGAGGATCCCTCGGTGCGCGACGACTCAACGACACGGTCGCCGAGGCCGCGGGCGTCCTCGCCGGTGTCCAGGTGCTCCACCTCACGGGGGCGGGCAAGGCCGTCGCGCCCGCCCGCCCTGCCGCTGCCCCGCCCTACGTCGTCCTCGAGTACCTCGACCGGATGGACCTCGCCTACGCCGCGGCCGACCTCGTGCTGTGCCGGGCCGGTGCCGGCACCGTGAGCGAGGTGACCGCCGTCGGGCTGCCCGCAATCTACGTCCCGCTGCCCGTCGGCAACGGGGAGCAGCGCCTCAACGCCGCCCCCGTCGTCGAGGCCGGCGGCGGGCTGATGGTCGCCGACACCGAGCTCACCCCGGCATGGCTCGCGGACCACGTCCCCCCGCTGCTGGCGGACTCCGGCCGCCTCGCCGGGATGGCCGCCGCTGCGGCCGGGTTCGGCATCACCGACGGCGACGAGCGGTTGTGCGACCTCGTCGAGGAGGCCGCAGGAGGGGCGCCGTGACCGCCCCGGCGCCGGACGCCGGCCTCGCCGGGCGCGACGCCCAGGCGGCGGCCGTCGCCGGCGCGATCGCCGCCAGGGCCCGGGTCCACCTCGTCGGGGTGGGCGGCGCGGGGATGTCGGCGATCGCGCGGATCCTCCTCGACCGCGGGGTCCCGGTGAGCGGGTCGGACGCCCGGGCGTCGGCGACCACCGAGGCCCTGGCCGCCCGGGGCGCCCGGGTCACGGTCGGGCACGACGCCGGGGCCGTCGCCGGGGCCGGCGTGGTGGTGGCATCCAGCGCCGTCCGCGCCGGGAACCCCGAGCTCCTCGCCGCGCGCGAGGCCGGGGTCCCGGTGGTCCACCGGTCGGCCGCGCTCGCCGCCCTCATGACCGGGGACCGGGCCGTGACCGTGACCGGGACCCACGGGAAGACGACGACCACCTCGATGATCACCACGGCGGCCCGCGCCGCGGGGGTCGACGCCTCCTACGCCATCGGCGGCGATCTCGTCGCCGACGGCGTCAACGCCCGTCATGGCACCGCCGGCGTCTTCGTGGCCGAGGCCGACGAGAGCGACGGCTCCTTCCTGGCCTACGCCCCCGACGTCTGCGTCGTCGGCAACGTCGAGGCCGACCACCTCGACCACTACGGCACGCCGGAGGCCGTCCGGGACGCGTTCGCCGCCCTCGCCGGGCGGATCCTGCCGGACGGGGTGGCGGTCGCCGGGACCGACGACCCGGGGGCGGCCGACTGGGCGCGCGCGGTCGCGGCCGCCCGGCCGGACGTGCGGGTGGTCCGGGTGGGGCGGGGGGACGGCGACGCGGTTCGGATCGTGGACACCGGCCCGCTCGCCCCGGTCCCGGAACTGGTCCACGGCGGCGCGCGGCACGCCCTGCACCTCGCCGTGCCGGGGCGCCACAACGTGACCAACGCCGCCCTGGCGTTCGCGGCGAGCGTCGCCGGGCTCGGCCTGGATCCGACGCCGGTGCTGCGGGGACTGGCGGCCTTCACCGGCGCCCGGCGGCGCTTCGACCGCCGGGGCGTGGCCGGCGGCGTCACCGTCGTCGACGACTACGCCCACCACCCCACCGAGGTGGCCGCCGCGGTGGCCACGGCGCGGGAGGTCGCCGGGACCGGGCGGGTGCACGTCCTGTTCCAGCCGCACCTCTACAGCCGCACCGTGGCGTTCGCCGCGGACTTCGCCCGTGCCCTCGCCGCGGCCGACACCGTGGTGGCGCTCGACGTCTACGCCGCCCGGGAGGACCCGCGGCCGGGGGTGGACGGAGGGCTCGTGGTCGCCGGGGTGCCGCACGGGCGGTTCGTCCCCGACCGCTCGCGGGCGGTGGCCGCGCTCGCCGCGGCGGCGGCCCCCGGCGACCTGGTGCTCACCGTCGGCGCCGGCGACGTGGGAGAGCTGGGTGAGGACCTGCTGGCCGCCCTGGGCGCGGCCGGCGCGGGGGGGACGGGGACGTGAGCGCCGGGACGCGGGCCCCCCGGGCGG
>JBHJOJ010000108.1:0-12639 GCA_050329835.1 Kineosporiaceae bacterium | reverse complement strand
CCGCCACCGCCGCGGTCGCCGCCGCCGCGGCCAGCAGGATGCCCGCGGCGAGGTACCGGCCGGCCTCGAACGAGGTGAGGAAGAGCTGCAGTCCCGCGCCGAAGTCCGGGTCGGCGGGTGCGGTCCCGCTGGCGACGGCGTACGTGGTGACGGCCGATGCCGTCCACGCCAGGGTCCAGGTCACGCCACCCGCGGCGGCGACCCGCCGCGCGAGCCCCGCCGCCGGCGAGTCCGTCGGCAGGGCGACCGTCAGCAGGACGAGCGCACCGACGGTGAGCGCGGCCGCCAGGTTCCCGACGGCCGAGAGCGCGGGGTCGGCCACCCGGACGACCACCCCCGGGTCGGCGATGACGCTGGGCGTCCGGTCCCCGGCGGCGACGGCCACGCCGGCCGCGACCAGGGCGCAGCCGACCGCGAGCGCGATCGGCCACGCCGGCATCCCGCCCCGGGGGCGGACGCCGGGCCGGTCGCGGGCGACGACGGGCGCAGTCACCGGCGGCGCACCGCGAGGACGGCGCCGGCGGCCAGCGCGGCGACGACGGCCGCGGCGAGGACGGCCAGGACGACCGTCCCGCGGCGGCCGGGTCCGGCCTCCGCGTCCACCCCGTCCACCTGCGGCTCGGCTGCGGCCGGCGACGCCTCGGGGACCGGTGTCCCGGTGGTCGAGGGCGCGGTGGGGGCCACCCCCGGAGGACCCGACTCCCCGCCCGTCGCGGCGGTGGCGGCCGGTCCCGAACCGGCCTCGAAGGCGACCGACTCCTCCACCGGGTGGCCGTCGGTCGATACGATCCGGACCACGACCGTCCAGGTCCCCGCGGCGGCACCCGGTGCCAGTTCGGCGAGATCCACCGTGAGGACCGGGCCGGCGGCCGTCAACGCCTCGGGGGTCAGCGGCACGGGGTCCCCGCCGGGGGGCGTGACCACGGCCTGCGTGAACTCCCCCGCCACGTCGGCCGAGTACGTGAGGGTCATGGCCGCGGGCGGTGCGGCGAGGTCGGCGCCCGCGGCCGGGTCGGACGACAGCAGCCGGTCGTGGGCGGCCGCGGGTGGTGGCGCGACGCCCGCCGCGGCCGCGACGACCCCCGCCAGCAGAGCGACTGTGACCAGGCGGTCACGCAGACCTCGACCCAATGCCGCCACGGCCTCAGGCTACGGTCCGCGACCGGGACCCCGACCTCCGGTCGACCCAGAAAGTTGCATGTTGCACGCATGTGTAGAGTCGGATCCGTGACGTCGACGCTGCCCGAGTTCGCCGCCGTGGCCGCCGTGGCCGCCGAGCTGGTCCGGCTGCGCCGGGCCACGGAGTCGTTCCGCCACCTGCTCGGCGCGGCTGCCGGCGTCGACCTCGAGGTGGGGGCGATGTCGGCGCTGTTCACGGTGCTGCGACTGGGACCGCAGCGACCCACCGACCTGGCCCGGGCGCTGGCGCTCGACCCGTCCACCACCTCACGGCACGTCTCGGCGCTGATCCGCCGGGGCTACGCCCACCGGATGCCCGACCCCGCCGACGGCCGCGCCCACCGGGTCGAGGCCACCGACGCCGGGCGCGCCGCCCACGCCCGGGTGGCCGCGCACCGGGACCGCATGCTGACCGAGCTGGTGGCGGGCTGGCCGGAACGCGAGCTGCGCGACCTCGCCCGGATGCTCGCCCGCTTCAACGACACCGTCGAGGGAGTCGACGTCGCCGACCTCGCCCGCCGCACCGCCGACCCCTCGACCTCCGGAGGCACCGCGTGAGCGCAGCCACGTCCACCCCGCCCGCGCCCGCCCGGCCGGACGACGGGCTGCCGAGCCCGGCCCGGGTGTGGGCCATCATCGTCGGTCTGCTCGCCGGCATCCTGCTGGCCGCCCTCGACCAGACGATCGTGGCGACGTCGCTGCGGACGATCGCCGACGACCTCCAGGGCCTGCAGCTGCAGGCGTGGGCCACGACCGCGTACCTCGTGACCGCGACCGTGACCACTCCTCTGTACGGCAAGCTCGGCGACCTCTACGGGCGCAAGAACCTGTACCTCGTCGCGATCACCGTGTTCGTCGTCGGGTCGGTGCTGTGCACGCTGTCGACGTCCATGTACGAGCTGGCGATCTACCGCGCCGTGCAGGGGCTGGGGGCGGGCGGGCTGTTCACGCTCGCCCTGGCGATCATTGGCGACCTGGTGCCACCGCGCGAGCGGGCCCGCTATCAGGGCCTGTTCATCGCCGTGTTCGGCACCTCGAGCGTGCTGGGGCCGCTGGTCGGCGGGTTCCTCGCGGGGGCGGACAGCATCCTCGGGATCACCGGGTGGCGCTGGGTGTTCCTCGTCAACGTGCCCGTCGGGCTGGTCGCGCTGGCCCTGGTGTGGTTCACGCTGCGGATCCCCCACGTCCGCCGCCCGCACCGCCTCGACGTGCTCGGAGCCATGCTGCTGGTGACCGGCGTGGTGCCGCTGCTCCTGGTCGCCGAGCAGGGCCGCAACTGGGGCTGGGGCTCGCCCGGGGTCCTCACCCTGCTGGTGCTGAGCGTCGCCGCGCTGGTGTCGTTCGTCGTGGTCGAGCACCGCGCGGGCGACGAGGCGCTGGTCCCGCTGCGCCTGTTCCGGTCGCGGACGGTGGCGGTCGGATCGGTGGCGAGCCTCATCGTGGGGACCGCGATGTTCGGGGGGCTCGCCGTGCTGCCGCTCTACCTTCAGATCGTCAAGGGGCAGACCCCGACCGAGGCGGGGCTGTCCCTGCTGCCGCTGACCGCGGGGATCATGGTCGCCGCCCTGGTGTCCGGGCAGGTGATCTCGCGGACCGGCCGCTACCGGGCGTTCCCGATCGCGGGCTCGGCCCTGATGGTGGTGTCGCTCGTGCTGTTCGCGCAGGTGGGGGCCGACACCCCGCTGTGGTGGAGCTTCCTGTCGATGGCGCTCTTCGGGATCGGGCTGGGCTGCAACATGCAGCCGGTCGTGCTGGCCGTGCAGAACGCGGCTCCACCGTCGGACATCGGGGTGGCGACGTCGACCGTCACCTTCGCCCGGCAGATGGGCGGCACCCTGGGCACGGCGGTGTTCCTGTCCATGCTGTTCAGCACCGCCGGCGACCGGATCGCCGGGGCATTCGCCCGGGCGGGGGAGGATCCGGCCTTTCGGGCCGCGCTGGCGGACGAGTCCGTGCTGGCGAACCCGGCCAACGCCGAGGTCGCCCGCCAGGTGAGCCAGGCCGCCGGCGGCTCCGGGGACGCGGTGACCGGCTCGGCCGTGCTGGACGACTCCTCGTTCCTGTCCGCGCTCGACCCCCGGCTGGCCGAGCCCTTCCGGGTCGGCTTCAGCGAGGCCATGGACCTGGTGTTCTGGCTGGCGGCCGCCGTCATGCTCGTCGGTTTCCTCGTCATCGCGTTCCTGCCGGAACTGCCCCTGCGGTCGGCGTCCCCGCTGTCCGAGCGGGTCAACGGCGGCAACGGGGCGAGCTCCGGCAGCGTGGTGACGTCGACGGGTGCCGCGGCACCGACCTCGACCCGAGGGGTGGCGGCCGCGGCCGGACCGTCACCGGACGGTCGCGGGGCCCCGGCGGCACCGAAGGGAGCCGTCGGCGACTGATCGCATGTGGCTCTCTCCGACCGGGCACTGCCAGGGACCTCCCGCATCAGTGATGACGTCGGGCGAGATCGGGATAGTCGAGGACGAGCCCGAACCGGTCGTACGTCAGCACGGCGGCGACGCCGAACGTCGGACAGGCGTAGTCCACACTGCGTCGTCCGTCGGCGTCCGAGGCGGAGGGCCGGCCGTAGGTCTGGTCGAGCCCGATCACGTCCGGGGCGCCGGTGGCCCGGACGAAGACGGCCGGGCGAGCATGCCAATCGGTCGACCGACGAACGTGCCGGACTTCCGTCGGCGAATTCGCCAGATCATCGGAGGGTCCCGAGATCCACGGGCGATGGACGATCCACGAGGTGGCGGCACCGCACACCGTGCGCTTCACCTTCGCCAGCGACGGCCTCGACCCCACCGAGATCAGCGTCGACATCAGGGCCGTCAGGGAGTCGCTCACGATCATGACGATCACGGCCCGATTCACATCGGCCGACACCGTGCGCCACGCACGGGACATCGGCTTCATCGAAGGGATGGCAAGGTCGTGCAGGATCGCGCGCGAGGCCATGCGCAACGCGTGAACAGCCAGGGGTGTCGCAGCGCAGTCCGGCTCGGACGGTTCCGCGGCTTCGGGTGCTGACGGGCCTCAGGGGCCCAACGTCGCGAGCGGGACGACGTCCACTCCGTCCTCGCGGCGATAGGCGTACGGACCGGCCGTCACGACGATCAGAGCCGCCGGTGGTACCGCGACACGACGATCCGCCAGCCGACGCAGGGCCGCCGCCGCGGAGTCGACGGCGTCCGGGTTCAGCTTGACCTCCACCCCGATCCAGGCTCCGTCCCGCCGCTCCACGACGAGGTCGATCTCCAGATCACCGGACTTCTCCCGGTAGTGGAAGACGCCGGCATCCGATGCCTGTGCGTACACCCGAAGATCACGGGTGACGAGGGACTCGAAGAGGAAACCGAAGGTCCTGAGGTCACGCAACAGACCGTGGGCGTCCGTTGCCATCAGGGCGACCGCCAACGCCGGATCACAGAGGTGGCGCTTCGGCACCTCCGTCAGGGTGGCCCGGGAGCGCAGGCGCGTGCTCCACATCGGCACGTCCTCGACGATCATGAGTCGTTGCGCGATGTCGTGATAGGTGTCCGCGGTGTGCCACGTCAGGGTGGCCTGCTCCTGCGCGTCGGTGCCCACCGCCCGGGCGACCACCGAGCGGAGCGAAACCGGATGTGCCGTCAGCTCGGCGTACGCCCGCAGGAAGCGACGGAGCCGGATCGGGTCCCGGCGACCGCCGAGCACTGGGACGTCCCGTTCGACGACGAGATCGAGGTACCCGTCCAGGAAGCGCTTCGCGCGGTCGGGCGAGGCATCGACGAGTTCCGGCCACCCTCCCCGGACGACGTCCTCGACGTAGTCCGGGACCCGCCGTTCGCCCGACGCTCTCGCCGGCTCACCGCCGAAGAGGGCCGCGAGGGAGACACGTCCGGTGGAGGCACCCGACTCCCAGGAGCTCATGGTTCGCATCCGGGTGACGACCATCCGCCCCGCGCCCGAGTGCCGGCGATCGTCCGCCACGGGCATGGCCGAGCCGGTGAGGATGAAGTGCCCGGCGCCGCCCCGGTCGTCGACCTCTCGACGCACGGCGTTCCAGAGGCCCGGGACGAGGTGCCACTCATCGAGGAGCCGCGGCGACGGACCGGCCAGGACGAGCGCCGGGTCGATCTGAGCGGCGGCGAGAACCTGGTCATCCGCGTCGAGACGGACCGTGCTCCCGGCGTGCTGTTCGGCGGTGCGAGTCTTGCCGCAGGCCCGGGGACCCTCGATGACGACTGCGCCGACCGCGCGGAGATCCGAACTGACCTGGGTGTCGAGGACGCGAGTCAGGTACGGGCGAGGGGCCACCGATCACTCCTCGTCGTGTCCGTCGACGAACTTGCCGGACTTCCATCGACGAACATGCCGGGACTCTACCGACGAACTTGCCGGACTTCCATCGACGAACATGCCGGGCCCGGAGGTGCTCGGGGCCCGGTCCGCGTGCCGACGGACAGACGCGGCTCAGCCGGTCACCGTGGCTATCGCCTCCTGCCAGTGGGCCATGAGATCCGGGAACCCGGCGGCCAACCTCTCCAGCCGACGGGACCCGCGTCCGACAGCGCCGTGAGCGAGTAGGTCACCGTCGCGAGGGAGCCGAGGCCCGCTCCCTCCGGGGTGAACAGCAGCCAGGCCTGCTCGACCGGTAGGGCGACCCTGACCTCACCGGTGAGGACGCGCGTCCCTCACGCCCAGATGAGGCCGCGGCCCGGGTCGGCCAGGACGGCGGCGACGTCGGTGAGGAAGGCGCTGCCCAGCTCGCCGTCGACGAGCCGGTGGTCGAACGACACCGACAGCGTGGCGACGTGGCGCGGGACGACCGCTCCGTCGACCACCCACGGCAGCTCCCGGATCTGGCCCATGGTGAGGATCGCCGCCTGTCCCGGCGGCAGGATCGGGGTGCCGCCGTCGACCCCGAAGACGCCGACGTTGGTGATGGTGAGGGTGCCGCCGGTCATCTGAGCCGGCTGGAGCCGGCCCTCCCGGGCGGTGGCGACGATGTCGGTGAGCTCCTGCGCGAGCCGGGGCATGTGCATGAGGTCGGCGCCGTGGATCACCGGGACGACCAGCCCGCGCGGCGTGGCGGCCGCGATGCCGAGGTGCACCCGCTCCCGCTGGACGATCTCCTGGTTCTCCTCGTCCCAGGTGGCGTTGACGCCCGGGTTGCGCCGCGCCGCGAGGCAGACCGCCTTGGCGACGACGAGCAGCGGCGACACCCGCAGGCCGACGAACTCCTTGTCCTGGCGCATCCGCCGGACGAACTCCGTCGTCGGCGTGACGTCGACCTGGACCCACTCGGTGACGTGCGGGGCCGTGAAGGCGGACAGCACCATGGCGTCCGCGGTCGCGCGGCGGACCCCGCGCACCGGCAGCCGGACATCCCCGGGCTGCGGGACCACGGGCGGGGCGACGAGCGGCTGCCCGGTGCGTTCCGGAGTCCGGCCCGCACCGCCCGCCGGGCCGGCGCCGCGACGGTCCGCGAGCACGTCGTCGCGCGTGACGGTGCCGGCGGGGCCCGTCCCCCGGACGGAGCCGAGGTCGACCCCGAGGTCCCGGGCCAGCCGCCGGACCGGCGGCTTGGCCGGAACCGGAGCCGAGCGGACCGGATCGTCGGGCCCGTCGCCGGGACCTCGAGCCGGGCGCGGGCGGTACCGGCGCCGGCGACCCCCGAGGTCGTCGACGTGCACGGTGCCGTAGCCGACGAGGACGGGCCCGCTGGCGTCGTCGGCCGCGCCGGCGGGACCCGCCGCGGGAGCGCTCGCGGGCGCCGGAGTCGCGGCGTCGGGTCCCGAGTCGGATCCGGTCTCGGCTCGCGGCTCCTGCCGGGACGGGTCGTCGGGGGCCGGTCCGGCGTCGCCGGGCGGCCCGTCGGAGCCGTCCCCGCTGATGACCAGGATCGGCGTCCCCACCGGCACGGTCTCGCCGTGGGCGACCAGCAGCGCGGTGACCGTCCCGGCGTAGGGCGACGGGAGCTCGACGACGGCCTTGGCCGTCTCGATCTCGACGACGATGTCGTTGACCTCGACGCGGTCGCCGGGGGCGACCCGCCAGGCGACGATCTCGGCCTCGGTCAGCCCCTCGCCGGCGTCGGGGAGGCGGAACTCGTGCGCCGTGGTGGTGGCCATCGCGTCTCCCGTGGTCAGTACGCCAGGACGCGGTCGACGGCGTCCAGCACGCGGTGGGCGTCGGGCAGGTACAGCGACTCCAGGCGGCTCGGCGGGTACGGGGTGGCCCAGCCCCCGACCCGGACCACCGGCGCCTCGAGGAGGTGGAAGCACTCCTCCTGGATCCGGGCGGCGACCTCGGCACCGATCCCGTGGGGCAGCGGCGCCTCGTGCGCGACCACGAGCCGGCCGGTCCGGCGCACGCTGTCGATCACGGGGTCGAGGTCCAGGGGGGCCAGCGACCGGAGGTCGACCACCTCGATGTCGGCACCGGCCGTGCCGTCCGGGGTCGCCTCGTCCGCCGCCGCCGCTGCGGCCGCCAGCACGGTGTGGACCATGGCGCCGTGGGCGACGACGGTGACGTCGGTGCCGGGCCGCACGATCCGGGAGGCGTGGAGGTCCCACGGCGCCGTGGCGGGCCGGGTCGCGAGGTCGACGTCGGCCTTGTCCCAGTAGCGGCGCTTGGGCTCGAGGAAGACGACGGGGTCGGGCGAGGCGATTGCCTGCTGGATCATGACGAAGGCGTCGGCGGGCGTCGCGGGGGCGACCACCCGCAGGCCGGGGGTGTGGGCGAAGTAGATCTCGGGTGACTCCGAGTGGTGCTCGACCGCGCCGATGCCGCCGCCGTAGGGGATCCGGATCACGAGCGGGACGGTGACCGCCCCCCGGGACCGGTAGCGCAGCTTGGCCAGCTGGGTGGTGATCTGGTTGAAGGCGGGGAACACGAACCCGTCGAACTGGATCTCGCAGACCGGCCGGTAGCCGCGCATCGCGAGGCCGATCGCCGTGCCCAGGATGCCGCTCTCGGCGAGCGGGGTGTCAACCACCCGGTCCTCGCCGAAGTCCTTGAGCAGTCCGTCCGTGACCCGAAAGACCCCGCCGAGGACGCCCACGTCCTCGCCCATCACGAGGACCCGGGGGTCCTCCTCCAGGGCGGCCCGCAGTCCCGCGGTCAGCGCCTTGGCCAGCGGCAGGCGCTCGATCCGCGGGGCGGTCACGGGGCACCGCCGAGCGCCGCGAGCACGCCGGGATCGGCGATGCCGTCCCGGTAGTGGCGGAAGGCCCGGCGCTCGGCGGCCAGCGGCTCGTGGGGTGCGCCGTACACGTGGTCGAACATCCACTCCTCCGGCGGGTCCGGGAGCTCCCGGCAGCGGCGCCGCACGTCGGCGGCCAGGTCGGCCGCCTCGGAGTCGACGGCGGCGAGCCAGTCCGGGTCGGCCGCGCCCTGGAACTCCAGCCAGCTCCGGACCCGCAGGATCGGGTCCAGGCGTGCCCAGTGCTCGCGCTCGTGGTCGGGACGGTAGCGACCGGCGTCGTCGGAGGTGGTGTGGGCCGCCATCCGGTAGGTGAACGCCTCGACCAGGGTGGGGCCGCCGCCGGAGCGGGCCCGGTCGAGCGCCGCCCGGGTGACCGCCTCCACGGCCAGGACATCGTTGCCGTCCACCCGCACCCCGGGCACCCCGAACCCGTCCGCCCGGCGGTGCAGGGGGATGCGCGACTGGCGCGAGGCGGGCACCGAGATCGCCCACTGGTTGTTCTGGCAGAACATCACGAGCGGGGCCTGGAAGCTGGCCGCGAAGACCAGCGTCTCGTTGACGTCGCCCTGGGACATGGCGCCGTCGCCCACGTAGGCGACGACGGCGGTGTCCCGCTCCGGGTCGCCGGTGCCGACGGCCCCGTCGCGCTGGACCCCCATGGCGAACCCGGCGGCGTGCAGCGAGTGCGCCCCGATGACCAGCGTGTAGAGCGAGAAGCCGTGGTCCGCCGGCCGCCAGGCCCCGTAGTCGCAGCCCCGGTACAGCGACAGGATCGCCTCGAAGGGGATGCCGCGGAGGTAGGCGACGGCGTGCTCGCGGTAGGTCGGGAACACGTGGTCCTGCGGGCGGAGCGCGCGACCGCTGCCGATCTGCGCGCCCTCCTGGCCGCGCATCGACGCCCAGAGACCCAGTTCACCCTGACGCTGCAGGGCGGTCGCCTCGTCGTCGAACCTCCGGCACAGGACCAGGTCGCGGTACCGGTCGCGCATGCCCTCCGCTCCCACGTCCGCCACCAGCGAGGCGTGCTCGCCCGTGGTGACACGGTCACCCTCCGGGGTCAGGAGACGAACGAGGTCGGCGTCCTCCGCGGTGCCGGCGGGCTGGGCCATGGGCACCTCCGTGGGACGTCGCGGGCCTCGGCAGCCCGCGCACACTCCAGGAGACGATAGCCGGGCTGGCGCCGGGGGCGACGCGCTCGACCATGGTCCGGACGTCAGCCGTCGGCGGGATGGGCCCTCCGGGCACGCCGGGCATCCTGGCGGGCGGGGGAACCGGCGGGGGGACTCGCCGGCTCGGGGCCGGCGGGCACGGGCTCGGTCGGGGCGGGGTCCGCCGGGGGTGTCGACGGCTCCGGCTCGTCCGTCGGCTCGGTCGGCCCCGTCGCCTCGGTCGGCTCCGTCGCCTCGGTCGGCTCGGTCGGCTCGGTCGGCTCGGTCGCCTCGGTCGCCTCGGTCGGCTCGGTCGGCCCCGTCGGCTCGGTCGGCCCCGTCGGCTCGGTCGGCTCGCCGGTCGGGGTCGACGTCGGGGTCGACGTCGGGGTCGACGTCGAGGTCGACGTCGAGGTCGACGTCGAGGACGAGGAGTGGCTCGGGGTGGTGGGTCGCGGCCTGATGGTGCGGTGGGGCCGAGGCGGGCGGCTCGGGCGTGAGGTGACGGTCGGCCTGGGTGCGGAGGTGGTGGTCGGGGCCGACGCGGGGCTGGACGCCGAGGAAGCGGGGGCCGGAGGCCTGGGGTGAAGGGTCCACGGTCGCCCGGGGGTCCGCACCGGCCGCGGCGACACGCAGGGTTCGTCGATCGACCAGGCGGTCAGTCGCCGCGGCCCGACCCGGATCACGGGCGAGGTCGGCCGGGGCGCGGAGACCACCGGGTGGCGTGCCGCCGGCCGCCCGACCCCGGTGCCGGGTCCGGGGTCCGGCGAGACGACCGGTGCCGTGGGCACGGGACCGCCCGCCCCGGACGGCCCGGGAGCGTCGGTCCCGGACGGACCGGGCTGCGCGGGCCCCGCCACGGTGGCCTCACCCGGGATGGCCGGCACCTCGATCGACCCCGGCGTCCGCAGCGGGCCGAGCGGGGCGTCGGTCCCGCCCCGACCGAGGACGGTCCATCCGACGGCCCCCACGGTGGCGACACCGACCAGGCCGACCACGGCCACCGCGAGCGCCGCTGCCGGCAAGGGCGGCGGCCTACGCACCTCGCACCCCCGCCCAGCGCGGATCGCGCAGGACGTCGAGGACCACGTCGTTCGCCGCCGGTTCGCCGATGCTCACCCGGACGCCCTCGTCCGGGAACCCGCGCACCGACACCCCCCGGTCGGCGAAGGCGGCGACGAGGTCGGCGGTCACCCCGCCCACGGGCAGCCACACGAAGTTCCCCTGGGCGTCCGGGATCCGCCACCCGGCGGCGAGCAGCCCCGCGACGACCCGCGCCCGTTCGGCGACGATCGCCTCGACCTGTGCGGCGATCTCGTCCCGGGCCGTCAGCGCGGCCAGCGCCGCCGCCTGGGCGGCGCCGGACACGCCGAACGGGACGGCGGTGGCGCGCATGGCGTCGGCGAGGGCCGGGCCGGCGACGCCGTAGCCGACCCGGAGCGACGCGAGGCCGTGCGCCTTCGAGAAGGTCCGCAGCACGACGACGTCGTCACGGGACGCGGCGAGCGCCGTCCCGACCACGGCCCCGGGGTCGCGGACGAACTCGGCGTAGGCCTCGTCGAGCACGACCGGGCAGCGCCCGCCCACCGCCGCCAGGAGGTCCAGCACCTCCCGCTCGTGGACGGCCGGACCGGTGGGGTTGTTCGGCGTGCACACCAGGACCAGCCGGGTGCGGTCGGTGACGGCGCGTGCCATCGCCGCCAGGTCGTGCCGGCCGTCTGCGGTGAGCGGCACCTGCACCGGGCGGGCCCCGACGACGCGGGTCGCGATCGGGTACGCCTCGAAGGACCGCCAGGCGGTCACAACCTCGTCGCCGGGCTCGCAGGTGGCCTGGAGCACCTGACCGAGGACGCCGACGCTGCCCGTGCCGACCACGACCCGGTCGGGCGGCACGCCCACGGACGCCGCGATCGCCGCCACCAGCGCCGTGGCCGCGAGGTCCGGGTACCGGTTGCCGGAGCCGAGAGCGGATTCGGCCGCCCGTGCCACGGCGGGCACCGGCGGGTACGGGTTCTCGTTGCTCGACAGCGTGTAGGTCGGGCCGGCGGCCGGGGCGGCCGCCCGCCCCGGGACGTACCGGGGGATGTCGGCCAGCGCGGGACGCACGTGACGCAAGGGCCCGGACACGGGACGTGACTGTAGGCCGACGCATGCCGGCCCCGGGGGATATCGCGGCATCCGGGGGGATCACGGTCGGCCGGCTCCGGGGTCGCCGGGGCCCGCCCGCTCGGCGACCACGTCGACGACCCGCACCCGGACCCCGGGACCGTCGAGGAAGGGCGCGAGGGAGCCGCGGAAGGCGGCGAGGTCCGCATCGGGGGAGCGGTCGACGAGGCGGGCCGTCGCCGCGTACCCGGCGGAGTCGTGCGGCGGCAAGGGCCCCCCCGTGCCCGCCGGCGCCGGGGCCCGCACGGTGAGCCAGGTCCGGCGATCGGGGTTGGCCCGGCCGTCGAGGCCGGCCACCAGGTCGTCGGTGTGCTCGAGTGACAGCACGCGGACGTCCGGCGGGACGTCGATCCCGGCCACCGGCGAGCCGGCCGTCACGACGTGGCTCACCGCGAACCGGCGCCGGACGTCCGGATCGGCCGCGACGGACGCCGCCACCAGCCCGCCCTGGGAGTGACCGACGAGCAGCACCGGCTCCCCCGGCCGCACGCCGGCGGCGGCCATGGCGCCCGTCACCGCCCGGGTGCCCGCGGTCCGTCCGCCCGCCATCAGGTGGAGGTTGCCCGTGAGGTCGAACGGCGTGGCGCCGGCGGGCGCGGCCACGGACCACTCCTGGGTGCCCGGGACGTGCACGATCCAGGCCGACCCCGGCCCGCCGTCCCCGCGGTCCCGCCGGACCTCGACCACCCGCACCGTCCCCGGCTCCGCCCCGTTGCCCGTGGGCCGGGCCGCGGTCCCGCGCCGGGTCTGCGCCACCAGGTCCGTCACCCCGCCCGGCGCCCGGGCCGGGACCGGTGCCGAGCGCCGGGCGGGCCGCAGCCGCACCTCCCCCTCCTGCAGCAGGCCGGCCGGGTGGGCGAACCCGACCAGGCCCCGGCTCACGCCCGGCACGTCGGCGCCCGGCCAGGGCAGGCCCGCGGCCCCGCGCAGCCCCGCGGGCACGACCGCCACGGCGGCCGAGACGGTGGCCGACCC
>JBHJOJ010000107.1:0-12215 GCA_050329835.1 Kineosporiaceae bacterium | reverse complement strand
GACGGCGCCGGCCCGCTCGGGGCGCACGGCCAGCGCCGTCGACACCCCCAGCACCTCGGCGAGCACCCGCTCGGCCCCGCCGTCGGCCCCGCCGTCGGCCGCGTCGTCGGCCGCGTCGTCGGCCGCGTCGCCCACGGCGGCGGCCCCACCGACGGCGACGTCGCCCGGCGAGCGGAGCATGAGCGTCGCGCAGCCCTCGCCCAGCGGCACGTCGCGGTCCGCGCCGGAGACCCACTCCAGCCAGCCCCGCTGGGGCGACATCTCCTCGGTCGCGGCGACGATGACCCGGGAGGCGTGCGCGAGGCGCAGCCACCGCGCCCCGTAGCGCAGTGCCGCGAGCCCCGTGGCGCGCCCCGCGGTGACGGTGGCGTTGGGGCCGCGCAGACCGTGCCAGATCGCGCACTGCCCCGCGGCGAAGTTCATGACGGTGTTGGGGAACCTCGCCGGGTCGACGAGGTACGGCCGCTCACCGGTGAGAGCGTCCCGGGTGAAGTCCATCGTGCTCTGCACGCTGCCCATGCCGGTACCCACGACGAGCCCGACGTCGTCCCCGGTGACCGCCACCCGGCCGACCGTGGCGACGGCGAGGGCCGCCGCCCGGTCGAGGGTCCTGACACCCTTGCGGCCGAGCTCGGCCTTCTTGTCGAAGCCGGGGACCGGCACCCCCGTGTCCCACGGTCCCTGGACCTGCGGCCCGTGCGAGGCCGCCAGGGAGCGGCCCGCGGCCACGGCGGCGGCCAGGTCGCGGACGTCGCGGCCGGCGGCGGACGTCAGGGCCAGACGGGTGACGACGGCGATCGCCGACGGGGTGGCGGCGGGGTCGTCACGGGAGCTGACGTCGCCGGTGTCGGGGCGGCGCGGGGCGGTGGTGACGGTCTGCATGTGCTGCCTCCAGCTGCGTCGGGCGGGGCGGACGGGGACCGCGAGGGTCACAGGAACCAGACGTGGTCGTAGGCCGACCACCGCGGCGGTGGCGTGGGCGGGGTGGTCAGGACACCCGCCGCCAGCGACCCGGGCGGCACGCCGAGGCGCGCCAGGTCGGAGCCCTCGGCGAGGACCGGGATGCCCTGGGCGACGACGTGCGGCAGGCCGCCGTCCCAGCCGCCGGCCGCGCCCGCGGCGGCGAGGAGGACGGCCTCCCCGCGCAGCACGAGGTCGACCCGGCCGAGCTGGGCGGCGAGGACACGCACGAGGTAGAGGGGGTCCGCGTACCCACGCTCAAGGACCCCTCGGTAGGGGTGGTCGAGGACGGCGAGGGCGCGTCGGTCCACGGGGGCCACTCAGATCACCCCCACGAAGACGGTCTTCGCGGACTCGGCCACGTGCCGGCCGAAGCTCATCGCCGGGCGGACCCGGACCGCCGGCACGTGGTCGACGGCCCCGCGCTCGTCGGAGCAGAACCGGCAGGCGAGCCAGCGGACCGAGCCCGGGTGGCGCGCGAGGAGGTCCGTGGCCCAGGTGGCGGTCGTCAGGTGCTCGGCGTCCCAGTCCATCGCGTTGCGCGGCTTGGTCCGCCCCAGGGCCCGCTGGGTGAGCAGGGTCGCGTAGCCGCAGGCCCAGACCTGCACCCGGCCGCCCGCGGCCGCTGCCGCGGCCACCCAGTCGAGCGCGGTGCTCACGCCGTCGTCGGCGTAGCCCGCCCCCATGAGCGCGAGCATCAGGTCCCAGTCCGGCGGCGCGGCGGGGTCGACCGAGGGCCGGTGCGGGACAGGGTGCCCGCCGACGCGCGGCGACGGCGCGCCCGGCTCCGGGGTGCCCGCGCTCATCGCCACACCGTCCGCAGGTCCGGGTCGAGCAGCAGCGCGGCGATCGCCCCGCGGTCGAGGAGCTGCACGTCCCCGCCCGAGGCAGAACCGAAGCGCCCCAGCAGCCCCCGGCGAGCCGCGGCGGCTCGGTCGACGACGACGCGCCCCCCGTCGGCCGCGAGCCGCGGGGCCGGGGAGTCGGCCGTCGCGACCTCGCTCGTCGTGTCGTCGGTCATGAGCAGCGTGACCTCGGCTCCCGAGGCGGCGAGGGCCGCGGCGTCGTCCCAGAGCGCACGGCCGTGCCGGGCGGGGGCCCGGGCGGCGACGAGCAGCCAGCGCTCAGCCATGCCCCACCCCGCGCTCGGTGGCAGGACCGCCAGGGGTCGAGGCACCGGTGGGGACCGGCGTCTCCCCGGACACGGGCGCCTCCCCTGACGACGTCACCTCGTCGACGGGCTGGGCGCCGGTGCGCAGGAACCCGCCGACCCGGTGCGCGTACCGGGGACCGGCGACGGCGAGTGCCCGGAGGTGACCGGCGCGGGGCACCACCCAGGTGTCGCTGCGCGGGGTCACGGCGGCGAGCGCGAGGACCTCCTCGCTCGTGAGCACGCCGTCCCGGGCACCGGTGACGAAGAGGACGGGCGGCCCGTCCCCGGTGAGGGGCCAGTCGGGCTGGTGCAGCAGCGTCAGCGCCCAGGAGCGCGCCGAGGCCTGGAGGGCCCGCAGCCCCGGGCCCGTGCGCAGCCGCTCCGGCAGCGTCGCCGCCCGGAGCCGGGCCAGGCGTGCCACGACGGCGGCGATGTCGACGACCGGTCCGCTGTCGCAGACCACGGCGTCCACCGCGGCCCCCTCGACCCGCGCCGCACGCAGCGCCGGCCAGCACGAGAAGGAGAACGCCAGCACGCCGACCCGCGCCCCGGGGGCGACCTCGCGGCGTACCTGGGACACGGCGTCGAGCAGGTCGCCGGTGAACCGGGTGGCCATCCGCCAGGTGCGTCGGCTCGCCTGGCTCGCCCCGTGGTTGCGGTTGTCGTAGGCGAGCACGGAGAACCCGGCCTCGTGAAGCATCCGGACGTGCTCGAGGACGCGGTCGCGGCTGTCGCCCATGCCGTGGCTCACCACGACGGCGTCCGGGCCGCTGCCCGGGACCCACCACGCCGCCACCGTCAGCCGGTCGCGGGAGGTGAGCCAGGTGCGGGGCTCGAAGGCGAGCCCCAGGTCGGCCGGGGTGCGCGCCGGTGCGGCCGCGGCGGGCGGGGCGTAGATCGCCCGGGCCAGCGCCAGACCGGCCAGCCATCCCCGCACGGTGTCGACGACCGCCGCGACCGGGGTCATGTCGTCAGTCCCTCCCCACCGTCGACCGCGACGACGTTCCCGGTGAGCCAGGCCGAGCGGGTCGCCGTCAGCAGGGCGACCGCCTCCGCGACGTCCTCGGGCGTGGTGAGGCGGTGGTGCGGGTTGGCGGCGACGGCGATCTCGCGCAGCCGCTCGCTCTCGGGGATCCGCTGCAGCGAAGGCGTCAGCGTGACCCCGGCCCGCAGCGCGTTGACGCTGACGTCGTGGGGGGCGAGCTCCACCGCCAGCTGGCGGACGTGGGCCAGCAGGGCCGACTTGGCCGCGGACACCGCGCCGTAGCTGGCGGCCACCCTGCTGTCCCCGGCGCTGGTCATGGCGAGCACGTGCGAACCGGGCGGGAGCAGACCGGCGGTCAGGAGGTCACGGACCCACCACACCAGGCTGTGGGCCATGACCTCGAGGGTCATCGTCATCTGCCGGGGTGCGAGGACCGGGCCGTCCGAGCCGTCCGGCAGGTAGGGCAGCAGGGTGCCGAACGCCAGCGAGTGCAGCACGACGTCGACTCCGCGACCGTCGGTGAGCTCGCGCACCTCCCGGACGACGTCGGAGCGGGTCGCCTCGGCGGCCGCGTTGGCGTTGACGAACCGGACGGGCACCTCGTGGCCCTCCAGCTCACCGACCAGCTCGGCGATCTCGTCGGCCCGGGCGGCGGTGTCGAAGTGGACACCGACCACACCCGCGCCCTCGCTCGCCAGACGGCGGGCGACGGCCCGGCCCATCCCGCTGGAGGCTCCGAGGACCAGGGCGACCTGCCCGGTGCGGGGCCGGTGACGGCCGGTCGTCGTCGGGGGACGGGTCTCGGTGAGGCTCATGCGGTCTCCTCCTGCGGGCGTCGGCGAGCGGGCAGGTCCTCGGCGTCACCGGGACGGACGTGGACCGCGCCGGCGCGCCCGTCGGGGCCGGCGACGACGAGGACGACGGGACCGGGCCCGCGGACCGCGGCGGCCACCGCGGCCAGGGGCACGTAGCTGCCCGAGCCCACGGCGACCTCAGTGACCAGGGCGTCGGCCAGGTACCCGGTGCCCGGGAGCGCGGCGCGCGCCTGCGGCGCGGCCAGCAGCCGGACCGGGGCCCCGTCGGCGGCGCAGGCGTCGACGAGGGCCGACAGGTCCGCCTCGGCCGTGCGCGGCCCCCAGGACCCGCGACGCACCGAGACCCGCGCCCGGCCCGGCCGTCCCGTCGTGCCGAGCACCAGGGCGACGGCGCCGCTCTCGGGCGGCTCGGCCCCGGGCTCGCCCGCCGGGGGAGCCACCTCGACCGCGAGCACGACGGCCAGTACGTGGCCGGTCGCCCGTCGCGGGTCCGTCATGCGGACGGCGCCGGCCAGTGCGTCGAGCCCGGCCGTCCCGGGCGTGGTGTAGGTCGTGGCACCGCCGTGGCTGAGCAGCTCCGAGGAGAGCCGGCCGGCGGCCAGGTTGATCGAGAAGAAGGGTGCGCCCAGCGGGCTGAGCAGGTCCGCGCCCCGGGAGCGGACGGTGGCGTCCATGGGTTCGTGGAGGGACGCAGCGGCCGTGCTGGCCGCCACCCACAGCGAGCGCGAAGTGCTCGGCACCGCCTCGAGGTCGACCCCGGAGAGCGCCCGGCGGCCCGCGGCGAGGGACAGCTGGGACGGCAGCGGCAGGTACTTGTAGCCCCGGGGCCCCAGGACGGTGGCGTGGTCGAACCAGTCGGTGGGCGCCGCGCCGGAGGCGGCGGCCGCCGCGGCGGTCCCGGCGAGCTCCGGCGGGACGGGCCCGACGGCCCCGACGCCCAGCACGGAGGCCTCGGTGAGCAGGGCGCGGGCCGCGACCGGCGCCGCCACCAGGGTGCTCACGCGGCACCCGCCAGGACGACGGAGGCGTTGTTGCCCCCGAAGGCGTACGCATTGACGACGACCGGGCCGGGCGGCAGCGCGCGCTCGGTGCTCGGCAGGTCGACGACCAGGTCCGGGTCCAGCCGCCCGACGTCGGGGTTCGCCGGCATGCGGCGGTGGCGCAGCAGCTCGACCGCGGCGACAGCCGCCAGCGCACCGGCGGCACCGCCGGTGTGACCGATGAGCGCCTTGAGGCTGTAGAGGGGCAGGGCGGCGGCGCGGGGGCCGAAGACGTCGGCGAGGACGCGTGCCTCGACGAGGTCGTTGTGCTCGGTCCCGGTGCCGTGGGGGACGACCGCCACCACCTCACCGGGGTCGACGCCGCCGTCGGCGAGCGCCTCGCGCAGCGCGCGGGCGGCCTGGGCACCGTCGGCGCTCGGCGCCGTGGGGTGGTCGGCGTCGCAGCTGAAGCCCGTGCCCAGCACCCGGGCGAGGGCCGACGCCCCACGGGCGGCGGCGTGCTCGGCCGTCTCCAGCACGAGGACCGCGGCCCCCTCGCCGAAGACCGTGCCGCCGCGCTCGGCCGCGAACGGTCGGCAGCGCTCGGCGTCGACGGCGCCCATCCGGTTGAAGCAGGCGAGCGCGACGCGGGAGTAGGACTCGGCCCCGCACGCCAGCACGACGTCGCACTCGCCGGAGCGCAGCAGCTCGACGGCCTCGCCGAGGGCGTAGGCGCTCGCGGCGCAGGCGTTGCTCACGGACACGACGGGCCCCCGGGCGTCCAGCGACCGGGCCAGGTCCCCGGCGACGGCGAAGACCGCCCGGTGCGCCGCGGGCGCGACCGGCACCTGCCCGGAACGTCGGCGCTCGTGGGCGCCGCTCTCCCCCATCCCCGTCCCGACGACCACCCCGAGCCGCCCGGGGGCGGGTCGCGACGACGCGCCGGCAGGCAACCCCGCCGTGGCGAGGGCCTCCGCGGCCGCGGTGAGCAGCAGGGCGGTGGTGCGCCCCGGCACCGGGTCCTCAGGCATCGCAGGGCCCGGCGCCCTGGCCTCCGGCACCGTGTCCTCAGGCACCGCTCCTCCCGGCGCCCCGTCCTCGGGCGCCGCGCCGAACGGCACCGCGGGGTCCGGGGCCGGGTAGATCAACGGGCGGGCCATCCGGGCGTCCGGGTCGTCGGCCGGTCGCGGGCGCGTCCCGGCACGACCCATCGCCTGCCAGATCCGAGCGACGTCGGCACCGGCGGCGCAGGTCGCGCCGGTGCCGGTGACGACGACGGCGCTCACCGGGCGCCCACCGCGCGCATCAGCCGGTCGTCGAAGGCCACGAGCGACCAGGACGTCCTGCCGTCGATGACCGCGTAGCCGTGGGTGATGACGCCGGTGCCGACCTTGACGAGCCCCTCAGGCCGCACGGCGTAGCAGTCCATCCGCGCGGTGTACGTGGCGTCCTTGAACACGGACTCGACCTCGAAGACGGTGAGCAGCTCCTCCTCCATGAGGGCCTCCCCGGTCTGCGTGACCCGGGAGTGCGGGACGACGGGGATCCAGTCCTGCTCGTCGAGCAGGGTCCGGATGGAGGCACCGTGCTCGGCGAGGAAGAGGTCGACGACCTCCTCCATCTGGCGCAGCAGGCCGCTGGTCTGCAGCCGAACCGTGTGGTGGCAGTAGAAGTAGGGGATCCGCCAGCTCCACGCGACAGCGGGGCCCGTCCCGGTGCGCAGCTCCGCCGGCACGTCCCGGGTGACCGCCCCCCGCCCCGCCGGCCGGCCGACGACCGGGTCCGCGGGCAGGGGTACGACGGTCGCGTCCCCGACGGCGGCGACCGCGTAGCCGGCGAGGTCCTCGGGCAGCGGCGCCGCCGGCTGCGACGGGTGGCGGTCGTCGAGGCGCAGCTGGACGCCGACCTTGGCCGAGACCGCCTTGACGCTGCCGCCCGGCTGGTCGACGTGCATGGTGACCTTGAAGGACCAGACGCCCGGCCGCGGCCTGCCCGGCTCGACCGTCACGGTGGCCTCGTCGTCGATGTGCAGCGCGTGCAGGATGCGGGTGTCGATGTCGACGATCTCGACCCCGGCCCCGAACTCCTCGAACAGCCGGCGCGAGGACGTCCCCCGCCGGCGGAGGTGGTCGAGCACGGCCTCCTCGACCAGGTAGTTGACGTGCTTGAACCCGATCCAGGTGCAGATGTTCGTCCCCTCGAAGCGGGGGCGCAGCGTCGTGGTCGTCGCCTCCGGGGCCGTGGTGACGGTCGGGGGGGCGCTGGTCGTGGCGGTCATGCGGGGACCTCCTGGCTCGGTTCGGGGACGGGGTGGACGTGGGGGGCGCGGGCGGCCGTCCGCGTGATCTCCTCCGCCAGCTCGGCGGGGGCGAGGAGCATGGGGAAGTGGGCGGCGCCGGCCAGCAGCCGCACGGTGGAGCCGGTGAGGCGCTCGTGGAGGTCGCGGCTGCTGCCGGCCTCGACCACCTCGTCGTCCTCGCCGTGGACGAGGCCGACCGGACCGGGGACGGCCGCGAGGTCCCAGGTGGCGGACGCGAGGTAGGTCTCGAAGAAGCGGATCCAGCCGTAGGGGCCGATCCGGTCGCGCACTGAGACCGCCATGTCCCGGAGCAGGTCGTCAGGGACCTGGCGCTGCGAGGCCGCCCGCACGCCCTCCGCGAGCAGGAGGTGGAAGTCGTGCATGTAGTGCCCGAGGGTCGCCCAGGTGAAGTCCCGTGGCCGGGGCCGGTAGAACGGCGAGACCAGCACGGTGGCGCGCGGCGCCGGGCCCTCGCCGCGCGCCAGCCGGCCGAGCAGCAGCGTCGCGGCGTAGGAGTGGGCCACGACGATGTCGCCGGGGCCGTAGCAGCCCGCCAGGGCGTCGGCCTGCCCGCCGGTGTGCGCCCACTCGGCGGAGGCGGTCCCGTTCCAGGGGAGCTCGGGGACGGTCACCGGGCCGTGGGGCGCCAGCAGCGCGGCCACCGGACGCCACATCGCGGGCGAGCCGGCCAGCCCGTGCAGGAGCACGAACCGGTGCCCGCCGGTTCCGGTCAAGGAACCCCGACCGGCCACCGAGCCCCGCGCGGGCGGGGCGCTCGCACCGGTCACGGTGCCGTCACCGCCCACGCCGCCCCGGCCCCGGCCCCGGGGGCGGGGAGTGCGAGTGCCGGCCCACCGTCCCGGACCGCCTGCACGGCGGCGACGACGTCGACGACACCGCCGAGCGAGGCCGTCTCCAGGCCCGCCAGCGCGGTCGGGGTCTGCGCGGGCGGCAGGAGCGCCACCGGGGCGGCCGGGCCGTCGTGCGCCGGAGCGGCCGGGCCGGGGGCGTCGGAGAGCGGCGACGCGGGCACGAGCAGCAGGGCAGCCGCGCCGTCGGCGAGGTCCGGGCCCTCGGCGCGCAGCGCGCGCTCGCTGGGCGAGGGCGTCTCCACGCCGACGGCGAGGACGGCAGGCGCCCGGCCCGAGGCAAGGAGCCGCCCTGCCCACAGCAGGGCGTCCCACCCGCCGGTGTGCCCGTTGCAGACCGACAGGCACACCCCGCGCAGGTCGCCGCGGATGGCGATGACGGCCGCCACGACGTTGCTGCTCGCGTTCGGGAGATCCATGGGGCTGGTCGCCCGCACGCCGCCGGCGTCGATGGCGGCCGCCACGCCGCAGACGGTGTCGAGGTTGCCGTAGCAGCTGGCGACGACGACACCGGTCGATCGCGGCGCTCCGACGCCCCCGGCCCAGCCGGCGTCGCGCAGGGCGAGCTCGGCGGCGACCGCGCCGAGGAGCGTGGCCCGGTCCTTGTAGCGCAGGCCCTTGCGACCGAGGACGGTCGCCGGCTCGAACGTCGCGGGAGGGCCGGGCCTCAGCAGGCTGCCGGTGCCGGTCGTGAGTGGCGCACCCGCGGGGTCGCTGCCGAGTACCCCTCGGGACGGGACGACGGCGGCGGCGCCCACCACGGCGACGGGCCCGGACGGCAGGTCGAGCCCGGCGAGGGCGACCGGGGCGGCCGTCCCCGCCGAGGGCGGGCGGATCTCGTCGGTGGCGGTCATGCCGGGCCTTCCCGTCCGAGGACGGCCACGGCGTTGAGGCCGCCGAAGCCGAAGGCGTCGACCTGGGCGACCCGCGCCCCGTCGACGTGCTGGGGTCGCAGTGACAGACGCAGTCCCGCCGCCGCGTCGCAGAGCTCGTCGAGCCCGAGCACCCCGGGGACGTCCCCGGTGTGCAGGCTCCGCTCGGCCATGACGAGACTGAACAGACCGGACCCGCCGGAGGTGTGGCCGGTCATCGACTTCACGGCCGCCATCACCGGACGGGCGCCGGCGTCGGAGAAGACGCGACCGAGCGCAGTCGCCTCGGCGTCGTCGTTGAGCAGGGTGCCGGTGCCGTGCGTGTACACGACGTCGACATCGCCGGGCGCGATCGCCGCCTCCGCCAGGGCCGAGCGCATGGTGTGCTCGATGCCGGCGGGGTCGGGGGCGGTCACGTGGTAGGCGTCGCAGCCGAGCGCCACGGCCCGCAGGGTGGTGCCGCCCGCCGCGGCCTGCCCGCGGGTGAGGACGACCGCCGCGGACCCCTCGCCGATCAGTACGCCCCGGCGGGCGGCGTCGAAGGGCCGCACCCGCTCCGGTGCCTCCAGGTGGACGCGGTCGAGCAGGCCGAACATGCTCGCCGTCAGCACGTCGACCCCCGCGACGACGACGGCGTCGTGCCCGGCGCCGAGCAGGTCGAGGCCCAGACCAGCCGCGTACAGCGAGGCCGAGCAGGCGTTGGAGAAGGTGTGCACGTCGTCCGCGCCGAAGGCGTCGGCGAGCGCCGGGCCGAAGTGCAGCCGTCGCGGGTCGACGCTGCGGCCCTGCAGCCAGGCCAGCTCGGCGGTGCGCATCTCCCGCAGGCCGGTGCCGACGAGCACCGGGACGCCGGCGAGACGGTCGATGCCGGCGGCCGCGCACGCCTCGGCCACGGCCTCGACCAGCAGGGCCGTGGCCCGCCAGGGCCGATCCTGGCCGTCGGGCCTGTCGTCGATCTCGTACGCCGACCTGGCGCCGAAGCTGTCCCGGTCGAAGACGCGTAGGTCGGCTAGCCCGTCCCGGCCGGCGAGCAGCCCGGAGAAGCAGTCCTCGACGCCGCGCCCGATGCTGCTGACAGCGCCGCAGCCCGCGAGGGCCGCCCGCGAGGTCCGCCGTGCCGGCGTCTCCCCGCCCCGGTCCGGGCGGACGGCCGGTGGCGCGGTCATGCCGCCCACTCCGGCTCGGCGCGCCCGAGCAGCAGGACCGAGTTGTTGCCGCCGAAGGCGAGACCGTGGTTCTGGACGACGGACAGGTGCGCCGGGACGCTGACGTTCGGCACGCAGTCGACGGCGCACTCCGGGTCGGTCTCGCGGTGGTTGATGGTGGGCGGGATGAACTGGTGCGTGAGGGCGAGGGCGCTGGCGGCGGCGCCTATGGCGCTGGCGGCGCCCATCGAGTGGCCGAGCATCGACTTGATGGAGATGGTCCGCGGGACGTCCTCGCCGAAGACGGCGCGCAGAGCTCGGGACTCGGTGACGTCGTTCGCCCTGGTGCCGGTGCCGTGGGCCGACACCAGGTCGATGTCGGCGGGCACGAGCCCGGCCCGGGCGTGGGCCACGGAGATGCAGCGGGCCACCCCGGCGTCGTCCGGTGCCACCGGGTGGGTCGCGTCGCAGGTGAGGCCGTAGCCCAGCACCTCGGCGTACACCCGGGCGCCGCGGGCCAGGGCCCCGTCGAGGGACTCCAGCACCAGGACGGTGGCCCCCTCGCCGGTGAGGATGCCCTGCCGGTCGGCGTCGAACGGCCGGCACAGGTCCGGCGCGATGGTGCCGAGGCGGAAGAAGCCGGTGAAGGTCTTCCGGCAGAGGGCGTCGGCGCCGCCGGCGAGCGCCAGGTCGGCGTCGCCGGTCCGGATCGCGTCGAAGCCGTAGCCGATGGCGTAGTTGCCGGCGGCGCACGCCGTCTGGAGCGTGAGAACCTCGGCGCGCTCGAGCCCCAGGCCGCGGGCGATGGCCGCGGAGAGCCGCAGCGGCTGGACGCGCGCGACCGTGGCCGGGTCGGGCGCATGCTCCCCGTCCTCGGCGCGCTCGCCCGCCAGCTGCTGGGCGACGATGTCGTCGAGGTCGCGGGACTCGCCGTCGGTCGTGCCGACGGCGACCGCCCACCGGCCCGTGGCGAGGGCGTCGACGGCCGGGGTCGTCCCACCGAGGCCCGCGTCCGGGGTCGTCCCGCCGAGGCCCGCGTCGTGGGTCGTCCCGCCGAGGCCCGCGTCGTTGACGGCGAGGCGCGCCGCCTCGACGGCGAACCCGGCCGCGCGCCCGAGGTCGGGGTCACCGGGCGGGTCGTCCTCCCCGGCGGTGACCTCGCAGGCGTTGGCGTAGTCGAAGCCGGTGGTGTCGAAGGCGGAGATCGGCCTGGCGCAGTTGCGGCCCTCCCGCAGGCCCGCAAGCAGGGTGTCGACCCCGCGGCCCATGGCCGAGACGGTGCCGATACCGGTGATGACGACCCGGCGCGGGACCGGTGGGGCACCGTGGCCCTCGTCGTGCGCCGGAATGGTCGACCTCATCGCTCAGGCCTGCTTCGCGGCGAGGCTCTCGTCGACGACGGCGTAGACACCCTCGAGATTCACCATGCGCCCCAGCTCCGCCTGGTCGATCGTCACACCGAAGGTGCGCTCGAGGGCGGCCAGGATCTCGATGGCACGCAGGGAATCGGCATCGTGTTCCTCTTTGAAGAGGCTGGTGCGCGTCACCTCGTCGGGCTCGATCTCGAGGATGTCGCAGACGATGTCCTTGATCTCGTCTTCCACGGCGGTAGCGAGCTGGGGCATGGCGGATTACCTCCGAATGGACGGGGTCTCGATAAGGAACTGTCTCGATGAGGAATACGATGATGGGGCCCCTTGCGGGGCACCGCGACCGCCGGTTACGCCAATGGTGATTGCGCGGCGACTGGCGACGACGGACTTCCTGATCGAGGGGAGCATCGCTGACGACGAAAGAGAAGCAGCGCCCGCCGTGGCGTTCCAACCACCCCGGCATCTTCCTGCCGCTCCTTCACCTTCGGTGATCTTCTAGTCACAACGAGCAGCGCGGTCGGGGCCACCCGATGGCAACATGAGGACTTCGAGGCGCCCGGTGCCACAGGTCGGGCTACCTTCCCTTGGCCTTGCCACCCGGCGCGGTCGGCGACTCGGCCCGAGAGGGACGGGACGGGACGACGCGCAATGCCACGTAGCTTAAGTTGATCAATGGGTTGAGCTGGTGGTTCTTGGTCGTTCGGCGTGGTGTGAGCGGCTTGGGGGGGTGGGGTGGCACGGTCGCTGGTCGTGGACGTGGGTGT
>JBHJOJ010000106.1:0-23080 GCA_050329835.1 Kineosporiaceae bacterium | reverse complement strand
GGTGCCGGGGCTCAGGCCGGCGGCGGGACGGCGGCGTGCGGGGCCGCCCGCGCCCTGGCCGAGCGCAACGGCGCCCGTGTCGTGGCCTGCCGGCCCTCGCGCGAGGGGGTGGTCGAGGTGAGCGTGACCGTGCCGCTCGGGGGCATCCCCGGTCCGTGGCGCGGCCTGGTCGCCCGGTCGACCTCCCGCGCGGGACCGGCTCCGGACGCCGAAGCCGCCGCACCAGCCCCTCCGCGAGGCGTCCCGGGCGGGACCGCCGGGGACGCCTCGGACGCCCGGTCAGAGCCGGGGCGCCGGCCTGCCGGTGCCGTCGTCCGCCGGGTCCGGGGTCAGGTCCGCAGGCCCGGCGGGACGGGCTCCGGTCGGGTCCTGCTCCCGCTGGAACGGGCGGACGACCCGCGTCTCGTCGCGGGTGTCGTCGTGGTCACGGCCGGGCACCCGCTCGCCCGGCGGGACCGACGGCGTGGGCCCGTCGGACGGCGGCCGACGGTCGACGGCACGTGCCGGCACGGACTCCGACAGCTCGGCGACCTGTCTCGCCTCGACCTCGGCCTCGATGCGGCGCAGGCGCTGCATCTCGGTGCGGGTCCGGGCGGCGCGCGCCGCTCCCCACCGGATCAGCCACAGGCCGCTCAGCAGGAGCAGCAGGGTGGCGGCCCCCGCCAGGAACATGACCAGGGCCGTCGTGGTGAGGTTGACCCCGAAGGCGCTGACGGTGACCGTCGCGTCGTCACCCGCGCTGCCGCCGACCGCGACGAAGGTGAGCACTACGAGGGCCACGAGGGTCAGAGCGATTCCCAGAATGATCACGAAGCCTCCTCGGGGTGCGGGCCGCCGGCCGCGATCCGTCCGATCGGTCACGTTAGCGACCGGGTGGTGCCGCCGCGTCACGACGCGCGGGGCGGCCCAGCGCGGGCGGGGTCACTCCCCGGCGTTCACGAGCAGCCGGTGCGCCTCCGCCTTGTCCAGCGACCGGTTCGCCCGCTCGCACCCGGGTCGGACGACGCACGAGGGGCACCCCGTGGCGCACGGGCACTCCCGGAGGCGGGCTGCGGCAGCCCCCGTCCAGTCCCGCCACCGGTCGAAGGCGCGCTCGGCGTAGCCCGCCCCCCCCGGCCAGGCGTCCCACACCGTGACGGTCCCCCGGCCCTCCGGCCCGTCGGCCTCGCCGCGGCCGGCGACGTCGGACCGGTCGCAGGGGACGACGAAGGGCATCATCGCGACGAGGACGTGCTCCGCGGCGTGCAGTCCGGCGTCGGTGGCCGCGCCGGTCAGCCACCGGACGGCCCGCGTCGCCATCGTCCGCCCCGGCAGGTCCAGCGGGTGCTCGCCCAGCACCGCCCCCGCGAGGTCGCGACGGACGTACCCCGTCACGGTGGTGGTGACGGTGACCGCACCGTAGGCGAGACACCCGGGGCCCGCGGAACGCTGCGCCTCGATCTCGAGGTGGGCGACATCGGTCCGGTGACGTGCCGAGGTCGTCCAGCCGGGGTCTTCGGCGTGCAGCAGCGCGACGCCCGCGTCCAGGTCGAGCTCGTCCACGACGTAGGTGTCCCACCGGTGGAGGTACACCGCCCCCGGGTGCACGGTGCGGCAGGCGCGCTGCTGGTCGACGGTGCCGAGGACGCGACCGGTGCCGCCCTCGAGCAGGGTGACCGGGCGGCCGCCGGCCGCGGCCCGCAGGTCCGCGGTCGCCGGCGGCTCGCGGCGGGCCCAGAACCACCCCGCGGGCCGGCGGCGCAGGTCCCCCCTCGCCTCCAGCGCCGTGACCACGGCCGGCGCGGCGGGGCCGAAGAGGTCCAGGTCGTCGTCGGTGAGCGGCGACTCGAGTGCGGCCGCGGCGAGGTGCGGCGCCAGGACGTACGGGTTGTCCGGGTCCGTCACGGCGGCCTCCACGGGCCGGTCGAGGACGCGGTCCGGGTCGGCGGCGACATGGGCGTCCACCGGGTCGTCCCCGAGCACGACCACGGTCGCGCCGGCGCGACCGGCCCGCCCCGCCCGCCCGGCCCGCTGGTGCAGCGACGTCATGCTGCCCGGCCACCCGTCGAGGACGACGGCGTCGAGGCCGGTGACGTCGACCCCGACCTCCAGGGCCGACGTCGTGGCGACCCCTCGCAGCCGGCCCTCGCGCAGGGCACCCTCCACGGCGCGCCGCTCGGCGGGCAGGTGTCCTCCCCGGTAGGAGGCGACGAGGGCGGCGGCGTCGCCCGCTGCCACCCCCCGACCCTCCAGGTCGCGGCGGGCGCGCCGGGCCAGCGCCTCCGCCCCCGATCGCGAGTCCGTGAACGCCGCAGTCTGCACGCCCCGGTCCACGCAGCCCGCGAACACCGCCGCGGAGGCCAGGGCCCGACGCTCGACGGCGCGCACCGTGACGAGAGCCGCGCCGGGATGGGGAGCGCCGTCCACGTCGACGACGACGGGCCGGACGCCGGTGAGACGCCGCACGAACGGCCCCGGGTCCGTCGCCGTGGCCGAGCACGCCACGACCACGGGGTCGGCGCCCCGCAGCCGGGCGGCCCGCAGCAGCCGGCGGATCACGGCGGCCACGTGCGAGCCGAACACCCCGGGGTAGGCGTGGCACTCGTCGACGACGACCAGGCGCAGTCGCCGCAACAGCCGCCCCCACTCCGCGTGGCGCGGCAGCAGCCCGTGGTGGACGAGGTCGGGAGTGGTGTGGACGACGTGCGCGTGGGCCCGGGCCCACTGCCGCTCGTCCCGGTGGCTGTCGCCGTCGAGATGGGCCACGAGGACCCCGGGCACGTCCAGCCGTCGCAGCCGGTCGGCCTGGTCCGCGCCCAGCGCCGTGGTCGGGCTGAGGTACAGCGTGGTCCCGCCGTCGACGACGGCCGCCGTCAGGGCCGGCACCTGATAGGCCAGGGACTTCCCGCTGGCCGGGCCGGTCGCCACCACGACGTGCCGCCCGCCCCAGGCGTGGTCGGCGGCGAGCGCCTGGTGGGCCCACGGGCGGGCCACACCGGCGCCGTCCAGGGCGGCCACCACCCGCGGGTGCACCCAGTCCGGCCAGGCGACGGCGACGCCGGGTCTCGGTTCCCGGTGCCGGACGGTGGTCCCCGCCTCCAGACCGGCGTGCCGGAGTACGGCGAGCACGGGGTCCAGCACCGGACGGAGGGCCGTGTCCGGATGACCGTCCCGACGGGTGGCCGGCGGGGAGCACGCGTGGGTACCCCACCCGGCCGCCCCGACGGCCGTGACCCTGGGTGACAGCACCTCGGCGCGCATCGGCTCAAGGGTGCCACCCCGGCGCCGGAAGGATGGTGATTCGTAGCACGTTGCCGGGCCACGCGGCGCGAATTCCGCGCCGTGACCCCTAGACTCGGCGCGCTCACCCGGTGTGGCCGCCGACCGTCGCCGTCGACGTCGCGGGAAACGGAGCCGGTGAGCGACGGACCAGCCGAGGAGTCAGTCGATGCCGCTGTTCACCGCCGCCTCCACGGGCGGCGCCGCCATCACCCTGTCCAGCTCCAACACGATCATCGTCGCATCGGTCGCCGGGATCGGGCTGCTCGCCCTCGTGGTGGCGGCCGTGTTCCGGAGCCAGGTGCTCGCCGCCGACGAGGGGCCGGACGCCATGAGGCGGATCGCCACGGCGATCCAGGAGGGTGCGGCTGCCTACCTCAACCGCCAGTTCCGCACGCTCGCGATCTTCGTCGTCCTCGTCGGGGCGCTGCTGCTCGTGCTGCCGGGCGACTGGGACGTCCGTGCCGGCCGCAGCGTGGCCTTCGTCGCGGGAGCGGTGGCGAGCGCCCTCATCGGCTACCTCGGGATGTGGCTCGCCGTCCGCGCCAACGTCCGCGTGGCCGCGGCCGCCCGGCACGAGGGCGGGCGCGAGGAGGGGATGCGCCTGTCCTTCCGGACCGGCGGCGTCGTCGGCATGGGCACCGTCGGGCTCGGGCTGCTCGGCGCGGCCGTGGTCGTGCTGATCTTCCAGGGGTCCGCGGCCGGCGTCCTCGAGGGCTTCGGCTTCGGCGCCGCGCTGCTCGCGATGTTCATGCGGGTCGGCGGCGGGATCTTCACCAAGGCGGCGGACGTCGGCGCCGACCTCGTCGGCAAGGTCGAGAAGAACATTCCCGAGGACGACCCGCGCAACGCCGCGACGATCGCCGACAACGTCGGCGACAACGTCGGCGACTGCGCCGGCATGGCCGCCGACCTCTTCGAGTCCTACGCCGTCACGCTGGTCGCCGGGATCATCCTCGGCCGGGCGGTGCTGGGGGAGTCCGGGCTCGTGCTGCCGCTCGTCATCCCCGCCATCGGCGCCGTGACCGCCGTCCTGGGCGTCCTGCTGGTCCGGGCCCGGCCCGGTCGCAGCGGCCTCACCAGCATCAACATCGGCTTCTACCTGTCGGCGCTGGTGTCCGCGGTGCTCAGCGCGGTGGCCGTGTACCTCTACCTGCCCGACAGCTTCTCCGAGGTCGCCGGGGCTCCTGAGCAGATCGCGGGCCTCGACAGCGATCCCCGGTACATCGTCACCCTGGCCATCGTCATCGGCATCGTGCTCGCCGGCCTCGTGATGTGGCTGACCGGGTACTTCACCGGGACCGAGAGCAAGCCGACCAACTCGGTCGCCGACACCTCCCGCACCGGCGCCGCGACGGTCGTGCTGTCCGGCGTCGGCGTCGGCCTGGAGTCGGCCGTCTTCACCGTCGCCCTCATCGGCGGCGCCGTGTACCTGCTGTTCCTGCTCGCAGGGTCCTCGGTCCTGCTCGCGCTGTTCCTCATCGCGATCGCCGGCACCGGCCTGCTCACCACCGTCGGCGTCATCGTCGCCATGGACACCTTCGGCCCGGTGAGCGACAACGCCCAGGGGATCGCCGAGATGAGCGGCGAGGTCGACGAGCGCGGCGCCGGCATCCTCACCGAGCTGGACGCCGTCGGGAACACCACGAAGGCCATCACCAAGGGCATCGCCATCACCACGGCCGTGCTGGCGGCGACCGCGCTGTTCGGCTCCTACACCGACGCCATCACGGCCGGCATCAACGACCTCGGGACGCCGCTGGACCCGCAGACCTTCAGCAACCTCCAGCAGAGCTTCCTCAACTTCCAGGTCATCGCCCCGCCGGTGCTCGTCGGCATCGTCCTCGGCGCCTGCGTGGTCTTCCTGTTCTCCGGACTCGCGATCAACTCGGTCGGGCGGGCCGCCGGCGCCGTCGTCTTCGAGGTCCGCCGCCAGTTCGCGACCCGCCCCGGCATCATGGACGGGACCGAGAAGCCCGAGTACGGCCGCGTCGTCGACATCTGCACCCGGACCTCGCTGCGCGAGCTCGTCACCCCGGGTCTGCTGGCCGCCCTGGCGCCGGTCGTCGTGGGCTTCGGCCTGGGTCTGGCCGCGCTCGGCGGGTTCCTCGCCGGGGCGATCGCCACCGGCGCCCTGATGGCCGTCTTCCTCGCCAACTCCGGCGGCGCCTGGGACAACGCCAAGAAGATCGTCGAGGACGGGCGCCACGGCGGGAAGGGCTCCGAGGCCCACGCGGCCACCGTCATCGGCGACACCGTCGGCGACCCCTTCAAGGACACCGCCGGCCCCGCGATCAACCCGCTGCTCAAGGTCATGAACCTGGTGGCGGTGCTCATCGCCCCGGCGATCGTGACCTTCAGCTTCGGCCCGGACGCCAGCCCGGCCGTGCGGTACGGGATCGCGGGCGGCGCCCTGCTCATCGTGGTCGTCGCGGTCGCGCTGTCCCGGGCCCGTTCGGTCGCGATGGGCGACGACGACCCGCCCCCGGTGGACCGGGACACCCCCGCCGCCACCGGTCCCGGCGAGGCGGCGACTGGTGTCGCGGACGGCGACCCGGTCGAGCACCCGCCCGCGACGGACGACGAGTTGAGCCCAGCCGAGCAGCGCTCCTGACGGACGGTCACACCCGGTTCTTCCTTGTTGACATCGCTTCTCGATAACATCGGGCGGTGGTACCCGCCCCTCCACCCGCGCCCACCGGGGAGTCGGCCATGCCTGCTCTCCTCCGCCAGCTGACACGGCTCGCCTGGCCGCTGGTCCTCAGCGGAGTGGTCACCATCCTGGTGTCCGCCAACGACGCGATCCTGCTGGGCCGGCTGGGGGCCGAGGCGGTCGCGGTCGGGGCCGCGGCGGTGGCCGTCCACAGCGTCGCGGCGCTCCTGCTGTCGGGGTTCACGATCCCGGCGCAGGTGCTGGCGGCACGTCGCCTGGGAGCCGGCGACCCGCCCGGTGCGGCACGGGAGGCCGGCCTGGTGGCCGCCGTCGCGCTCTGGACGAGCCTGCCCCTCACCGCCGGCCTGCTGCTCGGCGCGGGCCCGATACTGACCGCGATCGCCGGTCCTGCCATCGACGTGCCGCTGGGCACCGACTATCTCCGTCTGGTGGCGTTGGGCCTGCCCGTGATCGCCGTGGTCGCGGTCCTGCGGGGCTTCGCCACCGGGATCGGGCGCCCCCGCGCGGTGCTCGTCATCACGACCGTGGCTGCCGTGGTGGACGTGGCCGCGTCGATCGTCCTGCTCGCCGCCGGTGCCGGCACACTCGGCGTCGCCGTCGGCACTCTCGCCGGCTCCGTCGCCCCTCTGGTCGTCGCGGTGATCTGGACGGTTCGGCTCCGCGCGGGCGGGACACCGGTCCCGTCGGCGACGGCCATGCTGCGCCCACCTGGACGCGCCCACCGGCAGGCATGGTCACTGGGGGTGCCGGAGGCCCTGCTGGCCGCCACCGCCGCCGGGTCCCTCGTCGTCGTGACCTGGCTGCTGGCACCGGATGGACCGGTCGTCCTCGCGACGGCCCGGGTCCTCGACGTGGCGGTGCTCGTCGTCTGGACCGTGATCTATGGGGTCGCCGCTGCGGGGACGACGATGATCGCCGAGCGGGCTGGTGGCGGGGACCTGGTCGGGGTTCGACGAGTCGTCCGGGTCACCGCGATCGGGACGGCGGCGGTCGCCGTGGTGTGTGCGGCGGCACTCCCGGTCCTCACGCCGCCAGTCCTGCGGTGGGCGGTGGCAGACGCCCGGGTGGCCGAGACCGCAGCTCCCGTCGTGTGGCTCGCCTGGCTCCAGGTGCTGTGGATGGCGGCCACGGCGACGACGAACGCCGTGCTGCGCGCCCACCGGGACACCCGTACCCCGCTCCTCGCCAGCCTGATCGGTGAGTACGCGGTCTTCCTTCCGGTCGGTTGGCTGCTGTGCCGGGCGCTCGGGCTCGAGCTGCTGGGCGTCTTCGTGGCGCACCACGTGTTCTGGGCGGCCTTCCTCGTCGTCGGCCTGCTCCGGGTGGGACGCGCAGTCAGCTCCGCGCGTCCCGAGCCGATCCCGCCGGCATCGCCACCGCCCCGACCCGCACCGGCGCGCGATCCGGCCCCCTGAGCCGATCGACCCCGAGGTGGAGCCGGCCCGTAGCGGGGTCCCGGAACCGCACCAGGGTCACTCCGAACACCTCGCGGACGAGGTCCTCGGTCAGCACGTCCAGAGGCGGGCCCGCGGCGGTCACCCGCCCCCCGCTGAGCACCAGAACCCGGTCGCATGATCGGGCCGCCAGGGTGAGATCGTGCAGTGCGACGAGCGTCGTCAGCCCGAGGTCGTGGACGAGGTCGAGTAGGTCGAGCTGGTGTCGGACGTCGAGGTGGTTCGTCGGCTCGTCGAGGACGAGCACGCTGCTCTCCTGCGCCAGGGCGCGCGCAAGCCGTATCCGCTGCTTCTCGCCGCCCGAGAGGGTGCCGAAGGGCCGGTCGGCGAGTCCCGCCATGTCGACCCGTTCCAGGGCCGACCGACACACGCGGCGGTCGGTGTCGTTCGTGGTGGCCAGCGGCCCCTTGTGGGGGGTGCGACCGAGAGCGACGACCTCGTCGACCGTGAGGTCGAAATCCCCGGTCGACTCCTGTACGACGGCCGCCGTCCGGCGGGCCGCTGCTCGCGGCGCGAGTCGCCAGACGTCGTCCCCGCCGACGTCGACCACTCCGGTGACCGGTCGCAGCGCCCGGTAGATACTGCGGAGCAGGCTCGACTTGCCGCTGCCGTTGGGTCCGACGACCCCCACCACCTCCCCGGCGGCCACCTCCATGTCGAGGTCGCGAATGACGTCCCGACCACTCAGCTGGACGCACAACCCGTGCACCCGGATCCTCATTCCGCGAGACCCTCACGGTCCCGGCCCCGCCGCTGCAGCAGCCAGACGAAGAACGGCACTCCGATCAGCGAGGTCACGATGGTCAGCGGTACCTCCCTGGGCTGCGCCACGGTGCGGGCGGCGAGGTCCACGAGCACCAGGAACGCCGCACCGACCAGCGCCGAGGCGGGCAGCAACCGGCGGTGGTCGGCGCCCAGCACCAGCCGCACGGCGTGTGGCACGACGAGCCCCACGAAAGCGATGGCCCCGCTGACCGAGACCATGACGCCGACGAGGAGCGAGGTCAGCAGGAGCATTCGGAGCCGGAACCGCTCGACGTCCAGTCCGAGGGAGACCGCTGTCTCGTCCCCGGTGATCAGTGAGTTGAGTGAGCGTGCCTGGGCCAGCAGGATGACCGATCCCAGGACGAGGACCACGGCGGGGATGCCGAGGTCGGCCCAGTCCGCGCTGCCCAGGCTGCCGAGCAGCCAGAACAGAGTGCTCTGAGCGGCTCGGGGATCGGCCGTCAGCAGCAGGTAGCTGTAGACCGCCTGGAACAGGTAGCCCAGCGAGACACCCGCCAGGACCAGGCGGGTCGGCGTGATCCGCCCGCCGCGGCGGGCGAGTGCGTACACGGCGCCGGTCGCGACGGCGGCGCCGAGGAACGCAGCCAAGGACAGTCCGAGGGAGGTGGCCAGGCCGAGCGTGAGCGCCGCCACGGCCCCGGCGGAGGCGCCCGCCGACACCCCGAGGACGTAGGGATCGGCCAGCGGGTTGCGCACGGTCGCCTGCAGCACGGCCCCCACCAGCGCGAGGCCTGCCCCGACGACGGCCCCGAGCAGGGCCCGTGGCAGCCGGAAGTCCCACACGATCTGCCGGGACAACGGATCCGCCGCGGTGTCGAACAGCCCGGGTGCCAGCTCTCCTGCCGTCACCCGCAACACCTCCGCGGGTGACACCCCCACCGGCCCGAGGCCCACCGAGGCCAGGACCGCCACGACGACGGCGGCCACCAGGCACGCGAGGACGGCGGTGACCCTCATGCCGCGCCAGCCATCGGCCACCCTCGTCCTGACGGTGGCGTCGCCGGCGGCCGGCAGCCGGTCCTCGATCGCCACGTCGACTACTCGAAGGCGTCCGGGTGGAGCTGCCGGGCGAGATCTTCGACCGTCTGGGCGGAGCGCCACCCGGGAGCGGTGAACTCGTACGACGTGACCGCGATCCGCCGGTCCGCGCTGGCCGGCATCTCGGGGAACGCCTCGGTGAGGAACGAGGCGGCCGGCTCCGGATCGAGCTCGCCGTCGGGGTCCGTGGCCTCGGCGAAGACGACGAACGCCTCCGCCCGCTGGGCCGCCACGGCCTCGCGGGAGGCTTCGAAGTAGAGGCCGTCGTCGGGGAACAGGTTCCGCCCGCCGGCCGCCTGCAGGATCTCGTCATTGATCCCCACGCCGCCGGACAGCAGGAGCGGCCCGGTCCCTCCGGCGTACATGATCGTGTCGACGGGTGGCCGGCCCGAGACCTGTTCCTGGACGGACTCGATCTGGGCCTGCATCTCGGCGACCTGCTGGTCCGCACGCTCGCTGACGCCGAAGATCCGTCCCAGGTCCGTCAGGGACCGGTATGCGGCGTCGAGCGTCTCCCCGGCGTAGTTCCCGCTCGGGTCCGGGCAGGCGACGGTGTACACCTGCACCCCTGCGTCGGCCAGCTGGTCCAGAGTGGCCAGACCCTCGACGCCCTCCTGTTCCCCCCCGTAGTCGAAGTCGCCGTAGGCGAGCAGGAAGTCGGGGCGCAGGGCGAGCAGCTCCTCGCGGGTCGGCGGGTAGACGGTGTCGCTCACGACCGGGATGCGCTCGAAGTCGGCTTCCTGCTCGGGCAGGGTCGGCGGGGCGTCGCCGAAAGCGCCCGAGTAGCCGGCGCGGCCCACGGCCCGGTCGGCCAGACCGAGCCCGACGAACATCTCGGCCACCGGGTGGTACGACAGGACAGCTCGCTCCGGCGGTGCGTCGAACCGCAGGGTGCGCCCGCAGTTCTCGATCTCCACGGGGTATCCCGTCTCCGACCCGGAGGCCTCGGCGGGGCCGCCGCTGGGCTCCGTCGCGGCGCCGTCCGTGCTCGCTGCACAGGAGGCCATCGCCAGGGCGGCGCCAAGGCCGAGGACCAGGCGGAGCGAGGCGGAGCAGGTCCGGGTTCGGGCAGAGGGCACGGTCACCATCCTTCGTCGTCGAGCTTCAGCTGTTTCGTAACTGTGCGTAGCGCGTGTTGACCCTGACGTGAACGTCACATACGGTACCAGCGAGCCGCAATCGATAATCACTATCACTCACTCACGAGAGGAGATGGCGATGGCCCACGTCGGCTACGCGTACGAGGAGATCGACGACAGCGCACCGCGGCGCCTGCGCGCCCACTGCACCCCCGCGGTGGAGGCGCCCTTCAGCTGGCTCGACGAGGACGAGCTGAGCACGTGATGACGGCGGGGCCATGACCCCGCCGCTCGGCCGCGCGCCGGCGGTCGCCACGGGCGAGCCGCCGGCGTGCGGCTGCTCCCGTTCGCCGTTCGTTCAGGAGGGGAATCGATGTCCGCCGCGCCCTCCCCGAGAGGAGCCAGGCTTGCCGCCGGTCACTTCCTCTATGTCGGTCCCGACGGTCACTGGCGTCACGCCGGACCAGGAGACAGGTTCGCCCGGCTCCGTGGCCCGGCCCCGGCGCTCGGCCGGGCACGACGAGTCCTCACGAACCCCGAGTCGACTCCCCTCGTCGCGCGGGGGGCCGTCTCGGGTGTCCTGCGCCAGCTGGCTGCCCAGGGGGTTCTGACCTCGCCTCCCACGGTGTCCGACGTCCGTCCCTCCGGACCGGACATCCGCCCGCGGGTCCTGGTGGACACGATCGGGGTCGGCGGCGACGAGCACCCGGTCGCCCGTGCCGTGGCAGCCCTCCTGCAGTCCCACGTGGTCGTGCTCACGGGGACACCCCCCGGGCCCGGCGGCTCCGGGTCCGGCGCCGCCGGGCCGGCTCCGGACCTCGTCGTCAGCTGCGCGGGCTGGCTCCCGGACGCCCGCTGGTGTGACCTCGACGCCGCGCTGGACGACACCGGGATCGCCTGGCACCGCTGTCACGTCGACGGGGACGCCATCCGGTTGGGCCCCCTCGCGGTGCCCGGCCACACGGCGCGCTACGCGGACTCCCGGGCCCGCCGCCTCGCCGCCAGCACCGTGTCCGGGGAACTGGAGGCGCTGTGGCGCCATCTGGACTCGGGCACGGCCGTCCCGCCGATCGTCTGGCCGGATCCCGGGACCGTCGCCGTCGCGGCCGCGGTGCTGGTGGCCGACGTCCTCGCTCACCTCGGAGGTCGCTGCGTCCCGCATGCCCACCACGAGACGGTGGTTCGGGGTGCGGTGGTGAGCCGCCACCCGGTGCTGCCGCTGCCCACCTCTCCGCGGCGGCCCGCCCCGGGGACCCTGCCGCCCACCGCGCTGGTGGACCCGCGCTTCGGTGTCGTCACCCGCCTGCGCCGGGAACCTGAGGTTCCCGGACTGCCACGGGCGTTCGTCGACGTCACCGCTGACCTCGCCCGCACATCGGTGTTCGCTCCCTGGCGCGCGGACGCGATCACCGGTGGGGCCGCTCTGGGGGACGTCGACCAGGCCCGCGCGGCAGCCCTCGGGGAGGCCGTCGAACGCTACTGCGGCAACGCTGTGCCGGCGGTCATGCGGACGGCCTCGGCCGACGAACTGACGGCGGCCGGCGAGGACGCGATCGACCCGGCCGGCCTCGCCCTGTACTCAGCGCGGCAGTACGCGGAGCCGGGTTTCCCGTTCGTTCCGTTCACCCGGGAGCTCACGACCTCCTGGGTACCTGGCGGGGACCTCGAGGCCCGGACCAGGCCCGGCGACGAGACGGGTCGGGTGTGGGTGCCGGCGGCCCTCACGTACCTCAACGTCAACCGCCATCTCTCCGGCCCCCCGATCACGGGCCAGGCGTTCGCCGGCATCGCCGCAGGGCCCAGCATCGAGGCAGCGGAACGTGCCGCCCTCGAGGAGCTCGTCGAGCGGGACGCGGTGACGATCTGGTGGGCCAGCGGAGCCGAGGCCACCGCGCTCGACCTGGGTGGCGACCCCGGCCTCGGACCGGTCCTGGACGACTCTGCCGCCGCCGGGTTGCGGACGACGTTCCTCGACGTCCCGTCGGCGACGGGGATCCCCGTCGTCGGCGCGTTCGTCGTCGACCCCGTCCACGGTGTCGTCGGGTTCGGGTCCGCCTGCCGGGCCACCCGGGCCGCTGCCGCCGCCAAGGCCCTGACCGAGGCTCTCGTGGTCCTCATGACCGGTCGGGAGCTCGCCGATCCCGACAGCCGGTTCTGGCGCGGCGTCCGCGACGGCAGGACCACCGCTGAGCCCTACCGCCCGTTCCGCGTCGACCGCAGGTACCGGGAGTCGTTCCGCCCGGACCTGCGGGACCTCACCGTGCTGGATCTCGCGGTCCAGCTCTACCTCGACCCGCGGCTGCAGGACGCCTCCTTGCGCCGACTGCGCGAGCCGGCCGGCACGACGCCCCCCGCCGCACCGTGCCCTCCCGGCGCGGACCCCCGCCGGTGGTACCTCGACAGCCTGGCCGACCTCGGGCTGCGAGCGGTGTCGGTGGACCTCACCACCCCCGACGTCGCGGCTGCGGGCCTGCACGTCGTCCGCGTCCTGGTGCCGGGCCTGGTGCAGAACGCACCGGCCGCCTTCCCCGTCCTCGGTGGCGCCCGGCTCTACACCGAGCCCGTCGCCCGTGGCTGGGTGGCGGGTCCGCTCACCGAGGGCGACCTCGTCCGCGATCCCCTGCCCTTCGCCTGATCGCCCGCGCAGGACCACCGCACGGACACGACACGACGACACGACGACACGGAGGAACCGACATGGAGCTGGGACTAGGACTGGGGTATGCCGGCGAGCCGGTCGCGGAGTTCCTTCCCCCCGTCGAGCTGGCCGACCGGATCGGCTACGACTCGGTGTGGAGCCTGGAGGAGTACGGGCCCGACGGGGTGAGCGTGCTCGGCTTCCTCGCTGCCCGCACCGAGCGGATCAAGCTCGGTACCGGGATCCTCCAGATCGCCCCCCGCACGCCCGCCCTGACCGCCATGACCGTCACCACGCTCGACGTGCTGTCGAACGGGCGAACGATCCTCGGCCTCGGCCTGTCGGTGCCATGGGTCGTCGAGGGGTGGCACGGGGTGTCGTACGGCAAGCCCCTGACCGTGATCCGCGAGTACGTCGAGATCGTTCGCAAGGCCGTGGCTCGCGAGGAGCCGCTGTCCTATGACGGGACCCAGTATCAGATCCCCTACCGCGGCGCGGACGCCCGGTGCGAGCCTCAACCGATCAAGTCCCTGTTCCCGCCACTCCGGCCGAAGATCCCCGTCTACCTGGGGACCATGGGGCCGCGCAGCGTCCGACTCACCGGCGAGATCGCCGACGGCTGGCTGCCCGGGCTCTACACCCCCGAACGCGAGGCGGTCGCGCTGGCCCCGCTCGACGAGGGGATCGCGCGCGGAGGCCGGCAGCGGTCGGACGTGACGATCGCCAACATCGTCGAGGTGGTCCGGGACGATGATGTCGACGCGGCGCGGGACGAGCTCCGCCCGTTGCTGGCGTCCTACGTCGGACCCAAGGGCGTCGGCCTGGTCAACGCGTACTTCGAGCTGGCGTGCGAGATGGGGTGGGAAGCCGAGGCGCACGCCATCCGCGATCACTACCTCGACGGGCGGCGGGGCGATGCGGCAGCGGCCGTCCCCGACTCGCTGCTCGACGAGTTCGCCCTGCTGGGGCCGCTCGATCGGATCGTGGACCGGCTCGCGGCCTGGCGGGAGTCCCGGGTCGACACGCTCATTCTCCTCACCCGTGACCTCGAGGTGATCGAGGCCGCACGGGAGGCGGTGTGACCTCGGGTCCGGCGGCCGACTGGGCGTCGTGGCTGGCCCGCTTCGACGCGCAGGCCGAGGTCTACGTCCCGGCCCGGGAGCGGCGATTCGACGTGATGATCGAGGTCCTCGAGGCCCTCGTCCCCGCCGGGGCCACCGTGCTCGACATCGGGTGCGGCCCGGGATCCCTCGCCTCCCGGGTGGGGACCCGTCTTCCGGAGGCCACCGTGCTCGCACTCGACGCCGACCCGGTCCTCCTGGGGCTCGGTCGCCGCGCCGTGGGCGACCTGGGAGGCCGGCTCCGCTGGGTGCTCGCCGACCTGCTGGTCGGGGACTGGCGCACCTCGCTCGGCGTGGACCGCGTCGACGCGGTCGTCAGCGGCGCCGCCCTCCACTGGTTCCCGCCGGAGGACCTGGTGCGGGTGTTGCGGGACGTCGCCGGGCTGCTCGCTCCGGGTGGGGTCTTCCTCAACGGCGACGTGCTGCCACTACCGCTGCGGCTGCCGTCCGTCGTCGCCGCCCTCGACGACCTCGAGGACCGCCGGGAGGAGTCGGCCCGGGCGGCGGGGGCCGAGGACTGGGAGCAGTGGTGGCAGGCGGTCCGGGACGCGGGCGTGCTCGCTGCCGAGTTCGCCGAGCGCGACCGGTCCGAGCTGGTGACCCGTCGTCAGCGCCAGGTCGCCGGAGCGGCCTTCCACGAGGCCGCGCTCCGCGAGCTCGGCTTCCGCGAGGTGACCCCGGTGTGGCAGGACCTCGAGGAGTTCGTCGTCCTGGCCGTCCGGTGAGCGTGCCGCCCGCCCGCCCGTCCGTCCCGCCCACCCCCCCGAACGTGGGCGGACGCGGCTCCCGCTCACGAGGGGTGGTGGGCTCGTCCTCGCGGCGGCCCACCACCCCGCCCCCCGGTGTCCTGACCCAGGACGAGGCGCGCCGGCGGCGGAAGGTGATCCCGTCCGCGGACTACGACGTCGAGCTCGACCTCCGGGATGCGGGCGACACGTTCGGAGCCCTGACCACGATCCGGTTCCCGGCCGAGCCCGGCGCCCGGACGTTCGTCGACCTCAGGGCCCGCCGGGTACTGCGGGCCGAGCTCAACGGGCGCCCACTCGCCGTCGACGGGGAGGACGGCCGACTGTTCCTGCCGGACCTGCTGCCCGACAACAAGCTCGTCGTCCACGCCGAGTGCGGGTACTCCCGTTCCGGCGCCGGCCTGCACGCGTTCGTCGACCCGGTCGACGCCGCCCGGTACGTGTACACGCACTTCCAGCCGTTCGACGCGCACCGGGTGTACCCGTGCTTCGACCAGCCGGACATCAAGGCGCGCGTGGCCTGGACCGTGCACGCTCCGCCCGACTGGACGGTGCTCGGCAACGCTCCCGGTGTCGGCGACGGCGGCATCTGGCGCCTGGCCCGGACTCCGCCGATCCCCACCTACGTCACCGCGATCGCCGCCGGTCCGCTGCACTCCGTCTCGGACCGGCACCGGGGAGTCCCGCTGGGCCTGCACTGCCGGCGCAGCCTGGCCGCCGACCTCGACCACGACGAGCTGGTCGACCTCACCAGGCGCGGTCTCGACTTCTTCTCCGACCTCTTCGACCGGCCGTACCCGTTCCCGTCCTACCACCAGGTCTTCGTGCCCGAATTCGCCATGGGCGGGATGGAGAACGTCGGCTGCGTGACGCTGGAGGAGCGGTACCTCTTCGGCTCGGTCGTCACCGACGCCAAGCGGCTCTCCCGGGCCAACGTGCTGCTGCACGAGATGTGCCACATGTGGCTGGGGAACCTGGTGACCATGCGATGGTGGGGGGACCTCTGGCTGAGCGAGGCGTTCGCGACCTACCTCGCGTCGCTCGCCCTCTCCAGGGCCACGAGGTTCGGGGAGCGGGCATGGGCGGAGTTCGCCCACGTGTACGAGGCGTGGGCGCATGAGGAGGACCGGCGTCCCACCAACCATCCGGTGGTCGCCGACGTGCCGGACACCGCCGCGCTCGCCACGCTCTTCGACGGGATCACCTACGCCAAGGGCGCGGCCGTCCTCAAGCAGCTCGTCCACTGGGTTGGGCCGGAGGCGTTCCGGGACGGCCTGCGCCGGTTCGTAGCCGGCCACGCCTTCGGCAACGCGGACCTCTCGGACCTGGTGGGGACGCTCGACGCCACATCTGCCGGCGGGGGTGGGCTCGCCGAGTGGCTCACGGACTGGGTGACCACGACCGGCGTCGGGGTGGTCCGTCCCGAGTTGCAGGTCGGGCCGGACGGCCGGTACTCCGCAGCGGCGATCCGCCAGGACGCGGACGACGGCCCCTCCGACCGGCGACACCGGGTCGCGGTCGGGTTGTACGCGCGGGTCGGCCTGGACACGGCCGGTGCCCTCGGCGGGGAGCTGATCCGCCGCGACCGGTTCGACGTGCTGGTCAGCGGGCCGCGTACCGAGGTCCCCGCTCTCGTCGGGATCCCCGCAGCCGACCTCGTCCTGGTCAACGACGACGACCTCGCCTACACCCGGGTCCGGTTCGATCCGCGGTCGACGGCCACCCTGCTGGAGTGGATCGGGGGCGTCCGGAGCCCACTCGCCCGGACCCTGTGCTGGGGAGCGCTGTGGGACATGACCCGGGACGCGGAGCTGCCGGCGAGCCGGTGGGTCGCGACCGTGTGCCGCCACTCCCACGGTGAAGACGATGTCGGGGTGCTCCAGGGGTTGCTCGGGTGGGCGGGCACGGCCCGCCACCAGTACACCGCTCCGGGGGCGGTGGCCGACGCCGGGGACCTGCTGGCGCGGTCGGCCGGGGCGGCGCTCGGGGCCGCCGGGACCGGCGGCGACGCCCAGCTCGTGTGGACCCGGTGCCTGGTCACACATGCCGCAGACCCGACGTTCGCCCGCGGACTGCTCGACGGCAGCCGCTGCCCCGGGGGAGTCGTCGTGGACGCCGCGCTGCGGTGGCACGCGGTCGCGCGGCTGGCGGTCCTCGGAGCGCTCGACGGCCAGGCCATCGACGCCGAGCAGCGTCGCGACCCGGGGGAGCTGGGCCGCCGACGGGCCTGGACGGCCCGGGCCGGGCTGCCCGACCGCGCGGCCAAGGCCGCCGCCTTCACGGCGGCAGTCACCGGGGTCGCGGACGGGCATCGGCTGTCGCTGGCCGCCCGGCGGGCCGTGCTCGCGGGCTTCTGGCGACCGGAGCAGACCGACCTGCTGGCGGACTACGCCGCGGGAGACTGGGTCGAGGGGCTGGCTCGGGTCCTCGCCGACGAGGGTGCCGGAGCGGCGGGCGCACTGGTCGGCGGGTTGTTCCCGGCCTGCCGCGCCACCCCGTCGGTGGTCGCGGCAGCCGATCGCGTGCTGGCGGGACGTTGGCCGCCCGGCGTGCTCCGGATCGTCGCCGAGGCGCGTGACGACACCGTGCGCGCGTTGCGCGCCCAGGCCGCCGACTCTGCCCCGGGACGGGCGGGCGAGCGCCGGGAGACGACATGATCGGCGTGAGTCGACGTGCTGTCCCTGAGGCAGGAGGCCCTCGCCGTGGGGACTGCGGGGCGCGTCGAGCAGGCCCTGTGCCGGGTGCTCATGGCGCGCCGCGGCCCTCCCCGCCCGCCCGTCCGGAGGGCCGCCGGCGATCGTTCGGGAAGAGGTGACCTTCCGGTACCGCCCCGGCGCCGGACCGCGTGAGCCTCGCCCTGGCCCCCGGTCGGGCGACCTCGGCCGGCTCTCGCTCGTCCTGTTGCCGGTCCTGGCCGCGCTCGCCGGCGTCCCGTGGTGGTGGCGACGACGAGCCGGGACGAGGGCTCGGCCACCGACGCCCTGGTCGAGGGACCCCTGACGGTCGACGACCGGTCAGCCGTTGAGCCGCGCCACCTGCCGCAGCTTGTTCGTCGCGTCCAGGGCGGCGACCTTGTACGCCTCGGACAGCGTCGGGTAGTTGAGCACGGTGTCGACGAGGTAGTCGACGGTCCCGCCGCCCGCCATCACGGCCTGGCCGATGTGGACGAGCTCGGTGGCCGCCGTCCCGAACAGGTGGACACCGAGCAGTTCCCGGGTCTCCCCGTGGACCAGCAGCTTGAGCATCCCGTAGGAATCGCCGACGATCTGCCCCCGCGCCAGCTCGCGGTAACGGGCGATGCCGACCTCGTACGGCACGGCGGCCGCGGTCAGCTGCGCCTCGCTCCGCCCGCAGTAGGAGATCTCGGGGATGGTGTAGATCCCGATCGGCTGCAGGTCGGTCATGGCGTGCGCCGGCTCCCCGAAGGCGTGGTAAGCCGCCAGCCGGCCCTGGTCCATGGACGTGGCGGCCAGCGCCGGGAAGCCGATGACGTCGCCGACCGCGTAGATGTGCGGCACCGAGGTCCGGTAGTGGGAGTCGACCGCGATCCGGCCCTGGGCGTCGGTCCCGATGCCGACCCGGTCGAGGAAGAGCCCGTCGGTCTGCCCCTGCCGACCCGCCGAGTACATCACCGTGTCCGCGGCGATCCGCTTGCCGGAGGCCAGGGTGGTGATGGTGCCGTCGGGACCGGTCCGGACCGACTCCACCTCCTCGCCCAGCCGGAAGGACACCGCGAGGTCGCGGAGGTGGAACTTGAGCGACTCCACGACCTCCGGGTCGCAGAACGGCAGCATGACGGGCCGCTTGTCGACGACCGTCACCCGGGTCCCCAGCGCGGCGAAGATCGAGGCGTACTCGATCCCGATCACCCCGGCGCCGACGACGAGCATCGTCCCGGGGACGTCGGCGAGCGACAGCACCCCGTCGCTGTCGAAGACCCGGACGCCGTCGAAGTCCACGGTGGCGGGCCGGGCGGGGCGGGTGCCGGTCGCCAGCACCACGTGCGCGGCCGTGACCTTGGAGGTGCGGTGGCCGTCGTCGTCGATCCCCACGGTGTGCTCGTCGACCAGGTAGCCGGTGCCGTAGCGCAGGTCCACGTGGTTGCGCTGCAGCTGGGCGCGGACGACGTCGGTCTCCCGCGCGATGACGTGCTGGGTGCGCGCGAACAGGTCGCCGACCGTGATCTCGTCCTTCACCCGGTAGCTCGCGCCGTAGACCTCCCGCTGGGCCATGCCGGTGAGGTACAGCGCGGCCTCGCGCAGCGTCTTGCTGGGGATCGTCCCCGTGTTGAGGCAGACCCCGCCCACCATGTGCCGGCGCTCGACGACGCACACCCGCCGGCCGAGCTTGGCCGCAGCGATGGCCGCCTTCTGCCCGCCCGGGCCGGATCCGATGACCACGAGGTCGTAGTCGTGATGGACGCGCTGGTCCGGGACCGGGGGACGACCGGACGGGGAGGGACGGGGGGGCTTCGCCACCTCGGGGTCATCGGCCGTGCGGCGGCGCTCCCTGAGAGGGGCGTCCGGGTGACCGGTGCACCCGATCACCGCTCGTGGCGTTACCGTGTCGCCCCGTGGCACGCCGGAAGGACCCGACGGGCCGGGCCCTCGTCATCGTGGAGTCCCCGGCCAAGGCCCGCACGATCGCGGGCTACCTCGGCGACGACTACGTCGTCGAGGCGTCCATCGGACACATCCGGGACCTGCCGCAGCCCAGCGAGCTGCCGCCGGAGCTCAAGAAGGGCCCGTTCGGCAAGTTCGCCGTCGACGTCGAGAACGGCTTCGAGCCCTACTACGTCGTCGACGCCGACAAGAAGAAGAAGGTCGCCGAGCTCAAGCGGGCCCTCAAGGACGCCGACGAGCTCATCCTCGCCACCGACGAGGACCGCGAGGGCGAGGCCATCGCCTGGCACCTCAAGGAGACGCTGCAGCCGGCGGTGCCCATCAAGCGGATGGTCTTCCACGAGATCACCCGGGAGGCGATCGGCCGGGCCCTGCAGCAGACCCGCGAGATCGACGGCTCCCTGGTCGACGCGCAGGAGACCCGCCGCGTCCTCGACCGCCTCTACGGCTACGAGGTGAGCCCCGTCCTCTGGCGCAAGGTGCGCCAGGGGCTGTCGGCCGGCCGGGTGCAGTCGGTCGCCACGCGCCTCGTGGTGGAGCGGGAGCGCGAGCGGATGGCGTTCGTCGCGGCCGACTACGCCTCGGTGACCGCCACCTTCTCGGCCGGCGAGGGCGAGCCGCGCTTCGATGCGCGGCTGGTCTCGCTCCAGGCGCGCAAGGTCGCCGTCGGCCGGGACTTCGACGACCGGGGGCGCCTGGCCACCGCCGACGCCGTCCACCTGGACTCCGCGGCCGCCCAGGCCGTCGTCGACGGGCTGGCGGGCGCCTCGTACGCGGTCTCGAGCGTCGAGGAGAAGCCGTACACCCGCCGCCCCGCGGCGCCGTTCACCACGTCGACGCTGCAGCAGGAGGCGTCCCGCAAGCTCCGCCTCGGCTCCCGCCAGGCGATGCGGGTGGCGCAGACGCTGTACGAGGGCGGCTACATCACCTACATGCGGACCGACTCGACGGCGCTGTCCGCCGAGGCCGTCGCGGCCGCCCGGGCCCAGGCCCGCGACCTGTACGGCGCGGAGTCCGTGCCCGACGCCCCCCGGACCTACGCCGGCAAGGTGAAGAACGCCCAGGAGGCGCACGAGGCGATCCGTCCCGCCGGGGACCGGTTCCGCACCCCCGCCCAGGTGGCCGGCCAGCTACGCGGCGAGGAGTTCCGCCTCTACGAGCTGATCTGGCAGCGGACCGTCGCCTCCCAGATGATCGACGCCCGTGGCACGACCGCCACCGTGCGCATCGCCTCGCGCACGTCCGACGGGCGCGAGGTCGTCTTCGCGGCGGCCGGGACGACCATCACGGTCCGGGGGTTCCTCGCCGCCTACGAGGAGGGCCGCGACGCCGAGCGGCACCGCGAGCCGGGTGACGACCCGGTCGAGGGCGGCGGGCGGGGAGGCGGCGACGTCCGCCTCCCGGTGCTCACGGTGGGGCAGGCGCTGGCGGCGCTGGCGCTCGCCACCGGGGCGCACACCACCAGCCCGCCGGCCCGCTACACCGAGGCGTCGCTGGTCCGGGCCCTGGAGGAGCGCGGGATCGGCCGCCCGTCGACGTACGCGGCGACCATCGGGACGATCATCGAGCGCGGGTACGTGCGCCACCAGGGCACCGCCCTGGTCCCCGAGTGGCTGGCGTTCGCGGTCACCCGGCTGCTGGAGGAGCACTTCCCGCGGCTCGTCGACTACGACTTCACCGCCGAGATGGAGGCGGACCTGGACCGGGTCGCCGCGGGCGAGGTGCCCGGCTCGGACTGGCTCGCCCGGTTCTACTTCGGCAGCCGGGACGGCGGGAACGGCGGTGGCGTCCGGGGCGACGGCGGGCTGCCGCCGCTGCCGGGCGGGGCCGGCCGCGGGCTCGCCGGGCTGGCCGAGGGTCTCAAGGGTCTCGCCGAGGGCCTCGGCGACATCGACGCCCGCGCCGTCAGCACGATCGCGATCGGGGACGGGCTGGTCCTGCGGGTGGGCCGCTACGGGCCGTACCTCGAGGACGAGACGGCCGGCGACGGCGTGCGCGCCAGCGTGCCGGACGACATCGCGCCCGACGAGCTGTCGGTCGGGCGCGCCCGGGCGCTGCTCGACGAGGCCGCCAAGGGCGACCAGGTGCTGGGTCAGGATCCCGACACCGGACACGACGTCGTCGTCAAGCCCGGACGGTTCGGCCCGTACGTCACCGAGGTGCTGCCCGAGGGGTCGAAGGGCAAGGCGCGCACCGCCAGCCTGTTCTCCTCCATGACCATGGACACGGTGACCCTGGACGACGCCTTGCGGCTGCTGTCGCTGCCGCGGTTGGTCGGCCGGGACCCGGAGTCCGACGCCGAGATCACCGCCCAGAACGGGCGGTACGGCCCTTACCTTCGCAAGGGCAGCGACTCCCGGTCCCTGGAGTCGGAGGACCAGATCTTCGAGGTCACCCTCGAGCGGGCGTTGGAGATCTTCCGGCAGCCGAAGCGGGGCCGCGGCCGGGGCGCCGCGGCGTCGCCCCTGCGAGAGCTCGGTCCCGACCCGGTGAGCGGCGCGACGATCACGGTCCGCTCGGGTCGCTACGGCCCGTACGTCACCGACGGCACGACGAACGCCACCCTGCGGTCGGGGGACGAGCCCGACTCCGTGACGCCGGAGCGGGCCGCCGAGCTGCTCGCCGAGAAGCGGGCGGCCGCCCCGGCGAAGAAGGGCACCCGGGCTCCGGCGAAGAAGGCCGCGTCCTCGGCCAAGAAGCCCACCCGGAAGGCGTCGGCGGCGTCCCGGTCCTGAGCCTGTGGACGGCCGCCGCGGCGCTTCCTGTCGAGGCGTCAGCATCGCGGAGTGTCCAGGCGGCCCCGCGATGCGTTCCTCGGGTCCGAGGCCGTGGCGGCCGGGCTCGTCACGCGGGCACAGCTGAGGAGTCCCGGGTACCGGCGGCTGCTCCGCGGGGTGTACGTCGACGCCCGCACCCCGGTGGACCACGAGCTCCGCTGCCGTGCCGCTCTGCTGGCCGCGCCGGATTCCGTGGTCACCGGCAGGTCCGCAGCCTGGTTGTGGGGCGCGCGCACCGCCGTGACGACCTGGGGACCGGTATCGACGGGGCGTCCGCCGGAGGCGTCGAGCCGGAGCCGCCGGGGGGTGTCCTCGCGGCGGCCGGTGCTCGAGGTCTCGGACGTGACGTCCTGCCGGGGGATCCCGACCACCACCACGGTCCGCACGGCCTGGGACATCGGTGGTACCTCGTCGATCGAGGACGCGGTACCCGTCCTCGACGAGATGCTGCACCGTGATCTGGTGACGTCGGATGCCGTCGCCCGGTACGCCGCGGGGCGGCCGGGGGCTCCGGGCGTGGCCAGGGTGAGGCGGGCGCTGGCGCTGGCGGACGCGGGCGCGGAGTCGCCTCCGGAGTCGCGGGTCCGGCTGGCCCTGACCCTTGCCGGACTCCGTCCGCAGACCCAGGTCGAGGTCAGGGACGGCCACGGCCGCTTCGTGGCACGCGTCGACCTGGGCTACGGCGAGGAGCGCGTCGCGGTGGAGTACGACGGCGGATGGCACGCCGAGCCAGGACAGCTGTCCCGTGACCGGGCTCGCCTCAACGCCCTGCAGGCCGCGGGCTGGACGGTCGTCTTCGTCACGGCTCCCGACCTGCGCGATCTCCCGGCGGTCGTCGACCGCGTCCGGCGCGCCCTCGACCGCACCCGCCCACCCGCCTGACCCCG
>JBHJOJ010000105.1:0-9106 GCA_050329835.1 Kineosporiaceae bacterium | reverse complement strand
TGCAAGCGAGCCCCGCAGCGGACCGAACCGACAGATCCCGTTCAAGACCCTGGGTCAGTCAGTCGCTGAGTCAGGAACGACCGCTGCGGGGCTCGCCCACATCCTCACTGTCAGTCGCGCACCGACCAGCGCCGGATCACGGGCCGCTCGTGCTCGAACCCCAGCACCCCGTAGGCGGCGGTCTCGAGGCGGAACAGCCGGGCGGCGGCGGCGTCCAGCCCCAGCCACCGGGCGGTGAGCACCCGCAGGCTGTGGGCATGCGCCACCAGGGCGACATCGCCGTCGGCGAGCCGCGGCCGGACGCGCTCCAGGACCCGGTCGACCCGGGCCGCGACCTCGGCGAGTGTCTCGCCCGGCGTCTCGCCGGGCGGCACCCCGTCCGTCCACACCGACCACGGCCGGCCCAGCACCTCGGCGATCTCGGGCGTCGTCATGCCCTCGTACGCCCCGTAGTCACGCTCCACGAGGTCCGGATCGGGCAGGGCAGGAACGAGACCGGCGATCTCGGCCGTGCGTGCGGCCCGCCGCAGCGGGCTGGTCCGGATCTCCACGAACCGGCGGGAGTCGAGGGCGGCTCGCAGGTGCTCGGCCTCGGCGAGGCCGGGGTCGGTGAGATCCAGGTCGGTCCGGCCGGTGTGGCGGCCGGTCAGGCTCCACTCCGTCTCGCCGTGGCGGACGACGTAGAGCTGACCCGGAGGGGGCGGCGTCACGGGTCCCGACCCTAGCCAGAGGACGTCCGGCGGGCCGGGACCGGGGCGGAGGTGGAGGGATTTGAACCCTCGAGGGGGTTGAGACCCCCAACCCGCTTAGCAGGCGGGCGCCATAGACCACTAGGCGACACCTCCCGGTGCCCGCACAGGGTAGCCGCCGCACCGGCCGCGGCGTGACGGTGACGTCCGGTCGACCGGTGACGGACACCACGTGAGGGCGCGTCGTGGCAGGTCAGAACGGGTTGCGCGGCTCCTTACCATCGAGTCCATGGTCCTCGGGCCCGTCGCCACCGACCCGGAGCTCCTCACCGAGGGGCTGACCCGGTCGCAGTACGACGCCCTCGTGGAAGCGGGACACCTGCACGACGAACCGGTGGAGCTGCTCGAGGGGGTGCTGGTCCGGATGAGCCCGCAGGGCGTCCACCACGCCCGGGCCGTGGACCGGATCGCCACGGCCATCATGCTGCGGCTCCACCGGGACCACGGCGAGGCGTACCGGGTCCGCCAGGAGAAGCCGTTCGCCGCGTCCGACGACTCCGAGCCCGAGCCCGACATCGCGGTCGTCGACGCCGCGGGCGACACCTGGGGCGCCGGGCACCCGTCGTCGGCGCACCTCCTCATCGAGGTCGCCGACACCAGCCGCCACGTCGACCTCGTCCACAAGCCCCGGATCTACGGCCACAGCGGGGTGCCGGAGTACTGGGTGGTCGACCTGCCGCGCCGGGTCGTCGTCCGGCACGCCCGCCCGACCGACACCGACCGGCGGGCGTACGAGGTGGTCGAGGACGTGAGCTTCACCCAGCCGCTGTCGATCCTCGGCATCGAGGTCACCCTGGCGGACCTGCTGCGCTGAGGTCTGCCGCCCGGGCCGACCCGCTGTCACGGCGGCACCCCGCCCTGCACCTTCCAGTCCGACTCGGGATGACCTTTCCCGCAGGCCGGCCAAGGGAGGACAGGGCGATGACGGACGTCGGTTGGGCTGTGTGGGCGCTGCCCGCCATGCAGCTCAGCGGGGTGCCGACACCGGGGCCCACCGAACCACCGGGCGCCGACGCGTTCCTCGAGATCCTCAACTGGGTCGCATGGGGGGCATTGGCCTTGTGTGTCCTCGGAGTCATCGGTGCCGGGGTCAGCATGGTGATCGCGAAGGGCCGAGGCGAGGGCGGCGAGGTCATCGCCCGGCTGGGTTGGGCCCTCGCAGGCTCGATCGTCGTCGGGTCGGCAGCAGCCTTCGTCACCGCTCTCCTCGACGTCCAGTGAGCCGGTGGAACATCGGCGCGCGGTCGTCGCGGTCGTGGCGGTCGCGCTCGTGGGTGTCGTGGCGCTGACTCTGCTGTCGGTGGCAGCGATCCGGGGCTCCTCCAGGACGCAGAACGTGACCGCATCGACTGATACGGGTTCTCCGACGGTCACGGCCGCCCCCACCACTGTTCCGCCGCCGACTACGGGCGAAGTCCCTGACCCGCCCGGTCGACAGGCCGTCGACCGGTGTGCCTCCGCACCCGTCGACGAGGTCGTGCCGACGACAGCTCCCGCCGACGTGGACTGGCAGATGGTGGGCCGCCTCGTCGTCCCCTCTCATCGCGCCGTGGGACCACGGCGCGCCGATCCGGTGCGACGGTGTTTCGCCCGTTCCCCCGTCGGCGCCGTGTTCGCCGCCGCCAATCTCACGGCGTTGACGACCCTGCCGGAGGCGGAGGCCCGCGAGGCGATCCTCGATCTCACCGCCGAGACCCGGGGGCGAGAACTGTTGGCCGGGACCCTGGCGACCGAGTCACCACGGCGGGCCGAGGACACCTCGCTGGCGCTCGCCGGCTTCTCGGTCGTCTCGTGGACCCACGACGAGAGCAGCGTCGACCTGGCGATGCTGGTCTCACGGTCCGGGGCCGTCGCTCAGTACGTGAGCGTCGTCATGACCGTGACGTGGGAGGGTGGCGACTGGCGGCTGGTCGCCTCGGACACCACCGGCGAACCGTTCACTTTGCGGCCGCTTCCGTCTCTCGTCGGGTACACGCGGTGGGCTCCTCGATGACACATGCGGCAGGGGATCTCGACTGCGGTGCCATCGACCTCGAGTGTCACAGCACGGAACTCGTACTTCAGGCCGCAGACAGCGTGCTGGGCCAGGTCGCGACGGGGACCGGTCAGGCGGTGGAATCGCTCCTCGAGACCCTCAGCACATTCTGGGTGACTGAGACCGGTAGCTCACGGATCGGCACGTCCGGCTCGGCCCCGAACGAGGCGGCGACCTTCGTGCAGAGCCAGCTGTTCTTCTACATGGCCGGAGCCGCAGTCCTCATGGTCATGGTGGCGGGTGCCCGGATTGCCTGGGCACGACGCTCGGGTCCCGCTGTCGACCTGCTCCGGGCACTGCTCACCATGGTCCTCGTCTCGGCCGCCGGGCTGACGGCGATCTCGCTCGCCACACAGGCCGCCGACGGGTTCTCGTCATGGATCATCGACGAGTCCCTGGCCGGCAGTGATCTCGGCGAGACCCTGGGGTTCGCACACCTACTGACGGGCGGGTTGTCGTCACTGGTCGTCATCGTGGTCGGCCTGCTCGCCCTGGTGGCGTCGATCGTCCAGATCGTCCTGCTCGTGGTTCGTACCGGGGTTCTCATCCTGCTGGCGGGGATCCTGCCCCTGTCGGCCAGCTTCACCGGGCTCGAGACCGGCCGGACGTGGTTTCAGAGGGTGGTCACGTGGACGTTGGCCTTCATCCTGTACAAGCCGGCGGCCGCGATCGTGTATGCGACCGCCTTCCGGCTCACCGGCAGTGAGATCTTCACGGTGGCCGGCGGCGGAACCGACGAGGAGGCCGTCCTCGATGTCGTCGTCGGTCTCTCGCTCATGGTCGTGGCGATCCTGGCCCTGCCGACTCTCCTTCGAGCCCTCACGCCCATGGTGGGAGCCCTGTCCGGTGGCAACGTGGCCGCCGGCGGCATGACCGCCGTCAACACCGGGGCCAGCCTCAAGTCCCTGGTCCCTCGGCGGGACAAGGACACGTCCTCAGCCGGGGGGCCCACCGGCGCGTCAGCGCCCGGGCCGAATTCCCGCGGTCCCGACGGTGCCGCTGCGGCCGGTCCGGATGCCGCGCCACGCGCGGGTTCCGCGTCCGGGGAGGCCGCACGGAGCCCCTCGGACGCGAAGGGCTCCGTGCTGGCCCACGACGGGGGGGTGGCTGCCGGGCCCTCGGGCAGGGACGGCTCCCAGGGACCACGCGGTGCTGAAGGGCGTGTCGGGAGTCCCGGCGCAGGCGCCGCACCTGGTGGTGCCCGGACAGGTGCCGCTGCCGGCGGCAAAGCTGGAGCGGCCGCCGGCGCCACAGCCGGGGCGGCAGCCGCCGGCCCAGCGGTGGCGGCTGCCGCGGCGGCCGTCGCAGCCGCAGGAGCCGCTCGCCGAGGTACTCAGATCCCGGGCGACCTGATCCGGGACGCCGTGGGGGACGGACCGCGTGGCAGTCGCTGACCCGCGGACCGCTCGCCGCTCCGTCCCGACCTACGGCAACTGGCGGCGGCCGGCCTCGCCGGGACTGCTCGGGCTCGGCTTCCTCAGCACCATGACGATGTTCGCCGGGATCGTCGTCGTGCTCGTCACGTGGTTCACCCTCGGCCTGCCGGCCGCGCTGCCCATCGTGGTGGTGCTGGTCGCCACGCTCGGCTCGCTGGCGGTCCGGGACCGCCACGGGCGGACGGTCGCGGACAACCTGAGCGCGGCCGCGCTGTCGCTGCACGCCCGGGCCGGCGGCGCCACCTCCTACCGGTCGGGTCCGGTGTCCCGGATCCCGGGCGGGCGGTGCCGGCTGCCCGGGCTGGTGGCGGCGAGCGAGCTGTACGAGTTCAGCGACTCCTGGCACCGTCCGGTCGCGCTGCTGCGGGTCCCGGCGACGTCGCACTACTCGGTGGTCCTCGAGACCGAGCCGGACGGGGCGTCCCTCGTCGACGCCGAGCAGGTGGACGCGTGGGTGGCGACCTGGGGGGCCTGGCTGGCGTCGCTGGCCGCGGAGCCGGGGCTGGTGGCCGCGTCGGTCACCGTCGAGTCGGCGCCGGACTCCGGGACCCGGCTGCGGGAGGAGGTGCGCCGGCGCGTCGACCCGGACGCGCCGGCCGTGGCGCTGGCCATGCTGGACGAGGTCGTCGACCGGTACCCGCAGGGCTCGGCCCAGGTGCGCGCCTGGGTGGCGCTGACCTTCTCGGCAGCGGCCCGCCCGGGCGGGCGCCGGCGCCGCCCCGAGGAGATGGCCCGCGACCTCGCCCCCCGGATCCCGCTGCTCGGCCACGGGCTGCAGGCGACCGGCGCGGGCGCGACCCGGCCGGTGCCCGCGGCAGGACTCTGCGAGGTGGTGCGGACCGCCTACGACCCGGCGGTCGCCACGGACCTCGACACGGCGAACGCCACCGGTCACGCCCCCGACCTGCGGTGGGACGACGTCGGCCCGGTCGCCACCGAGACCGCGTGGACCCACTACCGCCACGACAGCGGCGTCAGCGTCACGTGGGGCATGACGTCGCCCCCGCGGGGCGAGGTCTACAGCTCCGTCCTCGCGGCGATCCTCGGCCCGCACCCGGACGTCGACCGCAAGCGGGTCACCCTCGTCGTCCGCCCGCTCGACCCGGCGCGGGCCGCGCGCGTCGTCGAGACCGACAAGCGCACGGCCGAATTCCAGGCCAGCGTGTCGAGCACGCCGTCGTCGCGGGCGCTGGTCGCCCAGCGGGCCGCGGAGGCCACCGCCCGCGAGGAGGCCACCGGCGCGGCCCTGCTCGACTTCTCGCTGCTGGTGACGGCGACGGTGCTGGACGGCGACCGGGTGCGGGACGCCGTTGCGGCCGTCGACATGATGGCGGGGGCGGCGCGGCTCCAGCTGCGGCCGATGTACGGGTCGCAGGACGCCGCCTTCGTCGCCGGCCTGCCGCTCGGGCTCGTGCTCCCGGCGCACCTGCGCATCCCGTCGCCCGTCCGGGACTCGCTGTGACCCGGAGACGCCGGCGGGAGCCGGCCGGGCCGCGGCGACCGGTGAATCTCCTGCCGGCCGCCCCGCCCCGGGGCCACGCCGGCCGGGGAGGCGGGCGATCGGTCCTCGTCGAGGCACCGCCGGAGTTCCGCGGCACCTCCGTCCAGGTGTGCGGGCTGTACCCGTTCTCGGCGGGCACCGGGTCCCCGCTGGTGGGCGTCCCGCTGGGGCAGAACCTCGTGAGCGGGGCCACCGTGGGGTGCGACCCGATCAGCTGGTTCCAGCGGGCGCACCTCATCGCCAACCCGTCGATGTTCGTGCTGAGCCAGCCCGGCCTGGGCAAGAGCACGGTGGTGCGGCGGATGGCCCTCGGCCTCGCCGGGTACGGGGTGCTGCCGATGGTCCTCGGCGACCTCAAGCCGGACTACGTCGACCTGGTCGCCGCGATGGGCGGGGACGTCCTGCCGCTGGGCCGCGGGCGCGGGCATCTCAACGTCCTCGACCCGGGCGAGGCGACGGCCGCCGCCGACAGGCTCACGGGGCGGGCCCGGGAGGAGGTGCTGGCCGACGCCCACGGCCGGCGGCTCACCGTGGTGAGCGCGCTGGTGACGATCGCCCGCTCGGCGCCGCCGTCCGACCGGGAGGAGACGGTCCTCGACCGGGCCCTGCGGGTGATCGACGCCCGGTCGACGCGGGTGCCGGTGCTCGCCGACCTCCTCGACGTGATCCGGCAGGCGCCGGAGGACGTCCGCCAGGTGGCCCTCGACCGCGGCGACCTCGACCGGTACCGGACGATCACCGAGGCCCTGGAGGCGTCCCTCATGGCGCTGGTCGACGGCGGCCGGTTCGGACGGATCTTCTCGGCGCCGACGACGGCGCCGCTGCGCCGGGACCGGCCGGTGGCGTACGACGTGAGCTCGATCGGGGACGGCGAGACCGGGCTGCAGGCGGCGGTGCTGCTCGCCTGCTGGTCGACGGGGTTCGGGGCGGTGACGGTGGCGCACGCGCTCGCCGACGCCGGGCTGGAGCGGCCGCGGCACTACTTCGTCGTGCTGGACGAGCTGTGGCGGGCCCTGCGCGCCGGACGGGGCATGGTCGACCGGGTGGACGCGCTGACCCGGCTCAACCGGCAGCGCGGGGTCGGGGTGGCGATGGTCAGCCACACCATGAGCGACCTGCTGGCCCTTCCCACCGAGGAGGACCGGACGAAGGCCCGCGGGTTCGTCGAACGGGCCGGCATGGTGATCGCGGGCGGGCTGCCGGCGGCCGAGATGCCGTCGCTCACGTCGGTCGTCCGGCTGTCCCGCGCCGAGCAGGAACTGGTGACCGGCTGGACGGCACCACCGGCGTGGGACCCGCGCACGGGAGAGGACACGGAGCCGCCGGGCCGGGGCCGCTTCCTCGTCAAGGTCGGCGGCCGGCCCGGGATCCCGGTGCGGGTCACCCTCACCGAGGTCGAGCGGGACCTCAACGACACGAACAAGAGGTGGGCCGCGGACTCCCGGATCGGACGGGTCACCGAGGGCGGGTGAGCCTGGCGGGCGACGAGCGGGCCGTGACGGGACGCGTCAGACCACGACGCCACGGGCGGCGAGGTAGGGCGCCGGATCGACGGCCGTCCCGTCCTGGCGGACCTCGACGTGCAGGTGGCAGCCCGTCGACGTGCCCGAGGTCCCCACCTCCGCGATCTGCTGCCCGGCGGCGACCGGGTCGCCGACCCGGACCAGGATCCCGTCGGCGAACATGTGGGCGTAGGCGGTGACGACCGTCCGTCCGAACTCGTCGCGGCCGTGGTCGACGAGGACGACGTACCCGTAGCCGGCGGCCGGGCCGGCACGGACCACCACACCCGCCGCGGCGGCCCGCACCGGGTCGCCGCAGGGTGCCCCGAAGTCGATCCCCCGGTGGAGCCGGCGCTCGCCGGTGACCGGGTGCGTGCGGTAGCCGAAGCCGCTGGTGACGGGCCCGGTCGAGGGGCGGGTCCAGCCCGACGCCGCGACGTCCCCCGGCGCGGCCGGCTCGCAGGCGGGCGGGGCGCCGGTGAGGGCCGTGACCACCTCCTGCGCCGGCTGCCACCAGCGCTCGTAGTGCTCCGGGTCGGCGTTGCGCTGCACCCGGTGGGCCGCCAGCGTCGGCGGCAGGTCCTGCCAGCCGTCGACCCGCAGCAGCGCGCGGTAGAAGCTCGTCGCGCTGGTCTGCGGGTCCATCCGGTCCTGGTACGACCCCCAGGCGCCGTTCGCGCGCTGCTGGAACAGGCCCCGGCTGTCCGGGCCGACGGCGTCCCCCCGGTCGAGCACCCGCAGGCCGGACTCGCCCATGGCGGTCATGACGGCGATCGTCTGCCCGTGCAGCGGGACGCCGAGAGCGTGCCCGGTGTCGATGATCAGCGCCGCGTTGGCCAGCTGTTCGCCTGCGTACCCGGCGACAGGCGCTGTCGTGGACCCGAGCGGGCCGGCGCGGACGCCGGCGATGCCGGTGCAGTCCCCGAGCGCCGCCGGGATCGGCGCGAGCAGGACGACCAGCGCCAGCAGCGCGCCGACGAGGACCGTCGGGACGACCGCGAGGACGCCGAGCAGGGGCTTCACGTCACGGGGTGAGGGTGGCCGGGTCGTCGGGCGGCGGGTCGAGCCGGTCCACCAGCCAGCCGGCGCCCGCGTCGTCGCGCACCAGCAGGACGGTGTAGGTGCCGGCGTCGGTCGGGACGGCGACGGTCGCGAGGAACGGGCTCGGCGAGCGGGCGGGGCCGGCGGGCCCGGTGACGGCGGACGCCGGGACGTTCGCCGGGTCGGTGCCGGTGTGGGCGGTCCGGGCGGCGGGGGTGAGGAGGGGGGCGAGGTCCGCCCACCACCGGTCGACCGGAGCCGCCGGCCGGGCGAACGCGGTCACGGCCGCGACGGCGGTCGCCACGGCCGCGTCCGCCGCCTCGGTGTCCCACGTGACGTCCGGGACCGGCAGCTCCGGCAGGCCCCGGTCGGCGTCGTGGGCCGCCGGGTCGCCGGGGGCGGGCGCGGCAGACCGGCCGTCGACGCCGACCCGGGTGTCGGCGGTGGATGCCGCCGCAGCCTCCTCGCCCGGCCGACCGGCGGTCCCGCAGGCCGCCGTGGTCATCGCCACGACGGCCACGCCGACCCATGCCATGGTCACCCACCCTCCGGACCGGCCATGGGCACGTCGACGCGACGGCCCGCCCGGTGGGCGCCTGCCGGGTCCGCTCGTGCTCCCCATCTCCGGCCTCCTCCGCCGTCGAAGGCTCCGGCGAACCGGCGCCCGTGACAGCGAGGAGCCACGTCACCGGTCGGCGGAACGGTGGCCCTCGATCCAGGCACGGACCCGTGCCACGGTGGTCGCCGGCGGCACGTGGGTGGTGTCGACGAGGCCGGCCGTCCACCGGGGGTCCCCAGCGGTCCACGAGGACCAGCGCCGCCACACCATCCCCTCCCACCCG
>JBHJOJ010000104.1:0-26220 GCA_050329835.1 Kineosporiaceae bacterium | reverse complement strand
AGGGCCAGGGCCAGGGCTCAGGCCCGGGCCAGGGCCAGGGCCAGGGCTCAGGCCCGGGCCGCCGCTAGGGCACGCCGCCCGGCGTCGGCCAGCGTCCCCGCCGCCGGGAGCGAGCCCAGCCAGGCGACCAGGGCGTCCGACGCCGGCGGGGCGCCGGGCCCCTCGCACCCCTGCGCGTAGAGCTCGACCAGCCCGGCGAGGCGGCGGTCGCCGCGGTCGAAGGCGGGCAGGGCGCCGTCCAGCATCGTCGCGACCGCGTGCGGGTGGGTCTGGCGCAGTGCCCCCAGCGTGCGGGCGAGGCGGGTCGGGTCGAGGACCCCGGCCAGCGCGGCCAGCGTCCCGGCGAACCGGCGGGGGTCGAGCAGGTCGGCGTCCAGCAGGCGCCGGGCGACCGCCACGGCGGGCTGGTGGGCGGACGGCTGCTTGGTGGCGAGGCCGACCGCCAGCAGGACCCGCCCCGGCAGGCCCGGGGCGACGTGGGTGGCGCGCAGCCGGGTGAACAGCCGCCGCTCGTCCCAGTCGGCCTCCCACCAGTCGACGTTGCGGGCGAGGCGCTCGGCGGCCCAGGCGTCGAAGCGGTCGGCCTCGTGCGGTGAGGCCCAGCGCAGCAGGTCGGCCTCGCGCGTCGGTACCCGCTGCCCGCCGCGGGGCGACGGGTCGGCCAGCCCGGGCCACGACCGGCTGGCGGGGACCCCGTCACCCGAGGGGTCGCCGGTCGGGTCACCGGTGAGGTCGCGCAGGTCGATGACCGTCTCGCGGCCCGTCACCTCGGTCAGGGTGACGGTCGTGCCCTGACGGCCGCGTTCGGCCCGCACCTCCCAGCGACCCGGCAGCGCATGGGCTCCCGGGACCCGCAGCCGCGCCTGGTGCCGGTCACCCGGTCCCGCCCCGGTCGGGTCGACCGCGCGCCGCGCCGTCAGGACGTCGGAGGCGACGGCACCGTCGATCTCGGTCGGGGTCGACAGCAGCTCGCAGGGGACGCCGGAGGCCACCACGTCGAGCACCTCGTCGACCCGGCGCCGGCGGTGGTCCGCCCAGCCCCAGGTCGGGGCCCGGCGCGACACCGGCCGGCCCACGAGGGCGAGGACCAGGCGGGCGGCGTCGTGCTCGGGGTCCAGGTACCAGATCCCGCCCTCGCCGCGGCCGTAGGCCTCCCGGGCGGCCCCGACGAGCGGGGCGACCGCGCGGGCCAGCGCGGCGTCGCCCGCGAGCGTCGCGGACCCGGCGAGCGCCGCCTCCCACGCCTCGGGGTCGGTGGCGTCGGCGAGCAGCTCCTCCAGACGTTCCGCGAGCTCGCCGGGGGTGCCGGGGACGGCGACGGCCGGGGCGTGGTCGAGGTCGGGAGACGTCGCGGGTTCGCTCTGGGAGCGGGGCGCGACGTGCAGTTCCGGCCCGCCCTCGGCAGCGAGCGGCGCCGGTCGCAGGATGAGCATGAGCGGGAGACTAGCCACGCCCTATCACGCTTCGTGGCGCGTCTTCGACATTGAGTCAGTGACACGCCGCGAGGTGGGCCGCACCTCATCGTCGCGGGCGTCCGCTGGTCGGGGACAGCAGTCTCAACATCCGAGCCGGCGCGGGTGCCCGTCCGATCGGGCGATTCCCGCGCCCCCCCGCCGGTGTGAGGCTCCGGTCATGTCACAGACCGCGTCCGGCGCGTCCCCGGCGGAGACCGCCCGGGCGGTCCTGCCGCCGGAAGTGTTCCACTACTACGCGACCGGCTCCGGCTCCGGGGGCACCGCCGCCGCCGAGGAGGCGGCGTGGGCCGGGGTACGGCTGCGGCCGCGGGTGATGCGGGACGTCAGCCGGGTCGGCACGGCCACCACCGTCCTCGGCACGACCGTGGCGACTCCCGTGCTGGTCGCACCCAGCGCCGCGCACACCCTCGCCCACCCCGACGGCGAGACCGCCACCGCCGCGGCGACGGCCGCCGCCGGCTCCCTCCTCGTGCTGTCCCTGCGGGCGAGCCGGCGGCTGGAGGACGTGGCCGCCGCCCTCGGCCCGACGGGCTCCTGGTGGCAGCAGATCTACGTGCTGCGCGACCGGGGCGTCTCGGACGAGGTGGCCCGCCGGGCCGCCGACGCCGGTGCCCGCGCCCTCGTGCTCACCGTCGACGCGCCGTACGTGGCCCGCAAACCGGGCCTCGCCGCCCCTCCGCTGCCCCCGACCGGGATCGTGGCGGCACTGGACGGCCGGGACTGGTCGGACGAGTCCCTCCGGCAGGCGCCGGACCTGGGCCCCGCCGATGTCGAGCGGCTGCGCGGGGTGTCCGGGCTGCCGGTGGTCGCCAAGGGCGTGCTGCGCGGCGACGAGGCGCACCGGTGCGTCGACGCCGGGGCCGCGGCCGTCGTGGTGTCGACGCACGGGGGGCGCCAGCTCGACGGCGTCGTCACGGTGCCCGAGGCGCTGCCCGAGGTGGCCGACGCCCTGGCCGGCACCGGAGCCGAGGTCTACGCCGACGGCGGCGTCCGGACCGGCCGCGACGTGCTGCGGGCGCTCGCGTTCGGGGCCCGTGCGGTGATGATCGGCCGGCCCGTGCTGTGGGGCCTGGCGACGGCCGGGGCGGCGGGCGTCCGCGAGGTGCTGGACACCCTCGCCGAGGAGGTCACCGAGGCCTTCGCCCTGGCCGGGGTCGCGTCCTGCGACGAGGTCGGCCGCGACCTGGTCCGAGGCGGTCGTCATTGATCGAACTCATGGGAGCGCGGGTTCGGGACCGCACGAGCCTGCCGTTGCATGAGTTCGATCAAGCCGAACCCCGGACTAGCCTGACCCCGGCACGACAGCGAGGCGGGACGGAGGGGTCATGAGCGTGTTCGACAGGATCCGCGGGGAGTTCGTCGACGTCATCGAGTGGCTCGACGACAGCCGCGACACCATGGTGTGGCGGTTCCCCCGCCACGACAGCGCCATCAAGATGGGCGCCCAGCTCACCGTCCGCGAGTCCCAGACCGCGGTGTTCGTCAACGAGGGCCAGATCGCGGACGTCTTCGAGCCCGGGCGCTACCGGCTCGAGACCAACAACATGCCGATCCTCACGACGCTGCAGAACTGGAAGCACGGGTTCGACTCGCCCTTCAAGGTCGACGTCTACTTCGTCAACACCCGGCTGTTCACCGACCTCAAGTGGGGCACCCAGAACCCCGTGATGATGCGCGACGCCGAGTTCGGCGTCGTCCGGCTGCGCGCGTTCGGCGCCTACGCCGCCCGGATCGTCGACCCGCCGCGGTTCCTCAGGGAGCTGGTCGGCACCGACCCGCGGTTCCGTACCGAGGAGGTCTCGAACTACCTCCGCCAGATGATCGTCAGCCGCCTCGGCCCGGCGCTGGCCGCGGCCGGGGTTCCGGCGATCGACCTCGTGACCCGCCAGACCGAGATCGCCACCACCCTGGCGGCGGCGCTCACCACCGAGCTCGAGCCCGTCGGCGTCGCGATCCCCACCTTCCTCATCGAGAACATCTCGCTGCCGCCGGAGGTCGAGGAGGCCCTCGACAAGCGGACCCAGATGGGCGTGCTGGGCGACCTCGACCGGTACACCAAGCTCCAGACCGCGAACGCCATCGAGGACGCCGCGAACAACCCCTCCGGCGGCGGGTCCGAGGGGATCGGCCTCGGGATGGGCATGGCGATGGGGCAACGGATGGCGGACTCCCTGCGCCCCGGACACCAGGCACCGGTGCCCGGTCAGCCGGCGGCGGCGTCCCCGGCCGGGCCGCCGGCGCTGCCGGGCGCCGACGCCCCGCGCTGGTACCTCGGCGTCGGGGGCCAGCAGCGCGGCCCGTACGACGTCGCGGGCCTGCGCGGTGCCGCGGCCGGCGGCGAGCTGACGGCGCAGACCCTGGTGTGGGCGCAGGGGATGGCGAGCTGGACCGCCGCCGCGGACGTGCCGGAGGTCGCCGCGGTCCTGGCCGCCGCGCCCCCGCCGCTGCCGCCCGCGTGAGGGCGCCGTGACCGCACCCGCCGGGTCGGCGCCCGCGACCCAGTGGCCGTGCCGCGGCTGCGGTGCCCAGCTGGAGTACGCGCCGGGCACGCTCGCCCTCACCTGCCCGTACTGCGGGACCTCCCAGGAGCTCGCGGCCGTGGACGGCGCCGTCGAGGAGACCCCCTTCGAGGTCTGGCGGCAGCGGCACCTGGTCCCCCTCCCGGCCGGGGTCCGGGTGCTCCAGTGCGGCACCTGCCGGGCCCGGACCGAGAGCGACCACGTCTCGACCCGGTGCCCGTTCTGCGGGTCGCCGCTGGTCAGCGACGTGGCGGCGGACGCCTCGGTGGCGCCGGAGGGGGTGGTGCCCTTCGTCGTCCCCAAGCGGGACGCCGACGGCTCCGTCCGCCGGTGGATCCGGTCCCGCTGGTTCGCGCCGAACGCCCTCAAGAAGGTGTCGACCACCGAGGCGATGGAGGGGACCTACCTGCCGTTCTGGACCTTCGACGCCGACACCGCCACCGCCTACACGGGCCAGCGCGGCGAGTACTACTACACGACCGAGACCTACACCCAGATCGTCGACGGGCGACCGCAGACCCGCACCCGCACGGTGCGCCGGACCCGGTGGTGGCCGGCGTCGGGGCACGTGACCCGGTGGTTCGACGACGTCGTGGTCCCGGCGACCACCCTCGTCGAGCGCCGCCGCCTGGACACGCTGGAGCCGTACCACGTCGAGACCGCGGTGGCCTACCAGCCGCAGTACCTGGCCGGACACCAGGCCCTGCGCTACGACGTCGACCCGGACGGCGGGTTCGCCGACGCCCGGCGGCTGATGGCGGAGGTGATCGAGAGCGACTGCCGCGCCGACATCGGCGGTGACGAGCAGCGGGTGCAGTCGATGGACACCCGCTACGCCGCGGTGACGTTCAAGCTGCTGCTCATCCCGCTGTGGATCGCGGCCTACGCCTACGGCGGACGCACCTACCAGGTCATGGTCAACGCCCACACCGGCGAGGTGGTCGGCGAGCGCCCGTGGAGCGCCTGGAAGATCACGCTGGCGGTGACGGCGGGGGTGCTGGTGGTGGCGGCCGTGGTGCTGCTGTGGGTGTTGTACGGGAGGTAGTGGCACCGTCGAGCGAACCCGGACTCCCCGGTCACGCGCGTGACGAGGGCGCCATGTCCGCCTCAATCCGAAGAAACCGCCACCTCATGACTCACCGTCTCCCTACGATCACTGAACGATGGGATCGCGGGGGTGGGCTTGGATCAGCAGGACGTAGTTCATGCGGACTACAGGCGTCTGCTCACGCACCCCGGCAGCCGCATGCTGACCCGGGCGATCCTCCAGCTCAACCGGCCGACCGGCCCTCCCGACCGCTCGGCCCGTGGCCGACTGGGGCTCCATCTGCTCCGCTCTGTCTTGGCTCTGGACCACATCGAGCGGGTTTCCGAGTCCGTCCGGGTCACGGACGCCACCCACATGCAACGGGACATCGTCGTCGACGTCGATCTCAGTCGGTCCAAGCACCTCATCCAGCCGCTGCGCCCCGAGCCGTGGCGCCGCAGCACGGGCGTGGACGACCTGTGGGTCGCGATCGGACGGCACCCGAGGGGCACCATGGGCTCCGTCGCCCCCCGGGACGGAACGGGCGCCGTGGTCCCCAGGATGACCAGCCGCGAGAGCAACCGTCTGATCGCGTCCGGACTTCTCGTCATTCTGCAGGGTCTGCAACATGAGGCGGGGCGCCCGGATGGCGACGCCACGGATCAGTGGCTCGTCGAGGCCGCTGTGCTGGCGATCGTGGAGGACGGGCGCCGCCACTGGCCGCGCACCCCCCCACGGCTCGACCAAGCTCTTGCACGCGCGGAGGCCCAGGACCGGCGTCGCGACGCTCTTCGCTCACGAGCCGCCGCAATTCGACTGACCGACGTCGATCCCGTCTTCTTCGACCTCCTGTACACCTTTGCGGTCGACCAGGCCGTCGTCGTCCGTCTCGACGCGACGCACGCGCAGCACCGCGTCACGTACCGAGCGCCCGAGCTGGAAGCACGCAACCGAGGGCTGCTCGGTCCCGGAATCCCCTCGCTGCCGCTGATGAGACCGCGCGAGCTGACGGTGGAGTACACGACCGCGGTACCCGCGCACGTGGAGCTGCTTCACCTCGACATCGAAGTCCCGGCGGACATTGAGGTGCGCAGCATGCTGGTGTCCACGGACGCCGACGAGGACGCGGTGAGCGGTCTCGCAGACGACATCGAGCAGCTCGCGGAACTTGCCGCCGACGAGAAGGCGGCCGCCCGAGTCGGCGTGTTCCAGAGCAGGAGCATCACGGCCAGGCTCGACGAGCTCATCCTTCGCCGGAGCGAGGATCTGGCGGAGTACCGAGATTACCGGCAGCGCCTCGACGCCCGGCTGCCCTGGCTGCGCCGACTCCTCGTCGGGAAGATGCGGGAACGATCGCGAAAGCGTCTGGCGGACCTGCTCCGGGCGGTGGAACAGACGGCGGAGCGCAGCCTGCCGATTCCCGACGCGAGCAGTCCCGAGTCCCCCCCATCCCTTCCCGCCCACGATCTCCGGCGGGTCTCGAGGATGGTCCGGCGCCTGGACCTGGGGCGTGACCTGCACGTCGATCAGGACGCACGGGAGAACGGTGCGACCGTCCTCTGGCGGCGCCACGGGTCAGGCGTGGGAGTCGCCCATGAACAACCGGTCGAGGCGCGTGCGTTGGTCACGCTCGTCGACTCCCGGCCGTCGGCAGCTCTCGAGAGCTTCGGTCTGCTGTTCGTGAACGCCCTGCTCGTTGTCGCCCTCCTCTCTGCGTTCCCTGCCCTGCAAGTGACACAGCAGGTCTACGACGGACAGTTCACGGACACGTGGTGGGACCACATCACCTTCGTCGCTTGGCACTTCCCCGAGATCCTCCGCCAGGCCCTGGCCATGCCCGGTACCACCATCGCCCAGCAGGCGGAGGTGGTGGTCACCCTCCTGCTGCTCGTCCTAGGTCTCATCATCCGCACCGACCGCGCTCCGGCGCGCAGCGTCCTGGCACAGCTGCGACGGATCCCGTTCTGGCTAGGATGGCTGTCCATCGCGGTCAATGCACTCATCGCCATCGTCATCGTGGCGTGGCCTGCGGGGACGGATAGCGAGGCGGCGAGAATAATCCCCACGCCAGCCGTCTGGCTCCTGGTCACACCGCTACTGGTGCTCACGGTCGTGTCTGGCTTTCACGCCCTCAATGGCGTGCGGCAGTGGCTGCGATTCGCGCCGCCCTACGTCTCCGCACCCCACTGGTTGTGTCGCCGCGGGGTTGGTCGCGGCCGGTTCCGACGAGGGCTTCGGCCGTCCGTGGTCTTCCACGCCGGTTCTCCCGAGCCGGATGCCGGTCGGCCGTCGTCGCTCGACGTGCCTCGTGCCCTCCGGGTCGTCACCCAGACGATCCGGGAAGCGGATCATCCGGTCCTCGACTTCGAGGTCGTCCACAGCGTCCGGCGCCAGGCATCCTGGCCGAAGCAGGACAGCAGCGGGACCATCGCGGCTGACGGCGAACTGCACGGAACCCTGCCACCGTCAGAGCTTTTCCTCAGCGACATCGACGCCCTGACGCATCGGATCGCCACCCGCATGGTCGCGAACTCACCGCCGGTGGAGGGGAGATCTGCGCCACGCATCAGGGTCGAGAAAATCCCCCCCTCGGCTCGCCAGGCGGCCTGGCGTGGATCCGCTCGCCTCGACTCGGAGTTCACCGACGCCTTCCGCGACAAGGTGGACATCCTGCTGACGTTGGCTCCTGGGGAGTGGGGCTGTGACGACCAGGATGCGGTCCGGCTCTCGGAAGCGGTCGGACACGTCTTGGAGAGCGCCGCCGAGAACGGGCTTCCCGTCACGTTCGTGCGCGCGCCCTCGGCGGGATTCCGGAACAACCGGACCGAGGCCGGCACCGGCGACCCCTTTCACGCTCGTGGGCGAAACGTGCGCGTCACCGTCGGCCTACCCCGTAGGTCAGCAGACCGCCGGCGCACCCTGCTCACCGACATCGCCGCCCGCGCGGAGGAGCGTGGACATGGGCTCCACGTCGCCGACCGGGGATACGGTCCGCTCAACGGCCGGTGGGTCAACGTCCTTCCTGTGCCCGAGCACGAACCGGCTCCCCTGTGGAGCCCTACGCACCCCCCGTTCGCCGCTCGCCTGCGCCTAGTCACCGCTGTCGGACCGTCGCGCACCGGGGCCTTCGCCTCGGTCGTCAAGGCGATGCGGGAGGCCCGGACTCTCCCGTACGCCGTCACCTGCCTCACCCAACAGGAGCTGGGGGTCGTCCACGCCCTCGTCGCGGCCTCCCGCGGGTCGTCGTGGGCAGGGCGGCCGACGAGAGACCGCCCCGAGCACGGCCCCCTGCGCGAGATACTGAGCCGTCTCGGCCGGCGGCACCTCCGCGACGAGCCGCTCCTCGACGACTACGTCCTGATGGCAGGCGCCGTGTCCAGGGCGGCCGCGACCGAGACGTCCGCGGGACACGCCGTCTGGGCCCGCTGGGAGTTGCGCGACATGTCCGGCATCGACGTGACCGCTGACGAGCGCACCGTCGTGGACCACCTGCTCCGCCTGATCGCTGAGGACGCCGCGGTGGACCCCAGCCGCGTTCAGATCGAGTACCACCGGAGTCGTCAGCGATCACCGTCGTCACGCCTGGAGAGGGTGAAAGTCGCGATCGTGCTCCGGCGAGGGGGACGGCACGACGACGAGGTGCCCGCAGTCCTCGATGCCCTCAGCGAGCGAGTGCGCATTCGCCTGGGGAACTGGCGCCCCTCGTCGGGGACCGGTCGTCTGGTGCATCCGTACGTTGGCGCGCGAGAGGCTCGCTTGGGGACATGGATCGACGACATCCGATGACCAACGGCGCGCGGACGGAATAGAGGGTCACCGCCGAGAGTCTCGACCGTGCCCGAAAGGTCCTGGACTCGCCCCCGTCGGTTACCCACGCTGGGACCTCGATCACGGCGCGAGGGGTGCATGGACGACAGCGACGAGGACCGGGCGCGGGCGGGCCGGGCACTGTTCGAGTCGGCGATCCGCAGCCTGCCGGTGCCGCCCGCCCGCCCCGACCGCTCGACCCGGCAGCGCCTCGGCCTGCACCTGCTGCTGGCCTCGCTGCGGTGGGAGCACGTCGACCGGGTCTCCCAGACCCTCACCCTGGTCGAGTCCAGCCACCTCGACCGGCGGATGGACATCGACGTCGACCTGGGCCGGCTGACCAGGGCCCGCCGGCGCGCGCTCACCCTGGAACCCTGGCGCGACCCCGACGGCCGGCCGACGCTGTGGCTGCCGGTGGCGCGGCACGACCGGCGCTCCCTCGGCCCCGTCACCTGCCACGACAGTGCGGGGACGGTGCTGCCCCGGATGATCGGCCGCGAGGTCAACCGGCTCATGGCCGCGGCGGTGATCGCGGTCCTCCGCCAGATCCGGGCTCACCCGCCCGGGACGCCGGGTCCGCCGCGCCGGGCCGAGCCCGTGCCCCGGCACATCGCGGAGCCCGCACGCTGGCTGGTCGAGACGGCGCTCTCCGCCATCATCGAGGACGGCCGGGTGGACTGGCCGGTGCCGCCGGAGGGCGCCGCCCCCGGCCCCTTCCTGGCCGAGGCGCTGTCCTGGCTGGACGTCCCGCCCTCGTTCCACCGTCTGCTCTACGACGTCGCCCGCGACCAGGTGATCGTGGTGCGGCTGCCAGCCGAGCCGCACCAGACCCGGATCTCCTACGACGCCCCGCAGCTGCGCGCCACCCCGCCGCGGCGGGGCTCGCTGTCCGCTCTGGTCTCGACCCAGCAGGTGAGCGTCGCCTACACCACGACGATCGCCGCCCACCTCGACTCCTACCACGTCACCCTGCAGGTGCCGCAGCAGATGGCGGTCCGCCACATGCTCATGACGAGCGACGCCGACCGCCGGGCGGTGCGCGCCCTGCGCACCGACGCCCTGCTCCTGGCGGCACCGGACACCCCGCCCGGGACCGCCGGGTCCGGCGCCGGCGCCGAGGCGCCGCAGCCGACCGAGAGCCTGCTGCGGTACGAGGCCGGCAGCGTGGGTGCCAGGCTGGGCGAGCTCGTCCTCCGCAGGCGCGAGGACGCCCTCGAGTACGCCCGCTACCTGCGCGACCGCGACCTGCCGGGCGGGCGCGACGCCGTGCCGCCGGTGGCCGTGGGCAACGGGGAGGTCCCGGTCCTGTCGGCCGACGAGCGCCGGGAGTGGGCCGGGCGGGCGGCCGACGCCATCGCGCGGGACGAGCTCGACTACGACCTCCACGTCGACAACGACCCCCGCGAGACCACGGGTCACGTCCAGTGGCGCCGGCACAACGCCGGGCTCGGCCTCGGCTCCTACCGGTCCGTGACCGCGCACGTGCTCGCGACCCTGGTGGACGCCCGCCCGTCGGGGGCCGGGCGGCTGCTCGCCGCGCTGCTGGCCAACGCCGTGCTGGTCTCGCTGACGTTCGGGCTGCTCCTGGTGCCGGCGGGCGGGCCGGACCGGCTGGGGGCGGTCGCGGAGCCGCTGCTGACGCTGCTGCTGCTGGTGCCGGGCCTCATCATCGCCCTCATCAGCCTGCAGCAGCGGCGGCGGCTGCGCTCGCTGGTCGTGCTGCCGCAGCACTACATCGGGTGGCCGGCAATCGGCATCAACGTGGTCCTGGCCGTCCTCGCGATGGCGGCGGACACGGTGGTGGCGGCCGGTGACGCGGCGGCCCGGGCGCTCACGATCGCGGTCGTCGTGCTCGTCGCGCTCCAGTGGCTGGCCGTGGTCGCCCTCACCGCCATGATGGCGACCGGACGGGCCGTCGGCCGGCTGCGCCACCCGCCGTTCGAGTACGTCCCGCGGTGGTTGCGGGGCCACGGCCGGACGCTGGCCCCGACCATGTCCTTCGACGGTCGCAGCCGCGAGCTCGTCACCCTGCCCGACGACGACCCGGGGCCCGTGCCCGGGCGGCACCTGCCGCGGGCGACGCTCGTCGACGTCACGCTGCGGGCCAGCGAGGACGTGCACGTCCTGGTCCACGTCCGCCACGTCCACGGCGCCCGGGACGGCACGCCGCCCCGGGCGCACGCCCAGAGCTTCCTCACCGACATCGACGACGTCCGGCAGTGGGTCACCACCGACCGGCTGACCACGGGGAGCATCGGCGAGCACCACGAGCAGCCCGCCGGGCCGGTGGGCGACACTCCGTACGACGGGTCGCTGGTGCGGGTCTCCCCCGAGCGCCCCGGCCGCACGGTGCGGCGCCCGTCGGAGTGGACGGCGCTGGTGCAGACCGAGGCGGCGTTCTTCTACACGTTCACCGACAAGGTCGACCTCCTGCTCACCCTGTCGCCCGGCGGCTGGTCGCCGACCGACCGGGCGTCCGCGGCCCGGGTGACCGCGCTGACCTGCGACGTGCTCGCCGACGTCAGCTCGCCGCCGCACCACCGCCCGGTCACCTTCGTGCGGACCCCGTCGGTCGGCTTCCGCGACGTGCCGGAGGAGCCCATCGACCGCGACGACGCGGGACCGGGGCCATGGGGGTCGCAGGCCCGGGACCCGCTCCTGGCGCGCGGGATCAACGTGCGCGTCACCGTGGGGCTCGACGACCGGGACCACGCCTCCCGCCAGTCCCTGCTCGCCCGGGTGGTCGCCACGGCGCGCCGGCACGGTGCCGCCCTGCACGTGGCGGACCGCCGGTTCGGCCCCCTCACCGGGCGGTGGGTGCCGGTCCAGGGCCTCGTCGGGCCGGTCCCGCAGCACCGCGCTCCCGCGGCCCGGGAGGCCGACCCCTCCCGGGTGCAGCAGGTCACCGTCCTGGGCCCGGCGCGGCAGGGGTCGTTCGCCTCGGTCCTCGCCGCCCTGCGCGAGGCGGGCGTCGCGACGGCGGCGCTGACCGCGCTGTCCATGCAGGACGTCAGCGTGCTCCTGCTGATGGTCGCCGACGGGGCCGCCCCGCCGGGCGAGTACGCTCTCGACGACTACCTGTCCCGGCAGGGATCCCGCGGCGGGACCGACCGTACCCCGGCCCGGGGGTACCGCTGCCTCGTGAGTCCGCCGGTGGCGATCCCCGCCCCGCAGGCGGACGGCTGGCACCCGGTGTGGGCGAGCTGGGAGGTGCGCGAGCTGGCCGCCGTCCCGGCGGCGACCGAGTCGGGGTGGCGGATGGTGCTCGCAGCGGTGCGCGCGCACCGCGGGGTCACCGGTGCCCAGGTGGAGTACCACCGGATGCGGCGGACCTCGCCGACCAGCACGGTGGAGCGACTGAAGCTGGCGATCACGCTCCGGCCCGGCCCGGGGGAGACCGCCGAGCGGCTGGACGCGCTGTGCCGGGACGTCTTCCAGGAAGTGCTCCGCCGGGAGCGGCGCGCCCGCGACGCGGCGGCGGAGGCGGCCGCGCGGCCCGAACGGCCGGCGGGCCCGCGGCCGCCCGGCGTCGGCCGCATGGTCCGGCTGCGCATCGAGGCCCGCGAGCGCTGGCTCGGCAGCTGGATCGACGACCCGGGCTGAGCCGGCTCCGGCCCGGGCCGACGGACGGCGTCCTACGCTGCTGGGATGCCCTCGATGTCCTCGCCCGATGTCGGCACCGTTCGCTCGGCCCTGGCCGTCCCGCCCGGAGACGGGTTCGACGTGCGCGCGGTCGACACCCGCGCGACGCCCGGCTTCGACGGCGACAAGGCCGCCGGGCGGGCCGCCCTCTCCGCGGTGGCCGACGAGATCGCGGGGCTGCAGGAGCGGCTCTACGCCCGGCACCGCGCCGGGATCGCCGAGCGCGCCGTGCTGCTGGTCCTCCAAGGCATGGACACCTCCGGCAAGGGCGGGATCGTCCGGCACGTCGTGGGTGCCGCCGACCCGCAGGGCGTCATGATCCGCGGCTTCAAGGCGCCGACGGAGGAGGAGCGGGCCCACGGGTTCCTGTGGCGGATCCGGCGCGCCCTGCCCACCCCCGGGCACATCGGGGTCTTCGACCGCTCCCACTACGAGGACGTGCTCGTGGTCCGGGTCGAGGGCCTGGTGCCGGAGGAGGAGTGGCGGGCGCGGTACGACCTCATCAACGTCTTCGAGGGCGAGGTCGCCGCGGACGGCACGTCGATCGTCAAGGTGATGCTCCACATCTCGCGCGACGAGCAGCGGGAACGTCTGGCCGAGCGGCTGGAGCGGCCGGACAAGCACTGGAAGTACAACCCCGACGACCTGCGCGCCCGTGCCCGGTGGGACGACTACATGGCCGCCTACTCCGAGGCGCTGGGGCGCTGCTCGACCCCGGCGGCACCCTGGTACGTCGTGCCCGCCGACCGGAAGTGGTACGCCCGGCTGGCGGTCGCCACGCTGCTGCTCGGCGCCCTGCGCGACCTCGACCTCACGTGGCCGCCGGCCGACTTCGACGTCGAGACCGAGAAGGCGCGCCTGGCTGCGAGCTGAGGGTGGACGGCGCGCCTCGTCGTCCTCGGACACGGCGGGCGTACAGCGACCGTGATGACGATCAGGGCACGGGTGGTGCCCCGCACGGGGGCCGTCCGGGACGGACGCGATGCCCCGGACCGGCCCCCGGATTCAGCTCTCGCAGCCGACGCCGTCCCGGTTCGCGTCGAAGTTGTGCGGGTCCGGCGCCAGGACACGGAACCGCCGGTGCGGGATGTCGCCACAGTCGAGGTCAGGCGGTGGCGGCGCGATGCACACGCTCGGGTAGGCGGCATCACAGCCGCGCCCCGCGGGCGGAGCGGCCGGCGGAGCGGCCGGCGCGGCGCTCGCCCAGACCGCACGGTTGTCCGGGCGGTAGACGACGAGGTTGCCGTCATCCTGCAGCACCGCGCGAGCTCCGGAATTGCCCGACGTACCGCTGTTCCACGCGGCCCGGCCCGCGGCCGTGTAGACGACCAGGTTGCCGTCACCCTGCATCACCAATCGGTTCTGCGCGCCGGCCGTGCGACTCGCCCATCGGACCGCGTTGCCCGCCCCGTACAGCACCACATTGCCGTCGCCCTGCACAACGATCCGCTGCGAGCCGTTGGGAGAGACCAGCTGCCCACCCGACGGAAGGCTTGCTCCGGACTGCCCAGGGCTGCCCGTGGGGTGTGTGATGCCGACCCGGTGTCAGACCCTTCCCGAGTTGCCACTGCGGCGGAGGAGCCGCGCCCGGCCGGTGCGCCGAGAGGTTGGCCGTGACCGCCTCCGACCCTCAGACGGTTCCGTGCCTGTGGACGACGGGAGCGCGCCGGCGTGAGGTCCGGGCACCCTGCCGCGGGTGGATTCGGCGGTCTTCCGGGCGTTGGCTCGCCGCGGCGGTCTGGCGACCGTCACGGAACTGGGGCGCGACGGTGTCACCCTGAGTGCCCTCCGCTGGGCGCTGCGACGCGGAGACGTCGTGCGCGTCGCGCCGGGCACTGTGGCCGAGGCAGCCTACTGGCACCGACTCGACCCTCGCTCGCAGCACGTCTCCCGACTGGGCGGCGCCCTTGCCCGGCACAGCCCTGGCGCTGCCGCCGCGGCCGCTTCCGCGGCCGTCCTCTGGGACCTTCCCCTGCAGAACGGGCCCCCGGCCGCGCCGGTGATCGTCCGCGGTCGCAGCCGACGCCGGCCCGAGCACGGCGGACGGGCCCGCGCAGCCGTCCGTCGACGCGCCTGGGTGGACGACGACGAGATCACAGAGGTCGCGGGAGTGTGCGTGACGGGCCTGGTCAGGACCGCGGTGGACGTGGCGCGGACGGTCGAGGTCCCGTGGGGACTCGCGGTGATGGACGCCGTGCTGGGGCGAGGAGTCCAGCGGGCCGACCTCGAGGCCGGCCGCCGCCGGTACGCCCGGGCTCCGGGAAGTCGCCGGGCGGCGCTGGTCATCACGCACGCCGACCCGCGGGCAGAGAGTGCCCTGGAGTCGGTGGCCCGCGGCGTCATGCTGATGCTGGGGCTGCCCGTGCCGGACCTGCAGGTGCCCGTGTCCGCGTCGGGCCGGCGGTACCGGGTGGACCTGCTGGTCCGGGAGTTCCGGACGATCGTCGAGGTCGACGGCAAGGTCAAGTACGTGGGCGACGGGGCCGACCCCGAGCGGTCCTGGCAGGAGAAGCGCCGACGGGACCACCTGCTGGAGCGGGGGTACGAGGTCGAACGGTTCGTGGCCGCCGACTACTGGCACCCGCAACGCTGGGGGCGGTCGCTGCTGCGCGCGTTCCACCGGGCCTGTCGGCGCCACGGACTCGAGCCACCGGACATCGACCCGGCCTTCCCAGCGTTCCGAGGCACCTGGCACACGAATCCCCCCTGACAAGCCCTCGCCCTCCCCCATCCCCCCACCGCCACATGGCCCGCGAAAGAGTTGCGATTCCGACACTTGGCACACGGTTCGGTGGTCAATCAACCCATTTTCCGGCTCCAGCACAGCATTTCTGTGTGCCAAGTGGGACCTTGGCGGGGGGACCGCGGCTGAGACGCGGGCCGTGGGGGGGCGGGTCAGGCCACGGCGTGGATGGCTCCGACGAGGGCGTCGGCGGCCTCGTCGATCTCGTCGGGGGTGATCGACATGGGCGGGGCCATGCGGAGGATGTTGCCGTACAGCCCGCCCTTGCCGATGAGCAGGTGGCGGGCCTTCGCCTCCTCGAGCAGCTGCCCGGCCCGGGCCGGGTCCGGCTCGATCCCGCCGGGGTGCACGGCCTCGATCGCCCACATGAGGCCCGTGCCGCGCAGCTCCGCGATCCACGGCGTCGCCTCGCACACCGGCGCCACCCGGGCGCGGAAGCGCTCCCCCATCTCCCGCGCGTTGCCCTGGAGGTCGTGGTCCAGCAGGTAGCGCAGGGTGGCCGCGCCGCCCGCGGAGACCAGCGGATTGCCGCCGAAGGTCGAGAAGAAGTACGTCGGGACGGCGTCGAAGATCTCGGCGCGGGCGACCACCCCGGCCAGGGCCAACCCGTTCCCGACACCCTTGGCGAAGGTGAGGATGTCGGGCACGATGCCGTGCGCCTGGTAGCCCCAGAAGTGCTCGCCGGTGCGACCCCACCCGGTCTGGACCTCGTCCGAGATGAAGAGGATCCCGTGGTTGTCCAGCTCCTTCTTCATGGCGCCGAAGAAGCCCGCCGGTGGCACCGCGAACCCACCGACGCCCTGGATCGGCTCGGCGATCATCGCCGCCGGCTCCCCGGCCGAGACCATGTCGAGCAGCTGGACGAGGTCGGCGACGCACGCCCGGGTGTAGCCCGCGTCGTCGAGGTCGCGGAACGGGCTGCGCAGCCGGTACGGGCCCTGGACGAAGTGGACGTCGAGGCCGCTGAGGCTGGTGGGCGACCACGACTTGTGGGAGGTCACCGCCACCGTCCCGAAGGAGCGGCCGTGGTAGCTGTTCCGCATCGCGAGGATCTGGTTGCTGCGCCGGAACATCGTGGCCAGCAGCAGGGCGGAGTCGTTGGCCTCGCTGCCGGAGGGGGTGAGGAAGACCCGGGCGTCGGGGATGCCGGAGAGCTCGGTGATCATCTCGGCCAGCTCGATCATCGGCTCCGACAGGTACAGCGTCGAGGAGTGGATGATCTTCGCTGCCTGCGCGCTGATCGCCCGGGTGATCTCGGGGATGTCGTGGCCTGCCAGGGTGGTGAGGACACCGCCGAAGAAGTCGAGGTAGCGGGTGCCCTCGACGTCCCACACGTGCCTGCCCCGGCCGTGGTCCAGGGCGATCGGCTCCGCGTAGTACTGCCCGACGAACCGCGGCATCACCGCCCGGTGACGACGCAGCAGGTCCGCGCTGGTGGTCGCGCCGGAGGGGGTGAGCAGCTCGGTCATGACGGCTCCTGAGGGCGGGTGGGGGCACGCTAGCGCGTCCGGTCCCGCCGGCATCGGGTCGGTGAAAACCCGGACACGCAGCGTCATGTTCGGCCACACTCCGCGTATGCCATGGGTCGTGTCGTTCGCGTGGCGGTACGCGCTGACGGCTGTCGCGCTGGCCGTGCTGCTCACCCGGCTCCCGCTGCCCCTGGCCGGGACCGTGCCGACAGTGGCCGGCGCCGGTGTCGTGGCCGGCGCCGGTGTCGTGGCGCTCGGACCGCTCGCCCTGGCCAGCCTCTGGGGGGTCGCCGCGCTCCCGCGCGGACGGGGGCCCCGCCTGCACCCGGTCCCCGACGCCGACCGGCCCCACCGGCGCGACCTGCAGGCCCGGCTGGTCGTGGACCGGCGCGGCTACCTGTTCGCCCGGCGGGTCCTGTTCACCGGGTCCGGCCTGCCGTGGCGGGCCCTGCGGGGCCTGCCCCGCGACTGGGGCGAGCGGTTCGTCCGGCCGGTCGAGGTCCACTCCGAGGCGGGCCGCACCTGGTGGGCCGTCGGCCACGAGTTCTACCGGGTGAGCGCCGCCTGCAGCCCGGAGACCGTGGCGGCGGTCGTCGAGGCCACCCGCCGGCGCCGCGGGCGGCGCTGGACGGGTCCGGTCGAGCCGGTCCCCGTCGCGGTCGCCGACGAGCGGCGGCGGACGTTCCTCGAGACGTGTCGGCCGAGCCTCGGCCGGCACCAGGGGCTGGTGTGCGTCCGGTGCCGCACCGCGGTCGACCCCCGGGACGAGGCGGTGGCCGGGCTGTGGACGGAGACCGGCCTGCGGGCCGGTGACGCCGCGGTGACCTGCGCCCCGTGCCGGAACCGCGGGATGCTCAGTCGGGCAGCTGCCGCACGGTGACGGGGTCGTCGGGGCCGGCGTCCGTGCCGCGCCGGCGGCGCACCTGGGTGATGAAGAAGGCGAGCGCGGCCCCGAGCAGCCCGACGTCGTCGAGCACGCCGAGCGGCCCGACCAGCGCCTCCGGCACCAGGTCGATGGGGGAGGCCCCGTAGAGCAGGGCGCCGGCCAGGGCGACGGCCGACGGCAGCAGCCGCCGGTACCGGGTCGCCACGATGACCAGGAAGACCACGACGGCGAGCCCGACGACGGCGAGGACGCCGCCCACGGAGAGCAGCAGCCACTCCAGGGCGCTGAGGTCCATGCGCTCAGAGTAGGCGGGCGGCCCGCGCCGCTCGACCCGGGCAGGACGGGACCTACGACTCATATGTCGCGCGCGGCGGCGTTCCACGATGAATCCGTCACATCGCGGCACCCCTGCGATGACGAGGAGGTCATCACCATGAGCTCGACAGACGTCAACCGCCCGACGGGTACCGGCATCCCCGCCCAGCGGCCCCGCGCGGACTCCGCACCGGCGAACCGGCGGAGCACCCTGTCCACGGGAGTCTCCTACCTGCTGGCAGCGCTGCGGCTGAGCATCGGCTGGATCTTCCTGTGGGCGTTCCTCGACAAGACCTTCGGCCTCGGCTACGCCACCCCGCGCGAGAACGCGTGGATCGAGGGCGGGTCGCCGACCACCGGCTACCTGTCGAACGTGCCCACCGGACCCTTCGCCGACTTCTACAACGGCCTGGCCGGCCAGGCATGGGTGGACTGGCTGTTCCAGATCGGCCTGCTGGCCGTCGGTGTCGCCGTGATCCTCGGCATCGGCCTGTGGGTCTCGGCCGTCGCGGGCGGGCTGCTGCTCCTCATGATGTGGAGCGCTGTCCTGCCCCCGGAGAACAACCCCTTCATGGACGACCACATCGTCTACGCGCTCGTGCTGTTCCTCCTCGCCGCCGTCGGCGCCGGCCGGTTCCTCGGCATCGGCGCGGCCTGGGAGAGGCTGGCCCTGGTCCAGCGGGCGCCCTGGCTGAAGTAGCCGTCCCGACGCCGCCCCCGGTACCGCCGGTGCCGGGGGCGGCGTCGTGGGCGAACCCGCCGCGCAGACCGCGGACCACCATGGTGGCGTTGCCGTCAGTCCTCTCGTTCTCGACCCCGAGGTCCAGCGCCTGCCGCTGACTCGGGCGCTGTACGACGACCTGGTCGCGCTCGGGGCTCTCCGCGAGCGGCCGGTCGAACTCATCGAGGGGGAACTGATCACAGCGGCACCGCAGGGTGAGTCGCACGCCAACGGGGTGGGGCCCCGCACCCCTCGTGGGCGCACCTCGTCGTCGAGGTGTCCGAGAGCAGTGTCGGTGTCGACCTGCGGCACAAGCCCCGGGTCTACGCCGGCTCGTCCGTTCCCGTGTACTGGGTGGTGGACGTCGTCCGTCGTCGCACCACCGTTCACCGCGACCCCCGCCCTGGCGCCGACCCGCACTACGGGGACGTGGTGACGGTGCCCTTCCCGATGGACCTCGGGGTGCTGGGGGTCAGCCTGCGGCTGGACGACGTCCTCCGCTGACGCCCGCCGACGCGGGGCCGACGCGGTCGGTTCAGCCCACGGCCGTCACGTGGAGCAGGACTCCCTGGGCAGGCTGCAGCGCCGGCATCGGCAGACCGACCGACGCCAGGATCGCCCCTGACAACTCGATCCGGCCGGTCTCGATCCAGGGCACCTGCCGCCCCGCGGCCGCCGGGGGCAGGCCGTCGCCGGTGAGGTCGACGACCTCCACCGCGTACCGGCGGGCCGGGTCGAGCCCGGGCAGCCGGTGCCGGCCCGGGACGGCATCCGGAGAAGTCGTGAGCTGGACGAACGCGTAGAGCGCCCGGGAGTCGTCGGACGCGACCACGCCGTGCAGCCACTGTCCCGCTGTCCCCGGGCCGTGCTCGTCGCCATGGACGACCGTCCCCGAGTGCAGCAGTTCCCGGTGGCGCCGGTGCAGGCCGACCCAGCGGCGCAGCCGGTCGAGGTCCGCTCCGTCGCACGCCGACACGTCCCACTCGATGCCGGCGTGGCCGAAGAAGGCCGTCAGGCACCGGAACGCCAGCGCCAGTTGGCGTCCGGTCTGGTGCGACTCCGGTGCGCTCACATGCGCCCCCAGCAGCTCCGGCGGGACGACCACGCCGGTCCAGCGCTGGATCACCTGCCGCTCGAGGGCGTCGGTCATGTCGCTGGTCCACACCCGGTCGGTCCGGGCCAGCACCCCGAGGTCGATCCGAGCACCGCCGGACGAGCAGGACTCGATCTCCAGCCCGGGGTGGCGGCGCCTCAACTCGTCCACGAGGGCGTAGAACGCGGCCGTCTGGGCGTGCACCCCGGCCCGGCCGTCGGTGCCGACGGCCTCGGCGAGGTCCCGGTTGTGGTCCCACTTGAGGTAGGCGATGCCGAGGTCGGCCACCAGGGCGTCGAGGCGCCCGAGGATGTGGGCGGACGCGTCGGGGTTCGTGAGGTCGAGGGCGTACTGGTGACGCGACGGCGGCGGGAGCCGGGCGAGGTCCGAGGCATCGGTGCCGTCGGTGCCGTCGGTGGCGGCCAGCACCCAGTCGGGGTGGGCCCGGACCAGGTCGGAGTCGAGGTTGACCATCTCGGGCTCCACCCACAGCCCGAACTCCATGCCGAGCTCCCGCACCCGCGCGGCGAGCGGCTCCAGCCCATCCGGCCACACCGCGCCCGCGACCGTCCAGTCCCCCAGCCCGCGGGTGTCGTCCCGCCGCGCGCCGAACCAGCCGTCGTCCAGGACGAACCGCTCGACCCCGACCGAGGCGGCCGCCTCGGCGAGCCGGGCGAGCCGCTCCGGCCCGTGGTCGAAGTACACCGCCTCCCACGAGTTGAGCGTGACCGGCCGCGGGCGGCGGGGATGCTGCGGGCGGGCCCGCAGGTGCCGGTGGAACGCCGCCGAGATCCCGTCGAGCCCGTGGCCGGACCATGCGAAGTGGACCGGAGGCGCGAGGTAGGACCCGGCGACCTCGCCCGGGCGCAGCAGCTCGCCGGCGCCGAGCAGCCCGGCATGGGGGCCGGCCCCATCCGGGAGGCGTTCGGCGAGGTGGACGTGGTCACCGCTCCACGCGGCGTGCACCGCCCACACCTCCCCGGATCGGAAGCCGAAACCGGGCGTGCCGAGCGCCAGCAGCAGCGTCGCGTCGTGCCCGGTCCGCCCCCGCCGGGACTCCCGGACCCGGCCGCCGTGCAGCCACGCCGAGCGCTGCGGGCTGCGCTCCCGTCCCCACCGGCCGGTGAGGTCGAGCACCTCGTGGGCGGCGTGCGGCACCGGAAGGTACGGCACCAGGCCCGTCACCTGGAGCGGATCGGCGGGATCGCCGTCGTCGTGCAGGGCGAGGCGCACCGTGACCACGCCCGCGGCATCGAGTTCCACGGCGATGGTGAGGCGAACCGCCGCAGCGGCGTCCGCGGCCGCCACCCGCAGCGACCCGTCGCCGGCCGCGACGTCCGTCATGGTCCAGCGCGGGTACAGCGGCCGCCCACCGCGGTGCGCGGACAGCCCCGGCCGGCCGAACCAGCCATCGGCCTCGCCGGGCACGATCGTCGGCGCCGACGGCACGTCGGGGAGGTTCACGCCGATCGCGGTGACCGACGCCGCCCGCAGCGTCGCGAGGTCGGCCTCGCCGACGTCCCCGAGGTCGGCGCCCCAGTGCAGGACGCGGGGCAGCCCGTCGCCGGGCACGTCGACGACCAGCGCGGCGCCCCCGCCGCGCAGCAGGTGGGCCGTCATCCCTTGCTGGCGCCCAGGGTGAGTCCGGCCACGAAGTAGCGCTGCAGCGCGAAGAACACGACGAGGGTGGGGATGGCGATGATGACCGAGCCGGCGCTCAGCAGGTTGTAGTCCGTGAAGAACTGCCCGGTGAGGTTCTGCAGCGAGCTCGTCACGGGGAACTTGTCGGCGGTCCGCATGAACCCGACCGCCCAGAACAGGTCGTTGTAGACCCACGTCACCTGCAGGGTGCCGAGCGCCGCCAGGGCGGGCAGGCACAGCGGCAGGATGATCTGCCGGTACTGGCGGAAGGCACCGGCGCCGTCGACGTACGCAGCCTCGGACAGGTCCTTGGGCAGCGCCTTCATGTAGTTGCTCAGCACGAAGGTGCAGAAACCGGTCTGGAAGGCGATGTGAGTGAGGATGACGGCGTAGTAGGTGTCGTACAGCTCGGTGTTGACGTAGAAACGGAACAGCGGGATGAGCAGGGCCTGCGGGGGGAGGAGGTTGGCGGCGGTGAAGAAGACGAGCATGGCGATGTTGAACCGGAACGAGAACCTCGCCAGGACGAACGCCGCCATGGAGGCCAGCAGGAGGGTGAGGACGACCGCCGGCACGGTGATGATGAGGGAGTTGAGGAACGTGCGACCGAAGTTGCCCCGCTCCCACGCTTCGATGTAGTTGTCGAACGTGAAGCCGCCGAAGGAGAGGTACCCGTTGAGCGCCGTGAACGAGTAGTCCCGGAACGAGTTGTAGACCGACCACAGGACCGGGAACAGCCATCCCAACGCCATGAGCGTGACGAAGGCGTAGAGCACCACACGAGCCGCGGTGAGCGGCCGACGGCGGCCGCCGGCGGTGAGGGTGCGGGGGCTCTGGACCCGGGTGCGGACGGCGCCGGGAGGGGTCGAGACCGTGCTCATCGCTGCTCCCCTCGCAGGATCGTCGTCAGGTAGATGACGATGAAGACGGTGCTCACCGTGAGGAGCAGCGTGGCGATGGCCGACCCGAACCCGACGAGGCTGGCCTCGCCGATGATGTTCGAGGCGACCAGGGTGCTCAGCAGCTCCAGTCCGTTGCGTCCCCGGTTGATGACCCAGACGATGTCGAAGGCCCGCAACGACTCGATCACGGTGATGACGAGGATGACGATGTTGACGGGCCGTAGCGCCGGGAAGATGACGCTGAAGAAGGTCCGGGCCTCCGAGGCCCCGTCGACGGCGGCGGCCTCCCGCAGCGACGGGTCGACGCCGCGCAGGCCGGCCAGGTACAGCAGCATGATGTACCCGACGTGGCGCCACGTGGCGGCGACCATGACCGCCCAGATGTTGACGTTGGGGTCGCCGTACCAGTCGATCCGGTCCGCACCGTCCAGGCCGAGCATCGCGTTGAGCAGGCCCTGGTCGCGGCTGTAGATGAGCTGCCAGATGAACCCGACCAGGGCGAGGGAGAGGACCACCGGGAGGTACAGCGCGCTGCGGTAGAACCAGGTGCCGCGGATGTCCTTGTCGAGCAGGACCGCCATGAAGATCCCCAGCGGCGTCGCCACGACGAAGAAGACCCCCAGCCACAGCAAATTGTTGCGGATCGCGGTGTCGAACGGCGGGTAGTTGGTGACGACGTCGGTGTAGTTGCGCAGTCCGACGACCTCGATGTCGCGCACCGGGCCGATGCCGTTCCAGCTCGTGAACGACAGCAGGACGGTGCCGATCGCGGGCAGCCAGACGATCGCCAGCACCAGCAGCGCCGGGATGCCGATCATGAGGGCCAGGACAGCCCGATCGGTGCCGGTCAGCAGGCGCAGGCGGCGGTGCGGGCGCGCCCGCCCCCTCGGTGGTCCGGCCGGGGGGGCGGGCGCGCTCGTGGCTGTCATGCGCTGCTCCAGACTCGTCGTCGGGTCGAGGCAGGTGCCGGGTCCGGTGTGGACCGGTGAGATCAGCGCGTGCTGCCCTCCACGAACAGGCGCTCCTTGCCGGCCTGGAGGTCGCCCAGCACCGTCTCGATGTCCGACGGGTTGTTGAGGAACGCCTGGAGGGTCGGGATGACCACCGTGGAGGCGAAGTCCGGCCGGGTGTCGCGGTCGAGGAACTGGGCGATCCCGGTGGCGTTGCCGATGAGCTCGACCGCCTTGTTCTGCAGGTCGGTGTACCCGCTGGTGTCGGCGTCGGAGTGGGCCGCGATGACGTTCGGGCTTGTGGCGACGTAGACGTCCTGCGCCGCCGCGGAACCGGCGAAGCGCAGCCACTCCTTGGCGCCCTCCTCGTTCTCCGGCGAGGCGGTGAGCATGTAGCCGTCGATGGGGGCGTCGATGTCGCCCGCCCCGATCGAGGAGTCGATCCCGGGGAAGGCGAAGAAGTCGAGGTCGCCCCGCTCGTCGTCGCCCTCCTCGAACTGCTCGCCGACGAACATCCCCAGGAAGTACATCGCGGCCTCGCGGGTCTGGAGGGCCTGGGCCGCCTCCTGCCACGTGCGACCGTTCGGGTCCTCCTGGTGGTACGGCAGCAGGGCTGCCCACTGCTCGAAGACCGCACCGACCTCGGGGGTGTCCCAGTCCTCCTCGCCCGCCATGAGCGAGACATGGAAGTCGTACCCGTTCATCCGCATGTTGAGGATGTCGAACGTGCCCATCGAGGGCCAGCCGTCCTGGTTGCCCAGGGCCACCGGGACCAGGCCCGCGCCCTGGATCTCCTGGGCCAGCGCCTCGAAGTCCTCGAGCGTCTCGGGCGCGGTCCAGCCGTTCTCCTCGAAGACGCTCTTGCGGTAGAAGACCGCCCACGGGTAGTTGTACATCGGGACGAAGATCTGCTTGTCACCGTTCGACGAGGCCGCCCGGAAGGCGTCGGAGTAGCCGTCGCCGATGTCCTCCCAGACGTCCGAGACGTCCCCGATGAAGCCCTGGTCGTCGAAGAAGCGGGCCCGGAACCCGGCGAACCAGGTGAAGACGTCGTCGGGGTCGCCCTGGAGGTAGTTGTTGATCGACTCCTGGAACGTCTCGTTGTCCTGGATGTTGCGCGTGATCTCGAAGTCGGACTCCTCGGCGAAGGCGTCCATCATGGCCTGCTCGGCCGCGTTGGGGACCTCGTCCCCGCGGTTGGACCCGAGGGTGACCGCTGCGGTCCCCGACCCCCCGCCGGAGTCGCCGCCGCATGCGGCCAGCCCGCCCATGGCGGACAGCGCCCCGGCGCCGGCCGCACCCTTGAGCACGGTTCGGCGCGACACGGTGGGCGGCAGGTAGAGCGAGCGCCGCGGCAGGGACAGGGCGCGGGGGGCGCTTCGACGGATCGGCACCGTTGCCTCCTAGTGAGTCGAGATGATCCCCGCTGGTCGACGCATGGTGGTTCCTGATCGACCGAACAGAGATCGCAGGCGAGAGTGCCCACGGGGGGGCGGCGGTGTCAAGGCGCCCACCCGCTGCGGCCGGGCGCTGTTCCCGATCCGTGACCTGCATCCGCCGGGGATGTCGCCGCGGCATCGCCACCCCGGTCGCGGGCCGGCGGAGGGGTGCCCGGTCCCTGGGGCGGTCTGTGCGGTTACGGGTGAACGCGTGCAGTTCTGATGGCGCCCGAAGGATCAGCCCACGAAGGAGTCGGCGTGGACGCGGTCCACCGGAACCCCTGCCGACCGCAGCGCCCTGAGCACCAGGGCCACCCACTCCGCCGGCCCGCTGACGTAGACGTCACGGTCGGCGATGTCCGCCACCAGGTGCGTGATCGCCTCGGCGTCGCCGATCCGCTCCGCCGCATCGGCCGGCAGCCACGACGCGCGGTCCGGGGACCGTGGGCCCTCCAGCGGGATCACCTCCACCCCCCGTCGGGTCGCCAGGGCCGCCAGCTCGTCCCGGAACGGTGCCCGGGCCGCGTCGTGGACCCGGTGGACGACGACGACGTCGCCGGCGTCGTAGGGCAGGCCCTCCAGCAGCGCCCGCAACGGCGCCATCCCCGTGCCGGCGGCGAGGACGGCGAGGCGGGCCTGCGTCCGCGAGGCCGCCGTGAAGGTGGGCGACGGTTCCTCGAGCAGGACCCAGGTGCCCTTGGCGACGTCGCCGGGCCGGCCGTCGCCGGCGGCGCGGACCACCGACAGCCGCAGCCGCGAGCCCGCGGGACCCGACTGGACGGCGGCGGGGTGCACGGCGAACCAGCGGCGCCCGTCGAGGAACCGCAGGCGCACCACCGACCCAGGCACCGCCGCGAGCTCGTCCAGTCGCCGCCCTCGCAGCACCACGGTGACGGTGGTGTCGGACTCCGGCAGCACCTCCGAGACGACGAGCTGGTGCCGCAGCGACCGGGTGAGCGGCGCGTGTACCCGCCACGTGAGGACCGCCCCGGCGGCCACGAGGTAGAGGGCCAGCCAGTACAGGGCCCCCGCCGCGCCGGACGTGACGATCAGGTGCGGCAGGGCGAGGAACACGCCCAGGTAGCCGTAGAGGTGCAGCAGGTGCCAGGCGTCCCGCCCGCGCGAGGCGCGCGCCGCGGCCCGGGAGGTGACGACGACCAGCACGAGCAACCCGAGGCCGACGGCGGCGAGGGTGGTGGCCGGGAAGTCCGACAGCAGGCGCCAGGCCGCCTCGAGCACCGAGTCGTCCTCGACCAGGGCGGACGCCGCCACGGCGAGGAAGGCGTGCCCGACCACCAGGGCGAACGACGTGGCGCCGACCGCGACGTGCCACCGCAGCAGCCGGGCGCGGCCGAACGCGTTCTCGATCGCCGGCACGCCGGCGACGAGCACGACGAGCAGGGCCAGCAGCGCCGATCCGACCATGCCCGCCAGCCCCCCGACGGACTCGACGGCCAGGGGCGGCGAGGACAGGGCGGCGAGCCCGCCCTCCGCCGCCCACAGCACGACGGCGAGGACCACCGCGACGACGGCCGCGGCGGTGACCGCCCGGCGGGTCCGGCGACGGGCCAGGGCGACCGGGGGCGCGGCG
>JBHJOJ010000103.1:0-3230 GCA_050329835.1 Kineosporiaceae bacterium | reverse complement strand
AGCTGGAGGCCGGCGCCGCCTGACGCGCGGAGCGCCGGCGCCGCGGACGGCATCCGGCGCCGCGGCCGTCAGTCCGCCCGACCCCCCGGCGCCCCCAGCAGCCGAGGGACGCGGCGGGCGTAGTCGTCGTAGGCGGGGCCGAAGCGCTCCCGCAACCGACGCTCCTCCAGTCCCGCCTTGAGGTGGAACACGCCGGCCAGCGCGGCCGTCGCGGCGGCCCCGTGCAGATGACCCCGGATCGCCGTCCACCCCGCCGCCGCGGCCAGCATCCCGGTGTAGACGGGGTGCCGGGACACCGCGTACGGCCCGGCCGTCCGCAGGGCCGCGCCGGCCCGGGGGTCGACGAAGGGGGTGAGATCCCGGCCGAGGACCCGCGCGCCGGCGACGGCCAGGGCACCGCCGCCCAGCAGCAGCAGTCCCCCGGCGGCACGGACCGGCGCCGGCGGGCGCCGCGCCACCCCGCGGGGCAGCAGCAGCACCGCGACCGCGGCCAGCTGGGCGGGGACGAGGAGCGGCCGGACCCGCTCGGCAAGGGAGTCCGCGGCGGCGGACCGGGACGTGGTCACGACCTCAGCCTGCCAGGATGACGCCCGTGCCGGACGACACCACGAGCCAGACCCCTAAGCCCCCACCGCCCGGGATGCGCGTCGAGCGCGACACCATGGGCGAGGTCCTCGTGCCCGCGGACGCGCTCTACCGGGCGCAGACGCAGCGCGCGGTCGAGAACTTCCCGATCAGCGGCCGGGGACTGGAGGCCACGCACATCGCGGCGCTGGCCCGGGTGAAGAAGGCCGCCGCCGCGGTCAACGCCGAGCTCGGCGTCCTCGACGCCGACGTCGCCCGCGCGATCCAGGCGGCCGCCGACGAGGTCGTCGCCGACCCGGACCCGGCCCAGTTCCCCGTCGACGTCTTCCAGACCGGGTCGGGCACCAGCAGTAACATGAACATGAACGAGGTGCTCGCCACCCTGGCCACCCGCCGCCTGGGCCGTGAGGTCCACCCGAACGACCACGTCAACGCCAGCCAGTCGAGCAACGACGTCTTCCCCACGTCGGTCCACGTCGCCGTGACGGCGGCGCTCGTCCACGACGTCGTCCCGGCCCTGGACCGCCTCGCCGGCGCTCTGGAGGCCAAGGCGGACGAGCTCGCGAGCGTGGTGACCACTGGGCGCACCCACCTCATGGACGCGACGCCCGTCACGCTGGGGCAGGAGTTCGGCGGCTGGGCGGCCCAGGTCCGCCGCGGAATCGAGCGGGTCGAGGCGGCGCTGCCCCGGGTGGCCGAGGTGCCGCTGGGCGGGACGGCCGTCGGCACCGGCATCAACACCCCGCCCGGCTTCGCCGCCGCCGTCGTCGCGCGGCTCGCCGCCGACACCGGGTTGCCGATCACCGAGGCCCGCGACCACTTCGAGGCCCAGGGCGCCCGGGACGGCCTCGTCGAGGCGTCGGCCGCGCTGCGGACCGTGGCGGTCTCGCTCACCAAGGTCGCCAACGACCTGAGGTGGAAGGCGTCCGGCCCGATGACCGGGCTGGGCGAGATCCGGCTCCCGGACCTCCAGCCCGGGTCGTCGATCATGCCGGGCAAGGTCAACCCGGTGCTGCCCGAGGCGGTCCTCATGGTGTGCGCGCAGGTGGTCGGCGACGACGCCTGCGTCGCGTGGGCCGGTGCCAGCGGCACCTTCGAGCTCAACGTCATGATCCCGGTGATGGCACGGAACGTGCTGGAGTCGGCGCGCCTGCTGTCGACGTCGAGCCGGCTGTTCGCCGACCGGTGCGTGGCCGGGATCACGGCCGACGTCGAGCGCTGCCGGACACTGGCGGAGTCGAGCCCGTCGATCGTCACGCCTCTCAACCGAGTCGTGGGCTACGAGGCGGCCGCGACCGTCGTCAAGCACGCCCTCGCCCACCGGCTCACGATCCGCGAGGCCGTCATCGCCCTCGGGCACGTGGACGGCGAGGGCCTCACCGAGGCCGAGCTGGACCGGCTCCTCGACGTCACCACGATGACCGGGCAGGCAGGGGGGCCGGCGGCGTGACCGCAGTCACCGCCTCCCCCGAGGGTGGGCTCACCGGCTGGGTGATCGACGTCGTCGAGCGGCTGGGGGGGCCGGGGATCGGCTTCCTGGTCGCTCTCGAGAACGTGTTCCCGCCCCTGCCCAGCGAGGTCATCCTCCCCGTCGCCGGCTTCGCGGCGTCGCGCGGCACACTGACCCTGGCCGAGGCGATCCTGTGGGCGACCGCCGGCTCGGTGGTCGGGGCCCTGGTCCTGTACGGCATCGGCATCGCCCTCGGCACCGACCGCCTCGCCCGGATCGCCGACCGGGTCCCGCTGCTGACCTCGTCGGACGTGTACCGCGCCGACGCCTGGTTCGACCGCTACGGGCCGATCGCGGTCCTGGTGGGACGGGTGATCCCCCAGATCCGCAGCCTGATCTCGATCCCGGCCGGGGTCAGCGGCATGCGCCTGCTGCCCTTCGCCGTGTACACCGCGATCGGCAGCGGGGTCTGGAACGTCGTCCTCGTGCTCGCCGGGTACCTGCTCGGGGAGCAGTGGGAGCGGGTGGGCCACTACGTCGAGCCGATCGGGATCGGGGTGGTCGTCGTGGTCGTCGCCCTCGTCGCCTGGTTCGTGGTGCAGCGGCTCCGCTCGACCCGAGCGCGCCCGGAACGGTAGCCGCCGGCGTCCCGGGCCGCGGCCGCGCCGGTGGGGTCAGTACCAGTTGTTGTCGAGGTGGAAGGACCACGCCGAGCACGGGGTGCCGTAGCGGCCGTCGATGTAGTCCAGCCCCCAGGCGATCTGGGTCGCCGGGTTGGTCCGCCAGTCGCCGCCGTGGGTCTCCATCTTGGACGCCGGCAGGGACTGCGGGATGCCGTAGGCGCCGCTGGAGGGGTTCTCGGCGGTGTGCTCCCAGCTGCTCTCCTGCTGCCACAGCAGGTCGAGGCACTCCCACTGGTCGCCGCTCCACCCGTACTCCCCGATCATGGACCGGGCGAGGTCCCGGTTGGCGTCCGGGGTGCCACCGGGCACGGGCTCGGGTTCCGGCTCCGGCTCGGGTGCCGGCTCCGGCTCGGGCGCCGGCTCGGGTGCGGCCTGCGGCGTCGGCTCGGGGACGGGGGTGACCGTCGGCCCGGCCTCGGCCTGCCCGGCCAGGCGCTCGCTCTCGACGGTCAGGGCGTCCCGTGACCGCGGCCCGGTGCGGGCCTCCCGGGTCGCGAGGTCCTCCCGGGCCG